>JBKHIT010000093.1:0-12944 GCA_046538485.1 Candidatus Brocadiia bacterium | reverse complement strand
CAGAAGCTCATCATTCGCCTTTCATGACATATGTCAACATCCTGCGCCGGAGGAAGCAACGTACTGAACAGCGGAAGCGTGTGTGGTGGTTATCGGACTTCGCACTCCCAGACCCGCCTGCTGGACTGAAATCCGAAATGTTTGTTAATCCGTTGCCTCCACCGACGCGGGCCCGTTGGTTTATGGACCGCGTTCTGAACTCCAGCCTCCGGCTGAAGTCCAGTCCGCTCGCGGGGATTGAGACTCGAGTTCAGCTGAGCCCGCCACTGAGCGGGCGAAACTGGACTTGAGGCGGACAAACGTTGGGAAATGCGAGGTAGCTGTAGGTCCGCATCGCCGAGGCGGACCTGCCGTTGGTCGTTCTGCTGTTTTGCTGCGAGACCTGCCGGAGGGCTGCGTTTTTACCGCCGCACATAGTGATCCGTGACATTTGATTTTCGGGGGATGTTTTCCGCCTGTAACCAATTCCCCACCACCCGTTGCCGCCGAAAAATCATCTCCGCCGAGGTGGCACCAGACGTTTAATCGCGTGTCATTTTGTCCGTCTCCCGCAGGAATTCTTTAAAATCCGCCCCCCAGCCGGTAAAATACCCCTATTATTTCTGCCACCAGACAGGCCGGAGGTGGAGAGGATATGGGCGCGGATACTGTTCGAACCGACTGCACTTTTGGGACCTGCGGGTCCAGTCCGGATGCCGACTACGAGCCACCGTCGGTGGGCAGCACCCGGACGATATCGGTTTGTGGCAGGCACGACGGTCGAGAGTTTCAAAGAGGAAACGACCTCTGATCCGGAGCATCACAAGGTTCGCCGAGTATGGCTGGACGGCTTCTGGGTCGCGGCACTGGAAGCCCGATTGGCTTCCGGGTGGTGCTCGTGCCCAAAGAGCCTTCAAATGATGCGCATAGCATTTGTGCTTCATGCAATCGATCGTGTCGTAAACAAATAGGGGGAAAACACAATCGACGCTGAGATCAGCAAAAAAACTTAGAGTATTCTTTCTGCTCGACTTAGTAACCCACGACGGTTGATTTGCAGAGTCGGGTGTTCAAGACAGGGAGTGGGCCATATTCTTCGCCGTCCGCCGAATTTCTCCAAATCCGGGGGGGCAGTATGAGGGAACGGTTGGCGCGGTGTGCTGCGAAAGAAAAGAAACTGACGGCTCTATTGCCTCTCAATGTTTTTTCTCAGGAGAGGCACTGACCTGTTCCGAGGTGTGGTGATGGGTGAGGAAAATCCACAGACTTCGAAAAATGAGATTGGTGGATATTTTGCCGACTGCCCGGAGGTCGCGCTGGCGTATTTGTTCGGGTCCCGGGCGGATGGAAGTGCCGCTCCGTCCAGTGACTATGATTTTGGGGTGTCATTGATTCCTGACGCGGCGCCGGATTGCCGATACCGCATTGAGCACGAGCTGCTTGAAGTTCTGGATGCGGCAGAAGTGGATGTGGTGATGCTCGGAGAAGCGCCGGTGACACTGGCGTATAATGTTATCGCCAGCGGCCAGTTGGTCTATGAGAAGGACCGGGCCACCAGGGTCGAATTTGAAGCCAATTTGATGTCAAAATACTGCGACTACCTCCCGATCCTGCGTCGACAGAGGGAAGATATTTTGAAGGAGACCCGGGGATGAAGTATATGGCAACTTTGGTCGACTTTCTGATCTGCAAGCTTTTAAGAGGGCTGTCGCGCAATATTTGCGGGAATATGAGGGGCGGTAGGCAACGTTTGCGAGGACTATTCTTCAAGCCAGCGGTTGAGTTTTTCCTCGTGTTCTTCGCTCCAGCCGACGTACGCGTTGGCCATGATTTCCTCATAGGTTGTCGCGGGATCGTCGGCGCTGCGGCTGTAGGAGGTGTCGGTGAATTGACCCGCTTTGGCCTGCTTCCGCCATTCCCTGAACGATTCTTTATCGTAGCGGATGCACCGTTCGTGGACTTCTTCGTAGTCCACGATGTCGCGAAGTTTCTTGTCCATCTGCTGCACGATCTCCGGGCGTGATTCGGCGAGGTTATGGATTTCGTCGGGGTCCTCTTCGAGATCGAAAAGTTGCGGTGGATAGCCCGGATAGGCGACGTATTTCCACTCGTCCCGGCGCAGCATGAACATGGTTGTGTTCGCCGACGTGCCTGTGTGAGTAGCAAAAGCCCAGCCGCGGCTCTCGTCGGTTTTACCAAGGGCGAGGGGCATCAGTGATTCCCCTTCAACGTGGTCGGGACATTCAATATCCGCTATCTCGGCCAACGTGGGGAATATATCGATAAGCGAAACGATATTATCGACCCGTCGCCCGCCGGGAATGCCCGGTCCGGTGATGATAAGCGGGACCCGCGATGCCCCATCGTACATGTTCATTTTATACCAGTTGCGGTGTTCGGTTTTGAGCTCACCGTGATCGCTGCTGAAGATGAAATAGGTGTCGTCCCGGAGACCCAATTCGTCCATGGCGCTCGCAATTTCCCCGACCATTGCGTCGGCTTCGGCGCACATGGCATAGTAGACGGCCCGGGCCAACCGGCGGGTCGAAGGGTGGAAGCCGTGACGCCAGTTCTTATTGATCTGCTGGTATCCCATGACCGGGTGGAGTTGCTCGTCTTCGGGTGGTATGCGCACCGCATCGAGGTCGACTTTCTCCATCCAACGAGCGGTGGTGCGGAATCTGGGATGGACCATCCCGGTGGTGATGTAGAGGAAAAACGGCTCGTCGGAGTCAGCCTGCTGGCGGAGAAAATCGACGGCGCTGTGCGTCATGTCCCAGTCATGTTGTGCGGCATTGTCCTGGCCGGTCATGATCCGCACATCCTGATCGCCGCGTCCATAGACCGGCAATCGGATGTCGGCCGGTCCGGTCCAGGCGGTGACTCGAGCGACCTGGGTGTGGTGACCGGAGAGATAGTCGGACCCCCCGAGCCCAATATCCGCTGGATCGTCGCAGACGAACTGATACCCGGCGTCACTGAGCTGATCCATAAGTGTGGGGTCGTCAGGTTCCAGACCTTTGTGATTGTTCCAGCTCTCGCACTGGTGGGTGTAGCGCCCGGACCACATATTGGCGCGGGAAGGGCAGGAGATGGGATGAGTGCAATATGTGCGCGGGAAAAGCGCACCTCGTTCTGCCATTTGATCGAGATTGGGTGTGGCTCTTTGCATGGCGGGGTGTCCCATACATCCCATCGCGCGTCCGTCCCAGCTTTCGGCATGGAAAAAAACGATATTGGCTTTTGCCATGACCTTCTCCACTGCTTGTTCGAGTGTCATTTCTACGTGCGCTCATTCCTGCGAAAAATCAGACGGTTGGTATACGCGACGAAGCGCTTTTATGCAAACGGGGCGCTGACACTTTGCCTGCGTCAAGGATGCCCGAGGCGCATAAATCCCGCTTGTCGATCGCATATCCTGAAGACTCGAGTTCAGCTGAGCCCGCCAGCGGCGGGCGAAACTGGACTTGAGGCCGACAAATGCCGGAAAATGCCAGCACGCCTGGAATCTTCAGGAAAATCGACCGCGTGCTGAACTCCAGCCTCCGGCTGAAGTCCAGCCCCCTCGCGGGTCCGTCCGCTTACAAATCCGCCGGGGACTGATATACGCCGGGCCCCTGGCCCTCAGAAGCGGTTTCCAGGCAGTCCTGTCATTACAATACCTTATGTGGCGAGTACGTTTTTTGGCCTTCTGCCATACCGTGAGCCAAAACCCGTGTGGCACAGTTTCTCCAGCCTGTGGGCCGGGTCGAGAGACCCGGAGTCGTTGTCGTTTGCTGCGCAACGGAATATCCTGCGTGGTGGACAATTGTATCAGCACCGTCTCATGCATGAACCCCGCTGGCGCAGCCGGCTCTGGAGTGCGGCGATTTTTCGCCGCTGTGCCGTTGCCGTCGTTGACCACTGTCCTCTGACGCTCTGTCATCTGTCCGTTTCCGCCGGCGGAGCCGGCTGTGAAGTGTGGCGACCGCGACTCGCGGCCGCCACAGTCTAAAGCCTGAAGACCACCCGCAAGATGCTTTAGCCCGACAGCGAAAAACCAACCATCGCGGGCTTTCATGCATTACCCACCCGGATCGTTTATGATACAAGGTTCAAATAGTGTGCCGGCATTCTGCCAAAACCGATTTAGTCCGTTTTGAAGGGCATGCGAGATGAAAGAAGATCTTCGCCATATTGAGAATGGATTTGAGATCCCCGGTGAAGGATACTGCGACCAGCCGTACGTTGTACAAAACGACAACGGATCGTGGACCTGCGTTATGACGACCGGCCGGGGACACGAGGGAGATACGGGGCAGCATGTTGTATCGGTCATCACTTCGG
Source organism: Candidatus Brocadiia bacterium (assembly GCA_046538485.1). Classification (GTDB taxonomy): domain Bacteria; phylum Planctomycetota; class Brocadiia; order SM23-32; family SM23-32; genus JBKHIT01. The sequence continues at coordinate 8,639 of JBKHIT010000093.1, read as the reverse complement.
ATCACGGTCGGAACTGGGAAGGACCATTCGATATCGAGCCCCCCGGCGGGCCCGAGGCTTCATGGGCTATGCCCCTACGGATCCCGGAAACCGGGCGTATTTATGCCTTCTATACCTACAACAAAGAAAACCGTCGGGAAGTCAAAAACGTCAACGGCGACACCATATCGCGAGTCGATTCCATCGGGGTCTACGCCTACAAATACAGCGACGACCGGGGCCGCACGTGGTCGGAGGAACGGTACGAGATTCCGATGCGGAAATTCGAGACAGACCGCGAGAATGTTTACGGCGGCGATGTCATGTTCTTCTGGGGCGTAGGGAAACCTTTCGTCCACCACGGAGCTGCCTATGTTTGTGCCAGCAAAGTGGGTGGGTTCGGGACGGGGTTTTTTGTCCAGAACGAGGGCGTGTTGTTCCGCAGCCCTAATATTCTGACCGAACTCGATCCGTCGAAACATGAGTGGGAGACTCTGCCGGAAGGTGACGTGGGCCTGCGCACGCCGGAAGGCGGGGGACCGATTGCGGGAGAATTCAACGCCACACCGATGAACGACGGATCCCTCTACGGCACATACCGCACAATCGACGGTTTTGCCTGCCACGCATACAGCCGGGACGATGGGCATACCTGGGAGCGGGACTGGATGCGATATACGCCCGGCGGACGGCGGGTCAAGAACCCGCGGTCCGCCAATTTCGTGCGGCGGTTTTCCAACGGGAAATATATCTACTGGTTCTGTTTCCACGGTGGCGAGAAACTGGGAAATACCCAGGGTGTCGAGAGCTGGAAAGGATACGCCCACCGCAACCCGATCTGGATGTGCGGCGGGATTGAAAAAGACGGCTACATCTACTGGTCGCAGCCGGAGCTAATTCTGTACGATGATAAGATCGGCAACCGGATGAGCTATCCCGATTTTATTGAAGAAAATGGGCGGTATTTCTTCACCGAAACCCAGAAAAGCACAGCCCGGGTGCATGAGCTTGATCCGGGACTCCTGGAGGGCATGTGGCGCCAGGGTGAGGACCGGGAGGTGGTCCGCGAGGGACTCGTGCTGGAACACGAAGGCGGCTCCGGGGCTGTCAAAATGCCCGATCTGCCCATGATCCACAACCGCGGCGCCGGATACCTCGATCCGGAGACCGGCGCGACGCACGAGGAAGAAGGCCGTCAGGTTGTGCTCGATCGTGGAGGGGTTACCCTCGAGTGCCGGGTGAAATTCGAAGATCTGACGCCGTGGCAGGTGCTTTTTGACAGCCGCGACGAGGAAGGGCGCGGGATGTTGCTTCAATTGACGGATCGTGAGACGCTGGATCTGACCATTTGCGGGCGTCTCTACGACGAACCGGGGGCGCGCTGGGGAAACGGGCTTGCGCGCTGTTCCTGGGATTGCGATCCGGGTTTGCTCGAAACCGATCGGGAACATCAGATAGCTTTCATTGTGGACGGCGGCCCGAAATTGATCAGCGTGATGGTCGACGGGGTGCTCTGTGATGGCGGGCGGGAAAGACAATTCGGCTGGGGACGTTTTCACCCCTGCCTGAAAGAAGTTAACGGCGCAGCCGAAGCACAAATGGCCCCGGATCTCAACGGCGAAGTGCTCTTCCTGCGGATTTACGATCGGTATTTACGCACCAGCGAGGCCTTAAGCAATTACAACGCTGAAGGCTACGGCGCACTTCCGGATTGCCGCGACGCTCCGCCGAGCGCGACGCCTCGCAATGACAGGTAAGCGCAAATGCCCGGGCCAGGCTCTGTCTGAGAATGCGGTCGTCGGACCGAGAGCGAGCGAATTTGCGGATGGCGCGGACGCCGAAGCAGGCCTATCCAGTGGAGATAAGCCGATACAGGCGGACAAAGCCAGCCGGAAATGCAGCCGCTCGAATCCAGATCCGTATTTTCAGACAGAGCCTAAACCCATACGCCATCATCCCAGTTCGCTATCGCTCTGGACGAGATCGTCCACTTTTAAAGCGATATTGATCGCGGATTTGATGGCTTTTTTCATCATCTCACTCTCGTTTTCTTCATTTACCTTCCCGGCGGCGATATAGCCGGATAGTATGTTAGATGCTGCACGGACGAGAGCGGCTTCGCTTGGTTCGAGTTGCACGTACGCTTTATCAGCCATAACGTCTCTCCTGTTTGTTTGGAAATCCCGAATACAGAATAATATCTCCTTCAAATTTCCGCAAATCGATGCGGGGAATGTGAGTACTTTTCATCTGACTTTACCCCGGATGGGACTGGGCCTTCCGCGCGGGCGAGGTTGTGCGGTCAGGGGCCGTCAGTGGCGAATGGGCGGTCGAAATCGGGGCCGCGATGCGAGGCGTTGAATGATGGGTCGCCCACAACTTTCACGCGGGCAAAGTAGAAATGCTGGCCCGGCCCCGTCGCATCGTCGTCGAAACGGATATTAAAATCTTGCGCCGGTTCTTCGAGGTGGCGAATCGATTCGCCGTCCCGGATGATATCGAGAAAATCGTTCTTTTCATCTTCCGGTTCCAGTCGAGCGTGGACAATACGCCACTTATCCTGGCACCATTGATTCCATACGAGATGGACCTGGCCGTTGGAATCGATGCTGATGGTCGGGCGGTGAGGATGAGCAGGACGATCGAATTCCCGCACGGCGGTCATGCCCTTGTGGGTCGGTGAGGAGTTCTGTTTGACAGGCCGGATACCCCCTCGTAGAATCCTGGCGGCCTGAAGCGTGCCTGACAGTGGGCGTGCTGATTATTCGAACATTGCATGAAAAAGACGTCTGTGGTTCTGTTACAGGGGAGCGAAGATGCCTAAAGTATGTCTGAGAATTGACGGTGAAGTCGAGGATCAGGCGGAATTCGACACCGAGCCCGAGGATTTTCTCGATAAGCCGGTGGACCCCGTGAAATTGATTGCGTCAGTCAAGGCCGCCCTGAGTTGAGGATCCGCTCCGTAGCGGTCTGTCAATGTTCTGCAAACGGTTACCTCTGGAAGGAGGGAGCATGAAAAATTTCGATGTCCTGTTGGATCTGGTAGGCCAGCACCCGATGCGCGACGTCGCAGTGGCCGTTGCCCAGGATCCCTCCGTTGTGGAGGCAGCAGCTGAAGCCCGAGATCGCGAGATCGCCATATGCACGCTGGTGGGGGATCAGGACGGTATCGCAAAAGCGGCTGAAACCGCCGGCGTTGACCTCGATGGACTGCCCATTGTCCACGAGTCCGATCCCCTGGTTGCCGTGAAAAGGGCCGTTTCTCTGACTTCATCCGGTGAGACCGATATACTGATGAAGGGTTACATCCATACTGATGATTTTCTGCGGGGTGTGCTCGACAAAGAAAACGGGTTACGTAGCGGATCGATTATGAGCCATGTATTTGTGGTGGAAGTCCCCGAAATGGATAAACTCCTTCTCATTACGGATTCAGCCATGAATATCGCACCAGACCTCGAGCAGAAGGCTGCCATCCTGCTGAATGCCGTCTATATGGCCGACCTGTTCGGTGTCATCGATCCCAAAGTTGCCGTTCTGGCAGCGGTCGAATTGGTCAACCCGAATATGCCGGCGACGCTCGATGCCGCTGCTCTGGCGTCGATGGCTTCACGGCATCAGTACGTTCCCGAATGCACGGTCGATGGGCCGTTTGCCCTGGATAACGCGATCTGTCCGGCGGCCGCAGAACACAAAAATATCGGTGGACCGGTGGCCGGGAAAGCTGATATTCTGCTGGTGCCTAATATCGAGGCCGGTAACATGCTCGCCAAATCATTTGTGTATTTTACTGGTTGCCGGATCGTCGGACTTCTGACGGGCGCCAAAGCACCGGTCGTTCTGACCAGCCGTGCCGATACCTGTGAAGCCAAAATGCTTTCTGTGGCAGGAGCGGTGCTCATGGTTAACATGAAACGCATGCTCAAGCTCAAGGTCGGGAAAGTCCATTATTGAGGCGGGCTTCTTCCCCCTTCTTTTGCCGATCGCCCCGCGGAGAACATGGTGAGCGGCGCCCAAATACACAAAGTTTACGAGGGCAAGGAGCTACAGTGTGCCACCTGGTTGATCGAAGGCTCTTCGGGTGTGGCGCTTGTTGACCCGGGTTCGGGGAACGGGGAGGAGACCATTTTGGCGCACGTCGAAAGACTCGGGTTCGAGCCCGCGCAAATCACGCATTTGCTGATCACTCATGCGCATGTCGATCATTGCCTGGGAGCCGGAAAGCTCCGAAAACGGATCAAGCAAGGTAATTCTACAGCGCCTCTTTCGCAAACACGAGACAGCACCGGGGAAAGCATAAAGAGGCAAAAAGGTGCTGTTGTGGCTTCAGAAACTACGGCGAAACTTCTGGAGTCGGCTGCGCCGCCTATCTGGGGCGAGCATCCCGATCTCATTCCGGCCATAAGCGTCGATGTTCGCGTGCAGGATATGGAATCGATCGATGTCTGTGGTCTGACAGTGATATGTGTTTTGACACCCGGACATATGGCCGGAAGCACAACTTATATTGTGGAGACGGAAGCTGGACCGGTGGGATTTACGGGCGATTTGCTCTTTCAAGACAGCACACCTGGTTGGGCTGGTGAGGGACAGTACTCACCGCAACAAACACTTGCAAGTCTGGAAAAACTGTCCGAATTTGAGTTGGCAAAAATTTACCCGGGTCACGGAAGGCCGATTGACGATGTCGAGGACTGGATTATGCGGGGGCTTGACCTCGGCCGGGCCGGTGAATGGTCTCCGACTTCAGAATGGCAGGCCGAGGATGTGCCGCCCAATGTGAAGCAATAATACGGCCTGAACGCGCAGAAAATGGGGACTTTACCCGGCTCATTCTGATTTCACCGGGCGCCAGCCACTTTACATTTTCTTCGGATCAGGTGCCGTAACCGTCCCAGAAAGCCTGTCCCCAGCTCGAATCAGTGTCATCCCAGCGGTCCCGGTATTCGGCGAGCAGCTCACGTGGGGGGCTCTTTCATGGATGCCAATGAGGATTTCATTGTCCTGAGTTCCCCGAATGACGTGAATGGATTGACGCCCCACGGCGGCTGTTTTGTTCCGGACGGTTCAAAGGTGTTATCCTGAATAGTGGTCCGTTCCACTTGAGTCTGTGCGTTCAGCCGGTCGTCGGCGGTGCAGATGCAAGGCGCGGTGAGAAGTTCGACCCCCAAAATCGAAAGTGATGCACCTCCGGGCTTGTTTCGAATTTCTAAACGGAGTTTGTGACGATGGAGTTCAACATTTTTGCGATTGTCGTCCTTGCGGCCCTCAGTCTCGATTATCTGCTGAATTGTATCTCGGATGCGCTCAATCTCAGGGCTGCCGGAGAAGAATTGCCCGATGAAATGAGGGATACCTACGACGAAGATCGGTATCGTCGTTCTCAGCAATATCTGAAAAGCAATACTGAATTCGGCCTGATCGGTTCGACGGTGAGTCTCGCGGCGTTGCTGGTGTTCTGGTTCGCGGGAGGTTTTCCGTACCTCGACCAGTTTGTGCGGGATATGTTGCCGGCTTCGTGGGCCGACAACACGATTATCGTGGGGTTGGGATACGTGGCGGCGATTCTGATTCTGCGCTTTGCCCTGGCGCTGCCTTTCCGGATGTACAAGACGTTTATCATTGAGGAAAAATTCGATTTCAACAAAACAACCCCGCGAACATTTATGGCGGACATTATCAAAGTGCTGGTTCTATCGGCGCTCCTCGGCGGGCCGCTTTTTGCCGCGTTGCTGGCCTTTTTCGAATATGCCGGTGATCTGGCATGGTTGTATTGCTGGGGTGTTTCGGCGCTGTTCTCACTTGTGCTCCAGTACGTTGCCCCTCGCTGGATCATGCCGCTTTTTAACGAGTTTCGTCCCATGGAGGACGATGAATTGCGTGAGGCCATCGAAAATTATGCGGAAAAGGTCGATTTCCCGATCGAAGGGGTTTACGTGATGGATGGATCGAAACGGTCGACCAAATCGAATGCATTTCTGGCCGGGTTCGGACCGAACAAGAAAATTGCGTTGTTCGATACCCTGATCGAGAAACACACGGTGGATGAACTGGTGGCGGTGGTGGCGCATGAGATCGGGCATTACAAGAAGAAACATATTCTCAAAAGCACGGTTCTCAACATCCTGCACCTCGGAGTGGTTTTCTATCTCCTGTCATTTTTTCTGCGGAGCGAAGGTTTGTATGCAGCGTTCGGTTTTGAGACGGATCATATGCCCCTGTATGCCGGTTTCATGCTGTTCGGGCTGCTGTATTCCCCGGTCAGTCTTATTCTTTCGGTGCTGTTAAATGCGTTTTCGCGACACAACGAGCGGGAGGCGGATCGGTTTGCGGTGGAGACCAGCGGACGGGCTGATGCGTTTGCCCATGCCCTCAAAAAATTGTCACGTGATAATTTAACCAACCTGACGCCGCATCCGTTCACCGTTTTCCTCAATTACGGGCATCCGCCGGTGTTGGAGCGGATACGGAGTATGCGGCGGGAAGGGCTCAAGGGACATAAGGGACGGAAGGGACTACGGTGAGGGCTTTTTGTGGTTTCGGACGGGACAGGACTTAATTGAGCGTTTTGTCGATACTGTCGTAGGGGGTGCCGATGCCCTGGGTTGGCCAGCTATGGGCGAAATCGTTGGGGATCCAGTGGGCGGACATATCGTGGAGCAGGGCGTTACCTCCGCGCTGATGGGCCCATCGGGATAAGTTATGCATGCCGACTTCGGTTCGTGGTACCAGATTGCTGTCCAGACGCCGGCCCACGGCGTCGTTAAAAAGAATCTGGCCGCTATGATCCAGGCAGCCCGCCTCATACACTGTGGTTTTGTTGAATTTGTTTTCAATCATGTTGATGTGGTTATAGCGGTAATCGTAGGTGAGCCACTGCGCCCATGCCTGGTCCCAGGTCGTTTCTTTCCCGTTATTGTGGGATATGACAGGATAGGGCATCGACGGGCAGTAGGCCTCGACCTCCACGTAATTTTTTTTCAGGAGTATATAGGTTCCGGTAGGAGCGCACTCTTCCGGGGAATGGGTGGGATGTCCTCCCCACATCGAGCCAACGACAGCGCCGCCGTTACGAAGGCCAGCCCCGCTTTTGACTTCCGGAATGGCCGCCGGGACCCATCCATCGCGATCATTGGCATAGAATTGCGTCCCGAGACCCCACTGGCGAAGGTGGGCGACGCAGTTGACCCGTCGGGCGGCTCCCCGCGCCCGTTCCAGAGCAGGCAGGAGCATGGCGGCGAGGATAGCGATAATGGCGATAACCACCAGGAGTTCTATGAGAGTGAAACCTCCGCGCCATCGGTGAATCGACTTCACACTATCAAACCAATCATGCGAATGGTTTTTGTCCAATGCGATTTCTGGCTGCGGTTTTATCTCCAACATTCGCATCCTCTTTTCTGGGATATTTTAAACAGAAAATGGTTCACGGAGATGGATCGTAAGTTCCTCCGCTCCGCGTTCCCCACCAACCCGATCCCGCAAGGATGAAATCGTTCTGGAGGTTCGGGTCGCTCAGCACATTGGGGCTACCATATCCCCCACGGTTCAACCGGGCATTTTCGGCCGCGTAATAAAGGATGTAGGTATGGGCATTCGCGCTATATCTGTTCCGCTCGTAGTAGTAATTGACATTACTGAAATCAATCCACCTGGCGCTACCGTCGGCGTGGGCCTGGTTGGTCCCGTCCGGTGCTGCAAACTCGCCGTGGGGCACTGTCCAGGGGATATCCGCCTCCGGTGCATATTGATCAATTCGTTCCCCCTGGGTCAGTCGATCGGCCATCAGAACGTCGGCGGAGCCCAACCGACGAACGGGAACCTCTTCCATGTTGACGGCAGACCGGGTATTGCCGACAACTGTCTTGCCCTCTCTTGTAAACTTACTGACGGTACCGGGCCAAATAACGTAACCAATAACAATGCTGTTGTCATAGATATGATCGCTTATCCGCGAGTACGGATCCCGTCCGGCCTGCCCATCGGTGAGCCAGTAGTACTCATTTCGTTTGAGGCTGGGACAGACAAAGAGTTCCGGCACGTACCAATCACCATCGCGTTCCCATCGTTCGCCAAAATAACCCGGTCCCCAGGTGGCAATCGCGGGATCGACCACCCCGACCTGCGAATAGCGTCCATTAGCAATATTGGGCAGCTTCCCGTCGTGATCGTTGGCGAACAGAAGAGACCCCAGGATGAGCTCTCTTTGCCGGCTGACGCAGCTGACTCGGTAGGCCGCTTCCCGTGCCTTTTCAAGTGCTGGCATCAGCATTGCTGCGAGGATGGCGATTACGACGAGCAGCTCAATGAGGGTGAATCCAAAACGGCATGTTTGCGCGCCGTTTTCTTTCTCACAGCAAGAAAGAGATTTGTGCGGGGTAGTGACTGCTGCTCTCTCTTCCTTTTCTCTGAGTTTGTCTTTCATGAACGTTCTCCAGCAAGACACCCGATCGCGGCCCCTGTAAATTATTAATAGGTCACGGTCCCTCAAACCCCTTATTTATTTTCACCCACGGGGCCTGATGTGTCAAGGTTTTTTGCCCGTAGAGGAATTTGCGCTGTGGGTCTGCCGACTGCCGTTCCAAAAGAGGCCCGTAGGGCCGAATCAGACGTAGTTAATATGAAGGCCGTTCCTGCTGTAAGATTTATAGTGGAAGTAA
>JBKHIT010000092.1:0-12965 GCA_046538485.1 Candidatus Brocadiia bacterium | reverse complement strand
TGGAGAAAGAATGGCCGATAGCTAATTGGAAAAATGGAAAACTCAAAGATATATGAAAAAGTGAAGATGGCGTTATTGGCCCTTTATCGGGAGGATATCTACCTGTTGGAACGGGATGTGAATGAGCGTTCTCTGTCACACAAACTCGCTGAACACATGCAGAAAGAGTTTGGCAATTCGTGGGATGTCGACTGTGAATACAATCGTCATGTCGAGGAACCGAAGAAACTTTTCTATGACGGTTATGGGGATATAAAATGTGATGTGCGCGATACTGATGCGAAAACTGTCTACCCGGATATCGTTGTGCATAAGCGCGGTAACGACAAGCACAATCTGTTGGTCATAGAGATCAAGAAAACTACCTCGGAAATAGGGGACGAGAAGGATGAAGCAAAATTGGCTGCGTTTACTGGGGAGCAATATGACTACCGTGTGGGCCTTTTTTTGAAGTTTGACGTGGACAATGGATGCATTGAAGACGTCCAGTGTTTCCAAGAGGGTGAGCTAACTGGGGAATGCGATGATTTGAAAGAGCTATAGAGAATGCTGAGCGACTCAGGTAATAAAAAACAATGAGTGTCAAGTTTTCGACTATAATCGCGTTAGGTTCGGTATTAATATCCATCATTGCCACCATACTGAGTTGGCTAGCTAATCAAAAATCAAATAAGACCCAGTCCCGCTTGCTGAAGATTGAACAAAGTCGTGCAGATGCTCGACGTGCGAAATCACAACAGGCAACGCTCAGGACAGAATTACGAAAGACCGATAAAAACTCATGGCGAATGGCAATTATCAATGAAGGGCAATCGGAAGCACGCAATATTGTCGTGTTCATTGACGGTATAGATTCCTCGGAACATGAAGTCATGCTGCAAGGAGAGAATTTGCCAGAGGTTTTGGGCTCTGGCTCCGAGGCCTCGTGCCTTCTTGGAATAAACCTAGGATGCAATCCACCGTTTCAGATACAGCTGAAATGGGACGACGACTACGCGGAAAAACGCTGTTACCGCACCACTCTTACTTTTTGATATCTGATATGTGTGTTTTATGCCGTTGTACTGGTTTTGCCTGCTCACACCCGGACCGGGGATCGGTCGGAGTACCAGTGAATAGCAATTGCACCGTGGAGATTTATCTATCGTAGAGCAAAAACAAAAGGTGAAAATCAAAAATATTGCCAACATCAAAATGGGGCGGTCCCCAAAAGGAGAAATGTGTTCTGAGGAAGAAATTGGATTGCCGCTATTGAATGGCCCTACGGAATTTGGCCCACATCATCCTCAGCCTGAACAATACACAGACGATCCAAAGAAACGGGCGGAACCTGGTGATCTCTTGTTTTGCGTGAGAGGATCGTCGACAGGCCGGATGAACTGGGCAGATAGGGAATACGCAATAGGGCGAGGACTTGCAGCACTGCGTCATAAAAAAGGGCTCAGATATAATCATTTTCTTCGAGGATTGTTGGAACTTTATTTGCCCGCATTGCTCAAGGCTGCAACTGGTTCTACATTTCCAAACGTCAGTAAAGGATTGTTATCAGATTTTGAGGTGCTGGTACCAGATCTTGATGAACAAGAAAAAATTTCTAAAATATTGAGGACGTTCGACGACAAGATCGAGCTCAATCGCCGGATGAACAAAACCCTGGAATCAACCGCTCGGACTCTTTTCAAAAGCTGGTTCGTGGATTTCGATCCCGTCATCGACAATGCCGTCCGCGCGGGCAATCCCATCCCCGAGGAGTTCGGCGATCGCGCCGCGGCACGGCGGAAGGCGCTTGACGCGGGGAATCCAGTGGTAGCTGATGATATGGCGGAGCATTTTCCAGCTGCTTTTGAGGAGAGTGACCAAGGGCCGATACCGGTGGGGTGGGAAATTAGGGCGCTGGATGAAATTGCGGATTATTTGAATGGGACTGCCTGGCAGAGGTATAGAGCCGAAGGCGACGAAGAATCTCTCCCGGTGATCAAAATCAGGGAACTCCGAGACGGTTTTTCTGACAACACAGATCGGGCGTCACTGGATGTTCCAGATAAATACATTATTGAGGACGGAGATGTTATTTTTTCATGGTCCGGCAGTCTCCTCGTAAAACTGTGGACAGGTGGGCGTGGCGTGCTTAATCAGCATCTTTTCAAAGTGTCTTCGGTCAGGTTCCCGAAATGGTTCTACTATCTTTGGACGGTTGAACATCTTGAAAGATTCCAGCGCATTGCCGCCGATAAGGCCACCACTATGGGGCACATAAAACGTGCACATTTGAGTGAGGCAAAAGTTCTTGTTCCATCAGAGGAACTACTGAACACGATGGGAAAAGCCATCGCTCCGCCAATAGGCCGGCAAATTCATAATGAGCTGGAGATCCGTACCCTAACTAAATCCCGTGATGCGTTGCTTCCGAACCTGCTCTCGGGTAAAGTTCGCGTTCCCGATGTTGGATTGTCTGAGGAGATTGTTCAATGATAGAGATATATCCGGGACTTTACGTCGGGAACGAGATTGACTATGAGCGTACCGTTAAGGGCCAAGAAGGCTGGAGGGTTGTTCATGCTTGTAAAGAGCCGTACCACCGGCAGCTTTTGGGTTATAAGGGTCGCGGTGCCCCCAAAGACCATCCCGAATACCTCGTGGCAGAGCGCGGAAACAGGCTTTTTTTGAATTTCGTAGACGCCCATGATCCAGATTATATCCCGAAGGAGATCGTCGACAGTGCACTCAGTTTTGCGCGTGAGGGACTCAACGCTGGATTTCAAGTGCTCGTGCACTGCAACCTGGGTCAATCGCGTTCCCCATCTCTCGGTTTGCTGTATCTTGCCGCTTACACGGACGCTATACCCTCCTGTTCCCTGGAAGCCGCCGAGGAGGCTTTCAGAGAAGTATACCCAGCATATTGCCCGAAAAACGGCATAAGAGGTTTTTTGGATGAACACTGGGAAGAATACGTAACTGCTGAGGGAGGTGCTCAGTGATTTTTCACTGCCATAGTCGCTTTCGCCTTCAGGATCGATGCGAGTGGCGCTTTATCCGGAAGTTCGTGGAGCTTTACAACGAGGAGAAGGAAACAGCCTATCGCCGGGAGGTTTGTCTTGATGTCCGCAATGCCGACCGAAAAGAGCCGGAAGTGCTTTTGGAGGGCAGCGATGGGGGACAAATGGTAATTGAGCGGAAAAGCGTTGTCTGGCCCTGCGACTACATCGAGAATCATGTCCACTGGCATCAGAGGGCAAAGGAGAAGACTGGGCCAAACGGCTATTACGAAGAGATCCTGCCGGAGAACTTGAGTCTTGAAGCGAGGGAGGAGGCATTGCAGGGCTTTGCTGGCGCACTGCAGAAAACACTTACCAGCGTCCCCGAGAAATTACGTCCCTACCCGGAAGCGGTACATATTGTGCTGCTCCAGTTGATAGGGGATGATACTTTGGTGTTGGATGAAGATGTCGAGCGCATGTTTGCCGAAGCAGACGTGCCAGAGGCTATCGATCAGATGTGGGTTGCATACCCCGAATGGGTCGATGCGTGGAACTACCGCATAGCGTGGAGGAAGATGCCATGACCTGGCGATCAAAGATACCAGTTGCTGATATTGCCAGACGAATTACTGGCATAAGTACCCCTGTTTTCGGCGTCAGTTGGAATCCACCGGAGAACAAGCGCGACATTGTGCGGCGGCTGATTGCCTTTCTTGAAGACCGGCGGGCGCTATATGCTGAACGTCACATGGAGTATGGCCCTTGGGTGGAGAAGTCTGTTATAGAAATGCGTCAGGAGCTGACAGATATTCTCCAAGATTGTCCCGAAGACAAGCATCTTACAGCTCCCATACGAGCCATGCGCGCTGCCTGCCGCAAGTTTCTGGAACGGATGGACCATCCGGATAGCAACCGGAGAATGGTTTATCCGAAGGAAGCTCGTATGTGGGAGGCCTTGGGTGAACTGAGAGCCATCTTCGGCCTGCACCTGGCGCGGCTATGTACAGGCTATGGGGTGGATGTTGAAGCTGACCTGACAACCATCTTTCCGGCTGAAGAAATAGAAGAGGAGCAATCATGACGCGTCATCTCTGGCGATTAGGAAATCAGTATGAAGGGGTCTGGTGATGGCTGAACTCTACAATATCTATTGTGATGAGAGCTGTCATTTGGAGAATGATGGCATTCCCGTCATGGTTCTTGGTGCGGTGTGGTGTCCGCTTGATTGCGTACGGGAAGTGTCGGAAAGGGTTCGGGAACTGAAAATGCAGTATGGCCTGCTGAAGCCTGAGGACCTTCAACCTGAAGAGGGCGTTCCGTTCGAGAGTAAGTGGTCGAAGGTGTCTGAGTCCAAAAAGGGCTTTTATCTTGCGCTGGTGGACTATTTTTTTGATGATGACGACCTGCATTTCCGTGGAGTCATCATCGATAAGCAGGCTCTCGATCACGAGGTGTTTCGACAGACACACGACACCTGGTACTACAAGATGTTGTTCACATTGTTGGAGCCGGTTATTGACCCGAGACATCGCTACAACATTTATCTCGACATCAAGGATACTCGGAGCGAAGAAAAGCGGCAGAAATTGCAGGATGTGCTGCGGAACAGCCAATATGATCGGGTGGGCACGATCATACACCGATTACAGCAAATTCGCTCCGACGAGAGTGAGTTGATGCAACTGACGGACCTGCTCATGGGCGCAGTCGGTTATCATAACCGTATGTGCTGGGGAGATCTAGCTGATCGGCAACAGGAGCCGAACTCCGGTAAAGTGGCCGTTGTGCAGAGGATTCAGAAAAGATCAGGGAAGAATTTGACACAATCGACTTGGCTGCGGGAGCCGAAGGTCAACCTGTTGCGATGGGAACCGGGGGCGCGCAACTATGACTGAACGCCCAGATTGGTTACCGGATCAGATCCATTTCGATGACTATGGTGGGAACTGGCCAGCATACGTCGAGGCACTCTACGATGTATTCAAAAGGGATTTCATACATTCCCGTCCTCAGTTTCGCGGAGCGGATGTGGCATGCCAAACGGGGCCTTTGGACGATGGGAAGGAGCCTGCTTTCTGGCACATAATTCAGCAGAAGGAAGACGAAGAACGCAAACCCGATATGAGACGGTGTGAAAGAATCGCTTGGCCACGGGCAGTATTGGAACACGCAGATGATCCAAGGGTCGCAGTTTGGCGGACACAGCGACGTGGGGAAGAACGTTTTTGTGTATGGTATGGCGAACAATATCTGGTCGTTTTGGGCGACAGAGGAGACTACTATTTTTTTATTACTGCTTACCCAACCAACCGCAAGCACACATGTCGAAAACTGCGGAAAGACCGTGACAGATCCCCTTAAATCACTGACGCCGCTCCTCTGAAAAGAGAAACGGCGTCGATACTCCTTCCGCGCATGGCGGATGAGCTAATTCTATTATGAGAGTTATAGCGCACTTGTCAAGGGAGAAAAAATGAAAAAAGCGGGAATATCCAGATGAATACCGGTACCAAAGAGAGCACAATTGAACAAACCGCCCTCGACTGGTTCCGTGGTCTGGGATATGAAGTCGTGCATGGGCCGGATATCAGTCCCGATGGAAACCGGCCGGCGCGGGATAACTATCGGCAGGTGGTGTTGTCGGACCGATTGCGCGATGCCGTGCGGCGGATCAACCCGGAGTTGAGCCCCGATGCGGTGAACCGCGTCGTCCGGAAAGTCGAGGAAAGTGAGAGCCCGGATCTCACCCAGGATAACCGCGGCTTCCACCGTTTGCTGACCGATGGGGTGACCGTTGAATGCGAGGCTGACGACGGGGGGGTTGATTATGAGACCGCGCACCTCCTGGAGACGAATGATCCGGACGCGAACGAATGGATGGTCGTCAACCAGTTCACCGTGCAGGGCAATCGCCAGACACGCCGGGCCGATATCGTCGTTTTCGTCAATGGGATGCCGCTGGCGATATTTGAACTGAAAAATCCGGCCTCCGAAAACGCGAATATCCACAACGCGTATCGCCAGCTCCACAATTATGAAGACAGCGTTCCCGATCTGTTTCGATTCAACGAACTGCTCGTCATCGCCGACGGCTATAATGCCCGTCTGGGCACCCTCACCAGCCCGTGGGAATGGATGAAACGGTGGCGATCGCTCGACGGTATGAACGTGGCTCCGCCCGGACTCCTGGAACTGGAAGTGCTCGTGAAAGCCGTCTTCCGAAAACCCCGGTTTATCGACCTGGTGCGCAACTTCATGGTTTTTGAGGACAACGGCGTGCAACTGTCCAAAAAACTTGCGCTCTACCATCAGTATTTTGCCGTCAATAAGGCCGTGGGATGCACCCTGCAGGCATGCGGGATCGATGGCGATCCTGAGGCCGAGGGGCCGTTCCCGAAGATGGATGAGAAAAACCCGCTGAAGATCAAGGATGATGAAGCGACCTATGATCCGGGGCGGGAGGATTTTGGAGACCAGCGTATCGGGGTGATCTGGCACACGCAGGGCAGTGGTAAAAGCCTGTCAATGGTCTTTTACGCCGGTAAAATCATACGGCATCCCGCCATGGAAAACCCCACACTGGTGGTGATCACCGACCGTAACGATCTGGACGATCAGCTTTTTGGCACCTTTTCACGCTGCAGTGATTTGTTGCGTCAAACGCCGGTGCAGGCGGAGAGCCGGGAGCATCTGCGAGAATGCCTGCAGGTGGCCGGTGGCGGGGTGGTTTTTACCACCATCCAGAAGTTTTTCCCGATGGACGGGGAAGTCGAACATCCGCTGCTCTCGGAGCGCAGTAACGTCGTGGTGATAGCCGATGAAGCGCACCGTAGCCAGTACGGATTTATCGATGGTCTGGCCCGCCACATGCGCGACGCATTACCAAACGCCTCGTTCGTGGGTTTCACGGGAACGCCCATTGAACTGGAGGATCGTAACACCCGATCGGTGTTTGGTGAATACATCGATACTTACGATATTCAGCGGGCGGTGGAGGACGAGGCAACGGTGCCCATCTACTACGAGGGGCGGATCATAGGTGTTGAGCTTGAGGAGGAAATTCAGGAATACATCGACGAGGAAGTGGAGGAGGTGCTGGGGGAAACCGAGCTGGAACGCGAGCGCCAGCGGGCGAAAACGCGATGGACGCAGATGGAAGCGGTGGTGGGGGCCGAAGAACGATTGGAGTTGTTGGCGTCGGACTTCGTGGAGCATTTTGAGGACCGGCTGGAGGTGCTGGAAGGTAAGGCGATGATTGTGGGGATGAGCCGACGCGTGTGTGTGGACCTGGCCGAGCAGATACGTCGTCTTCGTCCGCAGTGGTTTGCGCCGGACATTAATGATGGAGAGATCAAAGTTGTTATGTCCGGAAGCGCGGACGATCCTGAAGAATGGCAGAAATATTTGTTGAGCAAAGGAGAAAGGGAACAGGCCGCCAGGCGGTTTAAAGATCCCGATGACCCGCTCAAAGTGGTTATTGTGTGTGATATGTGGCTTACGGGGTTCGACTGCCCGTGTTTGCATACGATGTATGTGGATAAACCCATGAAAGGACATACGCTGATGCAGGCGATTGCGCGGGTGAATCGGGTGTTCAAGGACAAACCCGCGGGCCGTGTCGTGGATTACATCGGTATGGCTCAGCCGCTGAAAAAGGCGCTCCAAAACTACACCAACAGCGGGGGCCGCGGGCAGCCAGCGGTCGATCAGGAAAAGGCCGTTAAAGCCATGCTGGAGGCGCATGATATTATTCGTGGCATCCTGCATGGGTTCGATTACAGGGAATATCTACATACCCAGGACGAGAAACGTCTGCGCGCTATTGGCGAGACCATCGATTTTCTCTCCGGGCTGGAAAACGGGAAGGAGAGGTTCTATTCCGCGGTGCGTGACTTCTCAAAGGCTTTTGCTCTTGCAGTGCCGTGCGAGGAGGCCGACGAGGTGCGGGATGAGTTGAAATTCTTTCAGGAAGTATCGACGGTCATCAAAAAGAATACCGCTGGAGACGAACAGGCCGAACGGCAAGAGATCGATACAGCCTTGCGTCAGTTGGTATCGAAAGCCATTGCCAGCACCGAGGTCACCGATATATTCGGAGCGGTGGGGCTTGAGAAGCCGAACATATCCATCATCTCGGACGAGTTTTTGATGGAAGTAAAGGGGATGGAGCAGAAGAACCTGGCCGTGGAGCTGCTGGAAAAACTCCTATCCGACGAGATTAAAGAGACCCGGAAAACGAACGTGGTCAAAGCCCGTTCATTCTCCGAGATGCTGGAGAGCACGATCCGCAAGTATAAGAACCGCAGCATCGAAGCGGCTCAGGTTGTTGAAGAGTTGATCGAGATGGCTAAAGAGATGCGCAAAGCACGTGAGCGGGGCGAAGATTTGGGATTATCCGATGAAGAAATCGCCTTCTACGATGCACTGGCGGAGAACGAAAGTGCCGTCGAAGTCCTTGGTGATGACACTCTGAGAGACATAGCCAACGAGCTGGTGGAAGCCGTGCATCGCAACACGACGATTGACTGGGCATTGCGTGACAGCACACGCGCCCAGATGCGGATCCTGGTGAAGAACATTCTCCGAAAATACGGTTATCCCCCGGACAAACGCGAAGCAGCCACGACAACCGTGCTCAAACAGGCGGAGGTGTTGTGTGAGAGGCGGGTTGGGTGAAGCAATGAAGGGAAGTACATCCTCCTTGTCTTTTGTTACATTTGACCGTATTTGGTAATTCAGAAAGGAATTGACAATGCCGCTCCAATTAGAAGTGGGACTCAAGCAAGTGGACGTTCAATCGTTGATACAGCAAATTGAGGACGGCGAGATAGTGCTTCCTGATTTTCAGAGGGATTTTGTTTGGCCGACGCATCAGGTGGGCAAGTTGCTG
Source organism: Candidatus Brocadiia bacterium (assembly GCA_046538485.1). GTDB lineage: Bacteria > Planctomycetota > Brocadiia > SM23-32 > SM23-32 > JBKHIT01. The sequence goes on along the minus strand of JBKHIT010000092.1, from coordinate 4,097 downwards.
GAGAGCATTCTTAATGGTTATTACATCAACACACTTCTCTCCCTTCCGGTTGTGACAGGGGAAACCACCGAATCTCCATTCCCCCCAAGGCAGGTGGACGGAGCACCAACTCAAGGTGTGGATCCGTTTAGTATGCAGATGATTTTGGATGGGCAGCAACGGATTTCAAGTATCTATTATGCGGTTACCGCCCCGGAAATCCCACTTGCTAATACGAAGTATGCTCAACTGTTTTGTCTTGATTGGGAAAAAGTTTTGGCTGGGGACCTTGACGAAGATGCCATATCGTGGCGGCGCTGGAACTGGAAATCCAGCCAAAGACTGATCGATAACGACCTGGCATTCCAAATCAAAAAAGGGCTTATTCCATTTACCATTTTTAAAAGCAAGGACATTTTCAAAGATTGGAGACGAGGGATGGAAGCCCTTGCTGAATCCCGTGCGGACTTGTCCAAAGATGACGTTGATTTGTTTGAGGACAACACAGAAGTATTCCGCAGTTACAAAATACCGGTCATTCAATTGAATGCCGACACTCCGGAAGACAAGGTCGTTCAGACTTTTGAAAGGATAAATACACAAGGCCTTGAACTGGGAGTTTTTGACATATTAACAGCCCGACTATGGACCCGGGATATTCGTCTGAGGGATTTGTGGGAGGACATTATTGACGACGAAGACTATCCCCGTCTCGCCACCTGCTCCGACATGATAGGAGAAACCAGGCTTCGTGAGCTGATGTTGAAAACGCTTGCTTTACATCGAGGGGGCGAGTGTAAAGATAGAAATCTCCGCCAACTTGCCCCGGAAAGTTTTGCAGAGGACTGGGAGAATACCGCCGGCATGATGGATCGTATGCTGGAAAAAGCGGTATCACCCCAGGCTGGCGGTTTAGGGGTTAGCCGGAAATTTGGTTTCCCATACACGGCTCTGATTCCGACGTTGGCCAACATGATCCATCATGCCGAAACAAATGGCAGCTTCCCGGACGGAGAGGCGCTGAAAAAAGTTTACAAGTGGTATTGGATATCGGTGTTTTCAGCTCGATACAGTGGGAGTTCCGATACGAAGCTTTACCAAGACATGAAGCAGTTGACGTCTTGGCTTAATGGTGGCGATCCTCCTAATTCCATTTCCGAAGGACTAAACCGAATACCGGTCGAACTGGACCTCAAGTCCGTGTACCGTGGAGGAAAGTATAGAGCGGTCATGAGTCTTTTGTTGCTTGCTGGGGCGAGGGATTTTGGAACTCTTGAAAGCATAAGCCTCCACAAGGCTGATGACCACCATATATTCCCCGCTTCTCAACTCAAGAAAGGGATCAACGGCAAAAAATATGAAGACAGAACAGCAAGGGATAATGTGCTCAATCGTACTGTAATCGAGGCTAAAGTAAACCGATTCAAATATAGAGACCAGTTGCCGGGTGAATATGTGCCGCAGATGATTGAGGAGCATACCGACGGGAAGCAGGGTGTGAAGAGGCTCCTTAAAGAGCATCTAATCAATGAGGCCGGTTTCAAGGCCATGCTTGAAAATGATTATGAGGCGTTTTTGAGTGCTCGCAAGGCGGCAATTCAACAAGAAATAGAAGATCGAGTAGGTGAGTCCTTCGATTGGTCGGAAGGGAACGGCCTGTAAGCCAAAACCATTTCACAATTACGATTATTGTTATAGTCCCCCTTAGTGGGGTGTGGTCGCAGTGGCGTCATGTTAAGAGAGTGGTTGCGGCCTCAAGAAAGATTATGTAAATTGACGCATGCTAGCTAAATTGGAGATGTCAACCTCAAGGGATATGGGATAATAGAATAATGACAACAGAAATCGCTATAATGAATCGGCATGCAGTTGCATTGGCCGCGGACAGCGCAGTGACTGTCCGTTATGGTGGAGGACAACAAAAGATATTCCCCTCGGCAAGTAAAGTGTTTTCACTTTCTTATGACGTTCCTGTCGGGATTATGATTTACAGTCAAGCTTCTTTCATGGGCGTACCGTGGGAAACTATAATAAAACAGTACAGAGAGCAAATAGGGGACACATGCTGCGCCACAGTCGAAGAATATGCGAAGGAATTCATTAATTACCTGAGTGAAACAAAAGATCAATTTTTCCCTTCTCAGCAGCAAAAGAAGCATACGTCGATTCGCATTTCAGCCTTGTATGAAGATATTAAAACAGAGATTATTTGTGGTATTCGTACCTACATTGACGAAAACGGTTCTATCTCTGAACAGAAACTTAAACGACTTGTGACAGATGTGGTTGGTGCTCGTTGGGAGACCGTAGAGTCTGCGCCGCTTTTGCATGATGTTGATCCAAGCGATGTCCGAAGTTTTCGATTGACTTACCATGACCTTATAGAAGAAAAGATAACATCTGTTTTCGAGGAACTGCCCATATCTCAACGTTCATATAATCGGCTAAAAAAGATTGCGGCAGAAGGACTTATGAAAGCAGGAGTTCTCAATTATAATTCCGGGATTGTAGTAGCAGGATTTGGGGAAAAGGATTTATTTCCCTCACTTGTGGAATTACGAATGTATCTCTTAGCGAATGAAAAGCTGTTCTATGAAATTACGGAACCACGTGGTGTGGAATTTGAAAATACGGCATGCATCGTTCCATTTGCCCAGAAGGATGTTATCCACACGTTTATGGAGGGGATCGATCCAGAACTTAAGGGTTTTATAGATAAGTACATCCAAAGATTGTTATCTGACTATCCCAAAATGATTCTTGATTCTATTGACGCAATTGATGAGCAGGACAAACAAGACCTTATTGATAGATTAGAGAAACAAACAGATAAATTGGTTCAAAATTACCAGGAGGGGGCACAGGCTTATCGGCGGGAAAGTCACATTGGACCAGTAATAAATGTAGTTGCTAATTTACCGAAAGAGCAACTTGCAGAGCTTGCTGAAGCTTTAGTGAATCTAACTTCCATCAAGAGACGTTTTACTACCGATAGGGAGACTGTTGGCGGGCCAATTGATGTAGCAGTAATCTCTAAAGGGGATGGGCTTGTTTGGATTGACAGAAAACATTATTTTGAAGCAGAGAAGAACGTGCACTTTCTTGCGAAATATTATCAAGGATGAAATTATCATGGAGAAAGAGAAGAAAGACGCAAAAAAATTGCGGTCAGTTGCGGAAGTTCAGAAAAAATATTTACCCAAGAATTATAGTAAAGAGGAGTCTTCAGAAGTATCAAACCCGAGAAAAAAGGCTGAAAAACTAGCTAAGGAGTCCTTGAGATGTTTGCAGAAAGAGGTATTTCATTGATCCATTATGAAATCCTATGGGTCGGACCACAGGATGGTCTGTCTCAGTAATAGGATGCGACAAAACAGGGACAGAGGGCCGTTGATAGTTGGGACGGTATACGGGGTCGGACCACGATATCTCCAAGTTGAGTCAACAGTTACGCCCAACAAAGGGTGCGTATAACGGCGTTAGACGCGTTTTTCACCTCCTGAAAAATGGCGCTAAGCAGGGGACGGCAAAGGACTGGTGATCGGTGATCTGTTATCGGTGATCAGAGACCAGACGTCAGAAGTCAGAGGTCAGAGGACTGATAGGAAGCTGGGAAACTATGAAGTTGCGAAGACAGGGGCAATGGACAGAGGTCGGAGATCAGAAGTCAGCGACGGCGGGACGACGAGGAACGAAAAACGAGAAACGATCAACGAGAAACCAACAACCTCAGGTCGCTGATCTCCGGCCAGCCCTGCCGGCGCATCCATCTTTGAGCGAGGATTAATCTGTGGTATGCTGCGGGGCAGATGAGGCAATGACACGACGAGCTCAAAAAAATGGTTCTTCCGGTTTAACCGTCCTTAACTCTAAAATCTCTATCCGACCAGTGCATGAAAGCTCTCCGGCATGGGATGGCCTTGTTGACATAAAATAATAAAGACGGTTGACATAAAGTTGACAAAAAAGCCAAAACAAGGATACGCAATGTTACTGAGAAGTAAGTCGGGGTCGGACCATAGGACAGCGAGGGATAGGTGATAGTTGTTAGTGAACGGATTACGGCGCTGGAGCAGGCGCTGGAGCAACTTCCGGCCGGAGCCGAGCCTATACATCAC
>JBKHIT010000032.1:0-53909 GCA_046538485.1 Candidatus Brocadiia bacterium | reverse complement strand
CCGCTGTTTTTAGACTCGAATTACAGACTGTGTACTGAGATCAGATGCGAAATATGGTGCAAAGTCTTTTTGGGATGCCGTTTATAATAATTATCACTTTAGGTCCGTGAGAAATGCGGGTTAACCGGTCTGCGACAAATACCCTGAGGTTTGATGACCAAACCCGTTTCCCAAAAAAGAAGCTGCGAGGCCTGTAGACAACAGAGGGGGACTCTTTAGCGTCGCCTACACGACCCCGCAACCGTTAGCTATTGTGCAACAATTGTGCCACAAAAACTATCTGTGCCATAAATAGACATGATTCCGTTGCCTGACGCCACGAGCTCAGTTTTTTGTCCCATTATTCTCAAACGCCCCGTAATAAAAGCCCGCTATTGTCTCACACTGAAACACCTTTTGCCCCCGGTTGGCCTGGAGCTCAAGTGTGATACTCGGCGTTGATCTCCACGTATTCTTTCGAGAGGTCACACGTCCAGACGGTTGCCCCGCCCGTCCCCATTCCCAGTTCAAGTCGAATGGCAATCTCGTCCCCGGACACTTCCTCGGCGGCCTCCACTCCGGTGGGAAGGCCGGCCTTAAAAACCACCGCATCGCCCAGAGAAAGGCGAGTAGTCTCGGGATTGATTTCGGCCCCGCTGTAGCCCGCCGCGCAGACGATTCGCCCCCAGTTCGGGTCACCCCCGTTCATCGCGCATTTCACCAGGGGGGAATTGGCAATCGCGCGGGCCGCCCGCTCGGCGTCTTGTTCGTCTTTCGCGCCAATCACTTCCACCTCGATCAGACGCGTCGCGCCTTCTCCATCGCGCACAATCTCCCGCGCGAGTCTTCCCATCACGGCTTCAAAGGCCGATTCGATCTCCCCTGGTTCTGCCCCGGAGGAATCGGCGCCGGATGTGCCACTCGCCAGGAGAAGAACCGTATCGTTCGTGCTGCTGTCGCCATCGACCGTGATGCGGTTGAAGGTCCGGTCGGCCACACGACGCAACGTATCGCTCAGTACGTCCTCGGAAGCCTTCAGGTCGGTGGTGACGAACCCGAGCATCGTCGCCATATCGGGAGAGATCATCCCGCTGCCTTTAGCCATGCCGCCGACTTTGAAATCCGATTTGCCAACCCTCCCGCCTCCGGTGGTCCATTTCGGGTAGGTATCGGTGGTCATTATCGCCCGAGCGGCCCCTTGCGCGCTCTCTTCTGCCGCGCCAAGGGCATCAAAAGCGGCGCGAATCCCGCTTGTTAACTTCTCCATCGGCAGCGGGTGGCCGATAATGCCTGTGCTTGCCACCGCCACCTGTTCCGGGCCGCAGCCGATCAAATCTGCCACCAACTGCGCGGAAGTTTCGACGTCGCGCATGCCTTTCACACCCGTGCAGGCGTTGGCGTTGCCCGAGTTCACAACCACGGCTTTCAGTTTCTCACTCGGGAGGATCCGCCGGTTCCATTGCACGGGGGCGGCGGCGAAACTGTTCCGCGTAAAGACCCCCGCAGCAACGCAGGGGTCGTCGGCTATCAGCAACGCCACATCCAGATCCGCGCTCTTAATCCCGCAGGCAGCAAAACCGGCCTGGAATCCTTCCGGGAACAACACACCATAATTTTCGTCTTTCATCGTTTGGAATCCTTTCGCACTCGCTTCAGAGCTGCGCCGTGCCACGGAGATAGGCGCGTATCTCCTTCTCTTCGGGGTCAATTAGATCGGGCTCGACATCGCCGATAAACTTGCAGGCTTCATAGAAGACCGGGGCGAGCTTGCCGTGGACACCCACGATGTGATGGACATACGGCCCGCAGACCAGTCGTTCTTCCCAGCGGGGCCAATCGTTGACTTCCACCCACAGATACGTTCCGTAGGTCGCCGGACCGTCCGTCCCTCGGGCATGCCCGGTAAACATTCGGTAGCGACCGCGATCGCCGTCAAACCGCACAAGCGTGACGTCGCCACCGCGGATCTCCCAGTGTCCCACCGCTCCGACATCCATCCCGAAATGCGGGCGGATCTCAGGATCGCCTTTTGCCAGCGAGAGCGGGAACGGCCCGCAGTGCCAGAGCAGTTCAGCGTTGTCATTTTCCGGGTGTCGGACGGTAAGGTCGGCGAAAAACGGGGCCGATTCGCCCCACGCAGCCGCCTGCGCCGCCACCGCGCTGACAGCCCCGTGGATGTCGGTCTCACACGCCATCGGAACGCCCAGATCCGTCATTTCGCCATGCACAAAACAGGAGCAAACGCCCAGTTCGGACTGGAGCGCACTCCAGCACTGCAGGGCGATGCCATCGAGACGTTGCTCCACGGCCCAGTCTTTGACGGCGAGTTTGAGGGCCGCGACTTTCAACATCTCTTCCTCATCCACCTGAACCTCGGCTTTCTCGTAAATCTCTTCCCGTTCCCGTCGCGTTTCCTCCGAATCCAGCCGTGCTTTTGCTTCGCCGGTCAGTTTGCTGAGGGCGGCAGGAACGACTTCTATACCGAAACGTTCGAGAAGTTCCCCTTCATTGCAGATGACGCTGGTAAAGGAACCTGGCCGGGTGCTGACCTGGCCGATCCGGGCTCCTTCCACGCAACGCGCAACGTTCACTGCCCGGAGGAAATTATCGAGACCACGCTCAAACACCTCATCCTCGGGAGAACAGTTCACGATATAGGAGAACGGCACATCCATCCGCCGGAGGATTTTCCCGCTCGGAAAGATTCCGCATTGGGTGTCGCGTTCACGAACCCCATCGGAACCCGGATCTCCATCTCGAGGTCCCCATAGTAAAACCGGTTTCCCCACCGCTTTGCAGGTTCGACCGACCGCAAGTTCAGACCCGAAATCGCAGTGGGCAACAAATACGGCATCCACCTTCTTTTTCGCGAAGCGCGCGGCAATTTTCTCCGCGTCGCCCGGATCCGAAAGCAATCCGTCATCGTTCAACCAGTCGAGTGAGACAAAATCAACTTCAAGTTCTGCAAGTTTCTTCTTCAGTTTCCTCCCCTGGCGACCGGGAATGTCGGGATCATAAATTCCCCGTTGGGTGGGAAGCAGGCCAAGCACGACAGGCTGTTTGAACTTAACGTAATCCAGCATAAGCGACCTCCAGCGGCGAAACGCTCCATCAGCGACAACACAGAAAAAGAGTTTATATCGCTCCCTGCGGATGCTGTCAAAGTTGCAGCGGCCCTGCGGCCGTGGAGCCCACGGACAAACACGGACGAGCACGGACGGCAGGAAGCCTCTGTGTTCCATGCATGGAAGTTCTATTTTTGTTAATATCCCTTTACTTATCAGCTGCCAATAGAGCAACCTAAAACGGGCTGTCATGGGAAAAACAAATATCCTCCTCATCCACAGCGATCAGCACCGCTACGACTGTGTGGGATGCAACGGACATCCCATCCTGGAAACCCCGAATATGGACCGTCTCACGGCGGATGGGGTTAATTTCCGCCATGCTTTCACACCGTCGCCGATCTGTTCTCCCGCCCGCGGATCGTTGATCTCCGGGCTCTGGCCCACACAGCACGGCTGCATCAACATACCGAACACCGAGAGTTACCGGCCCATGCACGCCGGTCTGCCAAACGTCTTCGAGCTGCTGAGCGAAGCCGGATACGACATTCGGTACGTCGGGAAATATCATCAGGAATTGCAAAAGTCTCCCACGGCTTACGGCGTCAGCGAATACGTCTCCCAGGGGAAGTATCGCCAGTGGCGCCAGGAACAGGACCTCGCGCTGCTTGAGCGTTCGAACGGCTGGTTCGGGGAAGTCGATCCCCACATTAAGCCCAATCAGAGCCGGCTGGCCTGGGGCGCCGACCACACGATCCGAATGATGGAAGAATCACTGGCCGATGATAAACCCTTCTTTGTCCGATGGGATCCCGCCGAACCTCATCTGCCATGCCTCCCACCGGAACCATACAATTCCATGTACCCCCCCGAAACCATACCTCCGTGGCCCGGTTTCCCCGACTCGCTGGAAGGTAAACCCTATATCCAGAGACTCCAGCGTCAGCGATGGGACATCGACGGCTGGGACTGGGACGATTGGTCCCCGGTTGTGGGACGCTATCTCGGAGTCGTCGCGCTGCTGGACGCTCAGATCGGAAAACTTTTGGAAGCGCTTGACCGGCTGGGGGGTGGCCGATAAGACCCTCGTCATCTACACGACCGACCACGGCGATTTCTGCGGTGGACACGGAATGATGGATAAACATTATTCCGGTTACGACGACATCATGCGGGTGCCCCTGATCATGCGCTGTCCTGACGGCCTGCCCGAGGAAGAAGAATACGACGGGTTCGTATCCCATTCCATCGACCTGGCCAGCACAATCTGTCGGGCGGCCGGCGTGGAACCACCCGACACATTCGAAGGGCTCGACCTCATCGGAATGGTGAATGGCGAGAACGATACTCCACGGGAAGACATATTCTCTATGTACCAGGGATGCCAGATGGGGCTCTGGAGCACGCGTATGGTGCGGGACAAGCGGTATAAACTGATCTACCACGCGACCGGGAAACCGGAGTTCTATGATTTAGGCGAAGATCCGGGAGAACTGGACAATCGGGCATTGGACTCAGCGCACCGCGGGGAAGTTCACCGGCTAAAAGGACGCCTGCTGGAATGGATGGAAAAGATCTCCGACCCGCTGCTCAATTCCTGGACCCGGCGGCATATTACGGAATATTTGCCGTAGCCAGAAATTATTGCTCTGCGCCACCGCCCAACTCCCGGTAGAGGTTAAACACCGCCTCCGCGGCGGCCGGAGCTTCCCAGCACTCGCGAAAATCGGCCCGAGCGGCCTTACCCACCGCCTTCAGTCGCTCAGGCGACGACAACAGCTCCTGTAATGTGTTTGCCAGCGCGCCGGGATGTTCCGGCGGTATCAAAAAACCATCTTTGCCGTGTGCGACAAACTCTTCCATACCGGTCACAAGGGTCGCAACAACAGGGCGGCCCGCGGCCTTGGCTTCCAGCAAGACATAGGGCATTCCCTCCGCTCGGGAAGGCATCACCACGAGGTCGCTGGCGGCGTAGTAGAGAGGCATACTGTCGGAATAGCCACAAAACAGCACCCGCTCGCTCAGCCCCTGCGACCGGATTCTGGACCGGATCCAGTCTTCCATGGGTCCTTCTCCCACCATCACGATTTTCAGATCCTCGGACGCCCGGCGCATTTTCTCCGCTGCGCTCAACAGGATGTCCGGCCCTTTCTGCAAGCGGAAACGTCCGGCGAATAAGGCCAGCCGCGCCTCCAACGGCAGATCGAGCGCCTCCCGGGCCTGTCGGCGGTCGGGGCCCTCCCATTCCTCGGGCAGAAGGCCGTTTGGAATCAGTTCCGCCCGGGCAGGGTCAACGGGCATCGAATCGATCAGAACGTTCTTTTGATAATTGCTCAATACCACAAACCTGTCCGTCCAGCGAGCGGCCAGTCGTTCCAGGGCGAGGTACATCGTTCGTTCCAACCCCTCACCCACATGAGAAAACGGAAAGACATGCGGGGTATGGATTGTAGGGCTGCCGCAGCATCTCGCAGCCAGCCGACCGATAAAACCCGCCTTAGCACAGTGCGTATGGACGACATCAAAACGGTGCTGATGACAGAGGCGCACCACACGTCTCAGAGTCTGAAGGTCGATCGAAGGGCGCGGCTCACGTCGCATAGCAATTTCATGGACCTTCCAACCACCTTCGGACCAGCGGCGGAAATCGGCCCGCACGTGAGGTGCGCGGTTCGCTGAAACCGTAAGATGGATCTCAAATTCCTCTGGATCAGCATACCTGAGCAGATAATCCAGATGCCGCAAAGTCCCCCCGAGAACCCCTTCCATGGCGATCAGGATTTTTATCTTCTCAGTCATAAAGTTTTTTAACTTTTTGCAGGAGTTGTGCACCTATGAGTTTGATCAGCAGCCCCTTCCAACCGTTCTTGCCCGGATTTTTGGCTGAGAAGGGTTATGAACGGTGTTCCATAAAGATTCTACCCTGAGTGGGCAAGAATGGCTTCCAATTATCCGTAAAATCCGGGCCAGGTAGAGGAATCATTCCAGCATCTCTTCCGCATCCTCTTCGCTCCGTTGCCAGCCCTTATTCTTCACCCACTGGATCACGTCGGACGTTTCGTCGAACCGCAGCAGCAGAAGTGTAACCAAACCGACAATCATTCCGCCCAGTGTCGGAATCACACAATGAATAAGTTTCTGCAACTCGTATTTCGCACTGGGAGGACGCCGGAAGGTCACGTCGTCCAGGAAAATACCGTCCCGGGGAACCGATATGGTTACGCCATCAATGGCCTGGAAACGTTCCAGGTTCTTGAAACCGAGTTTCTCCGCCGTCAGATCGATTTTCTGCCAGCCGTCAGGTTCAAGATCAACTTCCTGCTCGACCCGTTTATCACCCGAGTGGAGGGCTATCCGGGCCGTGGCAGGTTCTCCGGTGGTGTTCCGGAGCCGGCATCGGAAAAGTTCGGTCCCCGAGAAATTGTACCCCGAAAGGTCGCGTTCCACTCCACCGGCCGGGATGCGCAGAGCGTATCGGGAAGCTTCCTCGTCCAACCGCGTATTCTGCAGGGTGGGCACCTGAGAATCGCTGGTAGACAGCACACTCCACCCGGGTTGCGCAAAATTCTCCGTCCAGATCTCCCGCCCTTCTGGACCGCTTATCGTGACCTCACGGATGTAAAGAACGTTGGGTTTTTTCCGGTCCGATGCCGCTTCCCGCCAGTGCAGCGTTTCGACTTGCGACGGTTCCGCGAGGCTGAACTCACACTCGGTCCAGTCTTCATGGGAGATATCGCCTTCAAAGACCGTCTCAAAACCCTTTTTGCGCTCGCCCTCAACCACGATTCCGCCGGCCGGGTCCCGGACCATAGCGTGGAACCGGACGAGCACTTCCTCGAGTGAATCAAGCCTCAGACCTGCCAGACGACGGTAGATGGAGCAGCGGACGTTGCCCTGCCTTTTGTGCTGCATTGCCACGGCCAGATCTCCCGCCGGAGACTTTTCGATCCCGATATCCGACGCATTGACCGAGAACCACGTATCCGGGCCAGTCTCGAAATTACTCACAACGAGTTTATGCTGGCGTGTGGAGGTGTAATCAATCCTCTGCGCGACCTGACGGTTCACGACCCAGGTAGCACCGCCCACCGCAGCCGTCAGTACCAATAATTTTAACGTAAACCACGCCGTCTTCCGCAGAGGCAACACAGACACGTGTTGCTTGAGCAGTCCCAGAAGTATCAAATCTTTGAAATAGCGGGACACCGGATACGCCAGCGCCGCCAGGAAGAAAACATGGATCGGATAGTCATATCTCAACCAGTAGATAGGAATAGCCAGAAAAGCAAATTGAAAAACCGTGCCAGCAATTCCCATCAGAGCCGGTGTCCACATCTTTTGGAGGCTGAAAAAACCCTGCATAATGACCATCTCCCACGCGTACATCACCAACCCGAGGGCCAACAACGCCAGCGCGAGAGCCGTATATTGCAGGTGGACCGGCGGCCAGTTCCCGCGATCCAGAACCAACCGCGCAATCGGATCGGCCAGAATGATCGTCATCACCGTGAGCGGCACGAAACCAAGGGCCAGCATCCGCATGGCTTTCGTTACGAGTTCCCCCAGCACCTTATTCTCTTTATTGCTGGCCAGCTCGCACAGATACGGGAACATCGCCACCGACAGGCCGTAAGCGACAATTGTGGTCGGAACAAAGACGATCCGGCGCCCGTATTCGATGTCGGAAAACACGCCGCGAGTCGTAAAAGACTGGAAATAATAGGTCACCACGTCCCGCCAGGCCGCAAACACGGTGCTGATGACAAGAGGGGCCGCCAGCGTGGCAAATCGGGCCATCACGCCCTCCCGATCTTTACACCGCATCCACAAAAACCCCGTGTAGGACACCACAGCAACGAGGGCGACCGAGAGCTGGGTGATATCCCGATATTTCGAGGCCAGAGGGATCACTCGATCGGCCACCATGAGCGCGGCGATGGTACAGAAAAGAAAAACCACAGCAACCAGGCCTTCGATCACAAAACGGCGTTTCCGCATGGCGGGAAAACCCGGGTGATAATTACCCGCGTAATCGCGCAGACCAAAAAGTGTGACAAGAGCCATACCGACCGTGCCGATCAGGAACCCCACGGCGATGGCGAATATTCCCAGATGCAGGAAACGATAGGTTACGAAAAGCCCGACAGCCCAGACGATTTTTTGTGTTGCCTCGGCGGCCGAAGGGTAGCTGAAAATCTTATAGCTGTTGAGAATGGCCCGCATCGGCAGATACAGGACCATCAACGCCGCTCCGGGCAAAATCCATCTCAACAGCTGGATACCGAGCGTCCGCGCTTCATCACCGAAACCTCTCACGAGAGTATCGGTTATCGGCTCGGCGTAGGCATAGAAAATGACGAGCAGAACCCCGCACCCCAGAAGTGTGAAGTTGAGAACCGTGCTCGCGAAATCCCAGGCTGCATCCTCGCCCCGTTTATTTTTCTCCTCAATAAAAACAGGTGTAAATGCAGGGATAAGAATCTTCAACAGGCAGGAGAAAATCAGCAGGTAGACAACCGACTGGGCCGCAAAAAAATAGGCATCCGATTTCGCCCCGGCCTGGTAGAGACTCCCCACAAGCATATTGAGCAGGAAGCCGCCGAATTTCCAGAACATCCAGAAAAACACGACCACAAACATAGCGCGTACCACACGGTAAGCCACGCTGTGTCCGCCTTGATCATCTTCGGCCGGTTGCGGCCCGGGCACAGTTGCCATTGCAAATCCTCTGTCACATCGCAGAAAAACGCCCCGGTTAACTCCGACATTATAAAGGGAAATTGAACCGTATGGACAACGAACGAGTCCAAAACCTGAAACCGCTGACTGAATTCGGCTCCGAAACACTTGTTTCTAAAACCGTCGCGACACCCAGCGCTCTCAACCACACTGTCCCAACCACCCAGAGAACTGTTTTAGCCAGCATTCGGAAATGTCAGCCCGACCGCAAAATCGGCGCGTGTTACCTTTTGGCCCTTGATGTTATCCACAGGGCCGGGTATAATCGGGGCTCTTTGATTCCGAAAAAGTGTGGATAGCATTGTTTTTTTTACAGGGAGTTAAAATGCAGGCGAGTAAGAAAGGTTGGGGCAAATTGTTCTTTGTGCTTTCATTGGTCCTGGGATGTCTGATTCTGGCCGCCGCCAACGCCATCGCACACTTTCAGGTCCTTAAACCCTCCGACGATATCGTCAGCGCCGAGGATAAAAAGGAAGTTTCCCTCGATATCCTCTTCACCCATCCGATGGAACAGGGCCCCGTGATGAAGATGGGAGATCCGGCCGAATTCGGCGTGGTGGTTGCCGGCAAAAAACACGACCTCATGGACCAGCTGAAGAAGAAGCAAATCGACGGCAAAACGGCCTACGAGTGCGATTACCGCATCCGCCGACCCGGCGACTACGTCTTCTACATCGAACCGGCGCCCTACTGGGAACCCGCTGAGGGGAAGATGATCGTGCATTACACCAAAGTGGTGGTCGATGGATTCGGCGCCGAAGAAGGGTGGGACGAAATGGTCGGTTTCCCCGTCGAAATCGAACCCCTCGTGCGCCCCTACGGGCTCTGGACAGGAAACATCTTCCGCGGGATTGTCAAGCGCGACGGAAAACCCGTGCCGCACGCGGAAATCGAAGTTGAATACTGGAACGAAGACAGCAAAGTCGAAATACCGGAAAGCCCGTTCGTCACTCAGGTGATAAAAGCCGACGAGAACGGCGTCTTCAGCTACGCAATGCCGAAAAGCGGATGGTGGGGATTCGCCGCGCTCGTTGAAGGCAAAGAGAAGATGACCAACCCCGATGGCAAAAAGGTCGGCGTGGAACTCGGCGCTCTAATGTGGGTCCGCACGAGAGATATGAAATAGGAACATCGGTCTCTCGTTTCCAAAAAGCTCTTCTTGTAATCCTCAGGCAAACAACATGCCTTTCCATGTCCCTGAACACAGGGAGCGAAGGTTGCTCTGCATGTTTCTTTTGACAGAACAATGGAAAGGTCGCAGGCAGATGCCTGCGCGACTATAACGGCGCGCCCCCCTAGCCTGCATCTTACGGATGCAGGCTATATAAAACGGCGCATGCCGTTCAGGCGTAAGAGTTTACGACAACAAGAAGTGTTCACAATTTCCGGCCAGTGCTACTGTGCCGGAAGATGTCTGTATCTTCCTTGTGAAAAAGCCGTTAAAGCCAATCGTTTTCCAACGTAGCGTTCGCCTCGTTGCTGATCACTGATTTTAAGTTGTCAGATTTATGCGCCGTTTTTTTAGCCCGGATTTTTGGCTGAGAAGGGTTATGAACGGTGTTCAATGAAGATTCTACCCTGATTTGGCAAGAATGACTTCCAATTATCCGTAGAATCCAGACTGCGAAAGAGCTTCGCATGCACATCCAGGACGGCATATTCCCGCCCACGCCGCTCGGTATCGGCGTACTGGCCGGGGGCGCAGCACTGGCGATCGCCGGCACGGCTCTCGGATTACGGGAGCTCGACGATGAGCGCATTCCGCATGTCGCGGTCATATCGGCCGCTTTTTTTGTCGGCTCGCTCATCCACCTGCCGGTGGGCCCCTCAAGCGTGCATCTGATTCTGAACGGATTGGCCGGACTGGTGCTGGGCTGGTGCTGTTTCCCGGCCCTGCTGATTGCCCTGGGACTTCAGTTGCTTCTGTTTGGATTTGGAGGCGTGACCACCCTCGGTCTCAACACCGCGAACATGGCCTTTCCCGGCGTAATCTGTTACTATTTGTTCCGCGGGGCGATCCGCTCTGAGAATTCCCGGACGGTTTTCGCCGGCGGATTTGGAAGTGGGTTCCTGGCCGTTTTGCTGGGCGCCGTTTTCACGGGCACGTCACTGCTCGCAGCCGGTCGGCAGTTCTCGGTCATCGCCTCGGTCACTGTCATCGGACACCTTCCGGTGATGGTCGCGGAAGGCTTTGTGACCGGTTCCGTGGTCCTTTTCCTTAAAAAAGTGAAACCCGAAATGCTGGCCAGGACTTCGCCGGTGGTGTCTGCATAAACTTTCACGCAGGAGCCTCCTCTGGTTTGATTTATCACGAGCATCGCTTCTTTCTCAATTGCCGGCACCGAATCCAGCCCTTCTGTGAAAGGAAAGACCACGCCATGCGTAAGCTCAAAACAGGGAGCCGGTTCGCACTGCTGATATCCCTCTTCGCGGCGGTTCTGTGCAGCGCCCCCCGAACCGCCATGGCGCACAAAATGAAAGTCTTCGCATCGGCCGAGGAAGAAAAAATTAAGGGGTTCATCTATTTCCCCGGGGGCGGTCGTGCCACCGGCGTGGAAGTCGTCCTGAAAGCCGCTGACGGCGAGACGCTGGACCGTACAAAATCGGACGACAATGGTGAGTTTGAATTCACGACGGGGCGTCGGATGTCATATCGTGTGATTTGCGAAAGCCCCGACGGCCACCGTGCCCAATTCGAGATCGCTGCCGAATCCCTTCCAGAAGATCTCCCGGAACCCGAGAAAGCGAAAGAGCCTCCCGGTGATGAAGAAAAGTCTCCAGAGGAAAAAACCAGAGCCGAAGGAGAGACAAAGCTCAAGCGGATCGTGGAACACGCCGTCCAGCGGCAGGTCCGCCCTCTGCGTGAAGAACTCGACAGGACCCGCGCAAAAATCCGCCTCCAGGACATCCTCGGCGGGATTGGTTACATCCTCGGCATCCTCGGAATCACATCGTATCTGCTCTCACGATCCGGGAAGAATGGGGATGATAAGTCCGGGGACAAAGACATTTCTCAATGACAAGGAGAGGACCCCGAGCGGACCCGAAAAATTGTTCCAGTCCGGATTTTACGGATAATTGGGAGCTATCAGTCTGTTCCTCATTAACTCTCAACTCTCAACTCAACATGGTTTGCGAAACGTTCGCCCAGGGAGACTCGCCGATACACCGTCTCGACCCGCGTCCACGGATATTGGCGGGGCTTGTGTTTGCGGTGATGATCGCTCTGAGCGAGCGGTTCTGCGTTCTGGGCAGCGCGCTGGCCATTTCTCTGCTCGTAGCTATGGCGGCCCAGCTTCCTCCCAGAGCCACGTTGCGGCGTATGCTGGGGGTGAATGTCTTTGTTCTCGTTCTTTTTCTCGTTTTACCCTTCTCCTACGGTGGAACGTCCTTCTTTGAAATCGGTCCCCTTTCCTATTCCCGAGCCGGACTTTTCAAAGTCATGCGGGTGGGGCTGAAATGCAACGCGATTGTGCTTCTTTTGACAGCTCTTTTTGGCACGATGGAACTCGTAGAACTCGGTCATGCGCTCCATCACCTCAGAGTACCGCGCAAGCTGGTCCATGTGATCCTATTTACCATCCGGTACGTCGATCTCGTGCACCACGAGTACGGACGGTTTCGCAAAGCCATGAAAGTGCGCTGTTTCCGCCCCCGGGCGAACCGGCATACCTACCGCTCGATCGGTCAACTGGTGGGAATGCTGCTGGTGCGCAGTTTCGAACGGGCCGAACGGGTCCTCGCCGCGATGAAATGCCGCGGGTTCCGCGGTGAATTTCACGTTCTGACGCATTTTTCTCTCGCCGGACGGGACGTTCTATTCAGCGTCGGCTTTCTTGTCACACTGGTCTTTCTGGGAGTGGCCGAATGGGCATGAATTCGGATCTTATCAATCTGCGGGAGGTGGATTTTGCCTATTCATCGGCTCAGCCGGTGCTTCAGAGGACTGATTTTTGCCTCATGGAAGGTGATCGGGTGGCGCTGGTGGGGGCGAACGGCAGCGGAAAGACAACCCTCCTTCACCTGCTGGTGGGCCTCCTGAAACCCGATTCCGGGGAAATCGAAATCTTCGGGCGGGTCCGTGAGGACGAGGAGGATTTCTGGGAGGTCCGCGAACGCACAGGCTTGCTCTTCCAGGACCCCGACGACCAGCTGTTCTGTCCGACCGTGGCCGAGGACGTGGCGTTTGGCCCTCTCAATCTCGGTAAACCCCGGGAAAAGGTCGATATAATTGTTTCTGAAGTGCTGGAAGAACTCGGTCTTCCCGGTTATGAGGAGCGGATCACCTACAAACTATCGGGAGGCGAGAAACGTCTGGTATCGCTGGCGTGCGTGCTGGCGATGGAACCGGAGGTGTTGCTGCTGGACGAGCCGGTGGCGGGTCTTGATGATGAGATGTGGGACCGCCTTGTATCCATTCTCAAATCCCTTCCGCAGGCGATGGTTGTGGTCTCCCACGATCGGAGGTTCTTGCGCGAGGTCTGCAACAAATCCGCCCGCCTCCACGCCGGCCAAATCGAGCCCTTCGACCTCGACAACCCCATAGCGCACAGCCGGTAGATCTTTCACCGGCATATGCCGGGCATGATCCGCGGTCTCACTTTCCGACCAGAACGCCGCGAGGGGAACCCGGTCTTTCCCGGGATGGCCCTCTGGATCGTCGGGTGGCAGATATCTGTTTTTCTGACTCAGCTGGTAGCGATACCCGGCTTGGTAAAGATTCCCCACAAGCATATTGAGCAGGAAGCCGCCGAATTTACAGCATTGCTTTCTTATGTTCTGGCTGCTACAATCATGTGCGATATAATTTAGACGTGATCGACCCGGGGGCAGCACAGCAATGGCTCCCCCACAGTCCTATACCTTCACATCGGAGGCACCAATGGCCGGGGTAAAAAAGCTGGTAGTTGCGATCCTGTTTCTTACATTACCCATATTATCCTTCGCCTCGGGGGCAGAAAACCACGCGAATCGGGCCGTGATTAACTTGATCGATGGCTCGAAAATCGTTGGCCAAATACTCAAAAAAGACACACAAAAAGTCTACGTCGCCGTCGCTGGAACGGTCTTCCCCCTGGATCGGAAAGACATCAAAGACATAAAAGTCTCCGGGAAAAAGGAAAAGGGATTCACAGAAATCAAAAAAACAGGGCTTTACCGGATTGGCAAAGGGACGGTGAAGCCGGTCTCCGCTCATGTCGAACACCTGGCGCCGGCTATCGTTGTCGTAAAGACGCCTTCCGGAGCGGGAACGGGCTGGTTCTGTAACCCCGACGGCCATGTAATTACGAACCACCACGTCATTGCCCGCGAGCGCTCGATCACGGTTACGGCCTTCAAAAAGACAGAAAACAACTTTAAGAGGAAAATCTACAAGAAGGTCAAGATAATTGCCGTGAGCACGAAGATGGATCTGGCGCTTTTGAAGATCGAAGAAGATCTGGATCTGGACATACCACAGCTTTACATAGGCGACTCCACAAAAGTGGAATCCGGCGACGAAGTGTTCACGATTGGTAACCCCCTGTTGCTTGAGCGCTCAACGCACAAGGGGATCATAAGCAAAACATCTCGGAACTACGAAGGTCGCCTTTTCTTGCAAACCGCCACGCCGATTAACCCGGGAAATTCCGGTGGTCCGTTGTTCAACGGACGCGGTGAAGTCATCGGGGTGGTCAACATGGGGTATATCTTCATGGAAGGACTCGGTTTCGCTATCCCTTCCAAGTACATCATTGAGTTTCTGGACAACGTCGATGCCTTTGCCTACGACCCGTCCAACCCCAACACCGGCAAAAAATACATGGAGGCACCGATTCGGTCCACCGATGGCGCTATCGAATTCACGAGAGATGCTTTTCTCAAAACAGGAGCTGGTATTCAGTGTCTCACGCTTGCGGATGTGACAGGGGATGGAGCGCAAGAAGTATTTTTCGTCAATAATAACAAGGGCGAAATCGGCATAATCAAAGGGCGACAAAAAGCGCCGCCTCCCCGGCAAATTCTCACCTACGAGGATATCAACAAGCTACCTCCCAACCGCGACTTTAAACTCGACAGTATCCCCGTCCACAACAGAATTTACAGCCTCCGCATCGCCGACATGACCGGCGATGGTATCAAAGATATTGTTTTCTACGGCGACCTGGACGGCTTATGCTTGATTCCCGGCAAAAAGAACGGAAGCTGGGGGCAGAAACGTAAGATGGCCGATATAGATGTCAGCCAGGCACGGGACGCCCTGCGTATTGCTGATATTGACAACGACGGGAAAAACGAAATTTTCGCACTGAGCAAAGGTAAATTTACCGTCGTGAACCGCGGTGCGGAACACCGCGAATTCCCGCTGAACGCCGCCTTTTGGGGCAGTATACGCCGATACCTTTTACACGACGTCAATGGAGACGGACGGCTTGATGTGCTTTTTTTCTGCACCAGCAAGCAGTACGCCACACGACTCTACGTGCAGGATGAAGAAGGAAACTTCGCGCGGGAGGAACTCGTCGAGTCCAGCATTCAGGGACCGGTTGTGCCGTACGAAAGGGGAGACGATACGTTAAGAATGCTCACCCTGGAGAAAGGGCGTAACCGGATCATTGAGTTGACCCTGGAGACCGATTCCATCAAAACAGAAAAAGCCCGGGTCACCCCGTCCGTAATCACAGTTGCCCTCGCCGAAGGAGGCAAAGCCACAGACGATTTCGTCCTTGCTGATATCTATGGAAGCCCCGCCCCCGAAATCCTCACCTCAAGCAAAGCCGATAACGAATTTTTGATGCTCCATCCCCATCAAGACGGAATTGCAATTGTGCGCTCGCCTTCCCCGCGGAAAGTCACCGGGCTGGCACTGTACAGCAGAGAAAAAGGGGAAAACCTGCTCTTCAGCTGTTCCAACCAGGACGACCTGTTTGGTATCAGCCGCGTTCAAAAGAGCGGAATCAGCTATCCCCGACCCATTAACACAGATGGCGAAGTCGAATTTTTCTATTGTGTGAGCCTGCACGGCAAAGAGCCGTCACTGGTCTGGGCCGAAAAACAAAAAGGCAGATACATCCTGCGCAAATGCCCGGCCCGGCAGGTTGCAGAGAAATTCGTCGCCCAGAAAGAGGGGAGCATCGCTGTGGAGGCACAGACACTTACCTTCGGCGAAGATGAAGAACATGCCAGAACTGCTCTTCGCAGCAAGCCCAGCGGGCTTGCCTTTGCCGATTTCAACGGTGACACACTTTCCGATATCGTTATCTACTGGGCCTACTCAGGCAAAGAAAGTCTTTATCTCGGGCGTGCGAATAACCATTTCACGCCGGTTATCACCGATCGAGAGTTTATCAAAAAACAGGAAAAACACCCGCTCCTCACTGCCGACGTCGACCAGGATGGACGTAGGGATGTGCTCCTGATGGAACCCGAATTCGTCCGAATGTTGAAAGTAGATGACAAGAATCAGCTCTACGTGGAAAAACAGTTCAACTGGAAATGGGGTCAGATCGAACGCCTTGTCCCCTACGGCAAAGAAAAACCTCCACGTCTGCTGGCCGTTTCAGGAAATCAAGCCCGAGTCGTCGAGCTCAATACGGAAGAAAACAAATTTTCGCTCGTCTCCACGATCGACCTGACGGGCCTGCAAAGGGGACTTCTAAAAGTCGCCGACGTCGATGGAAACGGAAAGAAAGATATTCTAATGCTCGGACAAAACACTTTGCAGGTCCTCTACCAACGTAAGACGCGCCGGATTATGGGTTCCAGCCTGGTCTTTAATCCGCGATCAGAATCTTTTAGCTACTGGAAAATCCACCCGGCCCAGCTCGACGGAAAAGGGCCCCAGGAGGTGCTGCTGTTCGACAGCAAGAAAGCAATGATGGAAATATGCCGGCCCGATGAGGAAGGAAATCTGGACAGTATTTGCCGGCATCGCGTATTTGAAAAAAGCATTCAGCAACGCCGGGAAAGCCAGAGTTATGAATTGCCAAACGAAGTCCAAACCGGCGATATAGATGGGAATGGCCAGACCGACCTGATATTCGTGCTCGATGACCGGGTCGCAATCTACCTGCAGGGAAAGACTAAATCCGCCGCAAAAATTAAATAGACCCCGACGCCCGAAAGGAAATATCAATGCTCAATCGCCTGTCCTCTACCCTGACCATATTGTTTATAGTCGCCTTCTCGATCAATGCCTGGGGACAGCATCCAACCCTTGCCCACAAACTACCCCCCGATGGTGCGGTATTCTACGCTGAGGCTGATCTGCAGCGTATCCTCACCGGCACGGCTAATTTTACTAATTTCGCGGGCGAAGATGTGGGCCCCAGAATGATCTATCAGGTACGACAGCTCTACGAACAGCTCTGCAAGATGAGCAGAAGACATCAGTTCAACCCACGACTCTTCGAGCAAATCTCAAAAGCGAAGGCCTACTTTGTCATCATACCCGCGGACAAACCGCGCGTCCGCACCTCCGAATACAAAGTCCCCAAATGGGATCATGAAACCGGCAAACACATCGAGGGTGAATTCGAAAAGCACATCGAAAAACATGTGCAGCCATACGTCTTCTCGTTGTTGCTGGAACTACCATCCGCCGCAAGCTGCGCGAATTTTCTGCAGCAGTTCAAAATGTTGCTCAACCGCGAGAAGGAAAAACACGCTGATTCCCGGCATTTTGACTGGAAGCAGCTCGATGTCGAACAGGGAGAACTTATAGAACTTCCCCCTCGTTTGCTGCGGCTCGAAAAACGACGGATCCCTTCGGAAACGATTGAGGGCCTCGAGGAAGGCTTCAGCCCGCACAACAATAAATGCCCACCACACAGCCCGCGTCCAAACCAAATCGTAACGTCCACAGGCCCGGCGGAATCCACTATCGCCGATTCATCAGTTACCGACTTTTGGGGTCAAAAAACTACTCTCGGACGGCTCGGTCGTTACCTTGTATTCTCCGGCGGGAAACCCGGCAAGCTCTGGAAATATCTTATGAGTTCCCCCGCTGATGCGCTCGCCGGTTCTCCGGCCTATCGCCGCCTTACATCAACAGATAATCGGCCCCTCGTCCTTGCGACAATTAATCTTTCTCCTCTGATTAAACTCTATGAAAAACAATTCGAAGATAAAGTCAAAAAAGCCAAAAAAGAATATGAGAAGACCGGCGATGAACAGAGATACAATCCTGCTGAGTGGCGCCTGAAAGCGGCCCAGACACAACTCAAAACGTTCCAGGTGGTGAAACAGCTGTTCAGCCTTGACAAATGCAACCAGTTGGGTGGCGGCATTTTTCTGGAGATTCAGAATGATCGCGCCCGTGCCAATGTCCGGATCCTTCTTTCGCACGATCCCGGTATCTCCCCTCCCCTCAAACAGCTCCTTGATGGTTCCGGCACGTTCGATCCCCCAAAAATTGGCTCGATCAAAGCGGCGGCGTTCATGACTCGGCTTGATCCCGCCAAACTCTACAAGATCACCGTGGAAAAACTACGGCAGATAATTCCCGAAGAAATGGAAACCTACGAGCAACAAATGGGCCAGTCACAAGCGGTCATGGGAATCCGTCCGGATGAAAGCTTCAAGTTCATGGGACCTGATCAGTACCTCCTCGTGGATGTGAAAGAAAAAGAAGTTGAACGCCGGCGATGGTCATTCCCCGAAAACCCTGGGAACAATGAGGAACCAACCTATAAGACATACAAAGAAAAGATAGTGACAACGGACATCACGTGGTTGCTCGGGTTGGAGAGCCCGCAAGGGTTCAAGGATCTGCTCAATAAAGCGTTCACCTCTCTGTCGGCAAACAAAGGGATGAGTGGATTCGCTGGCAAGAGGAGCTATCAAAACACCGACATTTTTTGCTTCGGCCCTGAAATGGGGAAGGAAGACAAGTACCCGGATGGTGAAATGGGCCTTGCGTTCGTGGTTGCCAACCGCTACTTTAGTGTCGGGAGCTGGGAAAAAGTCACACGTCTGATTCGTCGGCTCCAGGCTTCATCCGCAGGGTGCGATCCCCGGATATCCTCGTTGATAAACAAACATCCCCGTGCGAATTTTCTGGCCACGATACCTCCTGAATTCTTTCATAAAATCTGGCAACATCGGGAAAAACTTGGTGAAGGAAAAGACCCCCTCGATATATTCTTTTCCGGTCAACCTGAAGATCCCGAACTGAAAAAGATCTGGACCCAACTCCGCAAAACAGCCCTCGATATGCAGACCCATTTGCTCGCTCTGGATATCAATAAAACCACAGCTATCGGGTCCCACACCCAGAATTTCTACACAATCAACGGCGAACTGCTGCTGCGGAAATCGCAGTGACCGCTTGCGCCGTCTCCACCCGACATAACCGGCCTTATGCCTCCTGAACCGACGGGCGAAGGTGCTGAATTCCATCCCGACTAACCTTGATGTCCGGAACTGGCAGGTCATCCCTGCACATTTTCCGAGAATTGGGCGCAGAAAAATCGCAGGGAAAAGGCCCCGATTCCGTTTATAAGAGTAGCAAGGGTCCGTACGACCCGAGATATCTCAAAAGCGAGCACAATTAATTGCTTCGAATCAAAAACACTCATCCGCAACGATACCTGCGAAGGGTAACCTTGCCGGCGAGCCTTAATCTCTGCGGGTTTACTCTTGTGGAACTTCTGGTAGTGGTCGGGATTATCACCATCCTCGCCGGAATGCTCATGGTGGCCGTTGAAAAAGCCCGCGCCTCCGGCCGCCGGGTATCGTGTATCTCGAATCTGAGACAGATCGGCGCCGGGCTCGCGCTTTATCTCAACGATCACCAGCGCATGCCCACACTCACGAACATGCCGTCCTTGAATCTCAACAACGACCTGACGATGGCGGAAGTGATCGATCCGGGCAGCCGCGAACTCTTTCGCTGTCCGGCCGATAAAGCCGGCTACTTTGAGAATGAACAGACCAGCTACGAGTGGAATGTTCACCAGAACGCCAAACTTCCCGGTGAAAAAAAACACTGGCATCTCGATAAAATCATGTGGGATTATGAGCCATTTCATGGTGAGCCGGGGCATCCCGGCTCAAGAAACACGCTTTATCTCGACAGCCATGTGGAGGGGCTATAGATGAGTATCGCCAAAAAAAACGACGCTCCACCTTGCAGCAAACGGACAGCGTGGATTGTCGGTGCTACGGCTGTCAGCTTCATTCTGCTCATAACCGTTCTCGGGTTACTTTTCTGGAACGGCAACAATGACAAAAGAGATTTTCCAGTCCCACAAACGCCCGAAGAACTCCGGGGCAGCCTAAAAACCGAACAGCTGGAAACGATGTCCCCGGAGAAACGCGCACAATATATGAATCAACTCGCCCGGAGCCTGAACTCCCTGCCCGGGGAAGAACGTCGTGAACTCTTCAGGGACACCGACCTGCGTAAGCAGCTTGAGGGACTCAAACCGGAGGACAGAGACGCCTTTCGAAAAGGGATGTTTGCTGCGCGGCGAGAACACCGTGATGATGAATCCGGGCGCGGGCGGCAAAGGGATCATCGCCATCGGATGCATGAGCGTATTGAAGAATTTTTCAGCGCATCCGACGCCAAACAAAAGGCGATGCTCGACGAACGGATCGACCGGATGCTTGAGCGACGCAAACGTTGGGAAGAACGCCGCCGGGAGCGCGCGGATGATCGCCCTCGGGGCTCTCGGCGGCCCAGACCATCCGACGATCAGCTTGACGATATGCTGCGCGGTATGCTTGACCACACGGACCCGAAAGAACGGACCCAAATCCAGGAATATTTCCGCCGTCTTCGCAATCGGGCCCAGGAACGGGGTGTGGAACTGCGAGGACGACGGCATCGATAAGCCACATCTCAGTCCTTGCAGAGATGGGCGTAGAAGCCGTTTGCCGTTTGCCTTCCCAGAACTTGCGGTACCATAACCGCGCGGTTATGCTTTTTCTCCCACCATAAACGCAACTTTCACGAAGAAAGGTTGTAGATGAAATTTGTTTTGAAAGTGTTTGGAATCGCCGTTCTTCTGGCTGCTCTGTTTATGCTCACGTTCGAGCTCTGGGGAGAAAAATTCGAAACCCTGTTCAATCAAGAAGCCTGCGTCGAATACTTCAGCAGCGTCCGGGGATGGGCATGGGCGGTGGCGATCGGATTGTTGCTGGTCGATCTGCTCTTGCCGGTACCGGCGACAGGCGTAATGGCCGCCCTCGGAAGTGTATACGGTCCGGTTATCGGCACCATCGTCGGGGTTCTGGGATCCGCCATGGCCGGCTTTTTGGGGTATGGACTCGCCCGGTTCGGCGGGCAGCCGGTGGCCCAGCGGATCGCGAGTGATGAAGAACTTGACCAATTTCAAAGCTTTTTCGACCGCTGGGGCGGCATCGCGATCATTGCGAGCCGTATTTTGCCCATACTACCGGAAGTCATTGCCGTTCTGGCGGGGCTGGCTCGCATGCGCCTGCGGCGATTCACCGTTGCTCTTTTGCTGGGAACAGTTCCCACTGCCGCCCTTTTCGCCTGGGTAGGCCACGCCTCCCGGTCAAAACCGTGGTACGGCATGGCCATCTCGATTGCCATACCTTTGATCATCTGGCCGATCTTTCTGCATTTTATGCGTAAAGAACCTTCCCCTGCCCCGTGAGCTCAGAAGCCGACAATTGCCTTTCTACCTTATCCCCCGAGGCACACACTCAACGAAAAGACGGAAACAGAAAGACAAAGTAAGGCAAATTATTTGTGGCTTTCCCTCTTCTTTCGGCTGGCGTCCAATCACCCCCGGAGCGACAGAAGACGGTCGGGCAGCGGGTTCTTCTCGGGCTCATCTTCGAGCTCTCGTTCGGTTTCTTCCCACGATTTAACGCCGCTGACGGCATCGAGTGCTGAGAGATTCTGTGCACCGACAACGGTGAGCGCTTTCATACATCGGTCCGGACTTCCCCCGCGGAGGATGGTCGCCAGAAACCCTGCGATTGAGCTGTCGCCGGAACCCGTTGTGCTGGCGATTTCTTCCACCCGGCAGGTGGGCTCGAAAACTTCAACACCTGACCACCGGTCCTGGTCCACCAGGAACCCCGCAGGGACTTCCAGCGATTCAGAAGTCTTGAGGTATGCCCCCACGTGCCCGCATTTGATCACGACGATAGGTGCTCCCAACTGAACACATTCCCCGGCAAGCGTCCGGATATCTTCCGGCTCAAAAGAGTTTGCAATACTTTCCGATCCAGAAGTCAACTCATCGAAGCGATCTCTGTCGAGCATGAACATCAGCTCTTCGAGACTCGGCAGGAAGATATCGGTATGGGGTAGCCCGGTACTCAGGATCGTGCGCCAGTCCGCCTTCCCCGCCTCGCTATCGGGGTCAGGCAAAGCCAGGTCCAGCGAGGTAACGGCTCCGGCATTGCGGGCCTGTTTCATCACCTCGCCCAGAGCCCGTCCGCCGGAGACGTACATGCTTCTCATTAATGGCGGGTAGCCGAAATGGAAAAGTCGTGCCTGTGCCACGAGTTCGAGATCGACGTCCTCGGGGCCGAAGGTGTTATTGGCACCCGGACAATGGAGAAAAATCCTGTCGATGCCCGGAGGAGCCACCACGATTGTGTATGAAGTATTCTCTCCCGCTACAACGCTCATACCCTGTTCAGCGCCTGGTGCCTCGCGACCAAGCACATCAATCAGCATCTCTCCGAAAGGATCGTCGCCGCATTTGCCCATCAAGGAGACGCTCAGACCCAGACGGCGGAGGGCCAGACCTGTATTAGAAACAGGGCCGCCCGTGCTGATTGTGGGGCTTCCGACTTCCAGCAACTTCCCGGGGCGCAGGATTTCACTGACATCTGACCCTGAAACGTTACTGAAGGCAGGAGTGATATCCACGCAGATATGGCCCGCAGCGACGACATCGAGTTGTTCATCATCCATACTTGATTCCTTCCTGATGACGGAAGGCGAACAATTCCAGAAAACACTTTTTTAGAGAGATAATTTTTTCCGCGACGATTACGGCCACCCGCAAGCCTGGCACACGGAGTTATTTTCCGCTTTTATCATCCGGAGGTCCAAGAACCACCTGAACATCTCCGCCGATGAACGCCAGCATCCCAATTATGGCCAACAGATACAGCGGCTTATCCCGCATGACAGCAATCAGGATTGAATTAAGGCTCGGATTTTTGATCAAAAATGTGGCAAGTGCCCAGGCGAAAACCAGGAGTATGCTGCCAAGCAGTGCGGTCGACAGAATCGCAAGACTTCGCCGATGCAACGAGGAGAGCAAGCCCAACAGAATCCCAATTGCCGCGCACAGGATTCCGGCCAGGGCTGTGAGAGGAAAAATCAGGGTGGAGAGGACCAAAAATGGCGCCGTGACGATAAGCAACCAGGCGACAGGGCGGGCTTTGATAGCAGTAAGCAGAAAAAGTATTAGGAAAAAAAGTGCCCCGCCGACCACAATTCCGACCTTCGCCCCGGCACCTATGCTGCCAAACGCGCTCACACTGAGCTGCATTCCCATAAAGGCTCCGGCCCCGAAACCCATTAACGTAGCGAAAGGCACGAACATAAGTTTTAATAAGGTCCACCCGAACCCGAGAAGAACCAAACCGATAAGGACGGATCCCAGGACAACAGACCAGCCAATGACCGGTTCGCTCGAAAGCCCCTCAAGAGCTTCTTGCCAGTAAGAAAGAACCAAATCATATTTTTCCCTCGTTCTGGCTTTAAAGCCTTTTTTCTTTTTCTTCTCCTCCTCGTCTTCTTCGCCCTCTTCTCCTTCTTTTTCCTCGCCCTCCTCTTCTTCCTCACTCTCTTGAGTAAGTGTTGGCACAGTCGGCCCGTCCTCTTTGCCCTCTCCCTCCTTTTCACCCGCTGCTGCGGGCAACAGAGTCAGGGCGAGCAGAACGCAAAGAGTTGAAAGTACAATCCGGATGGTTCTTCCCATGTTTTTCTCCGCAGCAAATGTGCGTCCGAATTATTCCTCATCGCCTTCTTCTGCAAGTTCTTCTTTCTTGCGGGCGATAAGTTGTTTCATGGCAAGATCGAAATAATCGAATTCTTCCACGACGTGGTCGTCAACCCGCTCCTCGTACGTCTTTTTCGCCTCTTTAAGAGGTTCCTCCAGGAGTTCTTCGAGGTTACCATACATCACGCCTTCACGGACCTCATTGCCATAATAAGCTTCGAGGTCATTGGCCATAACTTGTGCAATCTGCCAGGCATGCTGGTGATCCTCGTCCTGGTCGTATCGAGGGGGCATCGAAAGGTCTCCTCCCGCTTCGGCTCCAGCAGCAGCCGGCGCTGTACCGGCGACAGTGACGCCCTCCCGAACCTGCTGGTAAACTCTGTCGACCCGGCGGTTTATGGAATCCATAAACTGTTCCATATCCTTCGACTGCTGGGTCACGGCCGTCACCAGTTGGGAAGTAACCTCCTCAAGAGACTCTGTCAGGTTTTCCAGCTTCGTGAGTCTCTGGTCGAGAGACTTGAGAGCCGCATCGATACCCTCGCTTCCGTCCACGTACTCAACCGTCAGTACTGTCGATGGTATTTGTGCCACATCCGTCCTCTTTCTTTCTGAAGGAACTCCTTGTTTTTCCTGGAGGAAGATCTGGGTGAGAGCCTCAGTAAGTGTCAAAGGCTGTGGCCCTTCTTTCTTCTCTTCCTCCTTGGTCATATCCATGGCCTCACGCCATGCGGCGGCCGTCCGGACCGCGTGTCCCAATTCCGGGACATACGCCGGGGGCATCCAGCCGCTCAGGTGTTCAGCCCAGACCTTGTCCTCTGTATCTATTTCACCGTCCAGTACGGCATCCTGAATCTCCTCCAAAGAATAAGGACCGTACCGATCGCCATCCCTTGCATAGTACCAATCCTCGGAGGTTTCTTCTTCCGCCTGTTCCGCTAATTCCGCTAAACCTTCTTCCTCTTCGCTCTCTGAGACAACCAGACCAAGGTCGACTTCTTCCTCGTCCTCTGCTTCTTCCGCTTCCTCCGCCTCTTCAGCCGCCGTTCCTGCGGGTTGCTCCGGCTTTGCCTCTTCCTCTTCGACTTCCTCGACCGCCTCGGTTTCTCCGACCTCCTCAGTGGCCGCTTCCGCGGGGGCCTCGGCCCCCTCCTCTTCCACTTCGCTCTCCGCATCCTCCACACCCGCCTCGGCCGCTCCCTCAAGCTGCTCCCGAATATCACCAATATCCGCCTCTTCAGCCGCCGTTTCTGCGGGTTGCTCCGGCTTCGCCTCTTCCTCTTCGACTTCCTCGACCGCCTCGGTTTCTCCGACCTCCTCAGTGGCCGCTTCCGCGGGGGCCTCGGCCCCCTCCTCTTCCACTTCGCTCTCCGCGCCCTCCACACCCGCCTCGGCCGCTCCCTCAAGCTGCTCCCGGATATCACTCAGTTCGGCCTCTTCCGCCTCCGTAGCAACCTCCGGCTCTTCCGTCTCTTCAGCTTGCTCCGGCGCCTCCGCTTCCGCCACCGAAATTTCCGCTTCAGGCCCCTCCTCGCCTTCTTCCCGTCCTTCATTAACTGCTACCTCTTCCTCCGCCTCGACGGCTTCTTCCACAGCCGGTTCTATTCCAGCTTCATGGGGAAATTCCTCGACAGGCTCCTCACCGGGCTCTTCCGGCATGAAAGCTTCTTCTACAGGCTCTTCAATGACGCCTTCGTCCGGTTCTGGAATCCCTTCTTCCGCGAACCCAACAGGTTCTTCTTCGGCAATTGGCCCTTCAACGGGGGATTCTTCTTCAGGACCCGTCTCAGTTCCGACCTCATATTCTGAGACCGGCTCCTCTTCCATTTCGTGAGGTTCCGTCTCGCCTGTTTCGATCTCCACTGCTTCAGAAAGAGCTTCCTCCTCATGGGCGGATTCAGCGGGTTGTTCCTCAATTTTTTCTTCGGCCTTTTCGGCAGCAACTCCCTCAGCTTCTTGAGGGATCTGTTCTTCGCTCCGAGGAATTTCTTCCACCGCTCCTTCGGACGCTTCGGATCCTCCCAGGGCGTCAGCAAATTGGGACACTTCTGAAAGTTTCTGCCATTCACCGAAGCTCTGGCTCCAAATCCGGGAATCGGCCGAAAGTTCACCTTGCTCGATTTTTTCTCGGATATCATTTTCCGAGTGGGGACCGTCGCGTTCTCCGCTGACGCTAACATAGTAACCGGTACGCTCTTCTGCGGGAGGAAAAAGCCCCTGTAGTTCTTCAACCTCGCCCGCAGGTTTCCACTCTTCGGTTTCGGGACCTGAGACTTCCTGTTCCGGGATCAGTTCTCCGCTACGCGCATTTTCTTGCAAAGATTCGAGGCTGACCGGGCCAATCGCAATGCCGTCCCGCCGGAAATGCCAACCGATTTCTTCGGTGCTTTCCGCCATTGTCTCTTTGACCGGAGTCCCCACCTGTACGGCAACATCTTCCTCTTCGAACTCACCTACAAAAGTCAGTATCTTCCCCATAGGGATCCAATCTGAAAGCCCTTTATTATACGCCTTGGTATGGGCTTTGAGGCGGCCCTCCTGCACCATCTCACGCATTTTATCGGTGGAATAGGGGCCGTACTTCTCACCTTTGATGAAAACATACCATTTTGTCGCCGCGCTACCATCCCCTCCTTCTGCACCACCGCCCTCTTGTTCGGAAATGGCAGACACATCACTGGCTTCTGAATCTATTCCGACTTCGCCCTCTTCCGAAGTTGGCACTTCGAGCCCCTGCCCACAGGCACATTGCACCTCCTGGCCAGCCATAGAGGCGGGCACGACGAAACTCGCGCCACAGGATTCACAGGTAACTTCAATATTCTTCATTACTTCGCAACCATCCCTGCCGACCAGTCACAACAACACTACACGATATGCGATTACCAGCGAACGGCCGGATCATTCGCCACTTCCACGAAGCCATCGAGATAAAATTCCCGCCGGGGCACTCAAAACACCCGGCAGTTTGGGGCAAAAAAAGTGCGCCCAAAAGATCTCCTCAGAAGGCG
Organism: Candidatus Brocadiia bacterium; assembly: GCA_046538485.1. Taxonomy (GTDB): domain Bacteria; phylum Planctomycetota; class Brocadiia; order SM23-32; family SM23-32; genus JBKHIT01. Next base: position 27,191 of record JBKHIT010000032.1, on the reverse strand, counting down.
ATTCCACAATCAAAACGGGGCCGGGGACAGAATCGACAACTCCAGCCGGTACACCCGCATCTGCCACTATAGACTAACTACTGAAAACAGCGTTTGCAAGAAATATGGGGTATCGGCGGCATTTGCGCACCTCATCTCGGCCGAACGAGCATGGCCACGCGCAGAGAGGCCACAAAAAGCAAAACGACAATTGAGCCGCCCAATATATACAGATTCGGCAACCACAGATCGTATGTTTCTCTCAGGTCCGTAAGCGCCGTTTCACTCAACATCGTGACAACAGGGTTGATAACAAAAATCTTCTGGAGAACGTCCGGATGAATGCTCTGGGCCGCAAGCAAGCCGAACAAGCTCATCACACAGGTAAGCACAACGATCGTATACGTCCCCGCGATACTGCTCGAAGTTTTTCGACACATTGAGCTGAAAAAGATACCAGCCGAGCAGACAAAAATTAATGTCACCAACAGAGTCGCCGAGCTACGCAATATACCGGGTACGAACTCTGGTTTCACATAACCAAGCATCAGGTAAGGAGGCAAAGTAGCGACCATCAAAATAGCAAGCGGGAGAATCACGGACTCGAACTTCCCGGCCACGATTTTCAGGCTCCTCAATTTTGTGAGCCTCAGCAGGTCAAAGTGCCCATTTTCAATTTCCCGCGAAATCAGCGGCGCGCTGAAAATCGGGCCGAGGAACAAAATCAGAACCATCTGAAAGCTGACCGTAAAAATTGCGATCGCACGGATCGGGAACACAAAAGAACCTATCGCGGCCACAAGCATCAAAGCCACAGAGACAATCACGCAAATATAGAATGCCCGCACAAGGTAAACAAGACGCCCGAACAACATTGTTCGCAGTTCCTTCACAAAGACCGGATTAAGTATCGCACCCAACATACGGCGATGACCCCGCGGGTTTATCAAATAAAACGGCCACTTTGACAACCGTTCGGTAATGGCTTCGTCGATAACGCGTTCTCTACGCGGCTTGGGAGCCGGACATTTGCGCAGATGCAAAAACAGACCTGCCATCATGGAAACACTGCAGATGGCGGCAAATCCAGCAAATATCTGGTGCGCCTCGGTCAACCCGCCCAATCCACTGTTCACCCGTGACAAAAGCCCTTCCTGCACAACGTTGGCCGTCGCGATCAACGGGCTGCAGGACCAAATCCAGTGCAGAACGGTCTTCAGGTTTCCGCCCACTTTCGGCATGAAAAACAGCGACGGAAGAAGGGCTCCAATAGCCACAAGTCCAATGATAATATATGTGATGATTACAGACACATAAGTCTTTTCTGAGAGGGCGCTTACCGTCAGCCCGATCATCCCAAAGAATAAGGCGGTCAATACGAGTACAACGTAAAACCACCCCACTTCAACATAACTAATACCGCCAAGAACCAGACAAACGCTCACTACCGGTATGCTGGACAGAATCACAAGCAGCAGGAAAGTAATAGCCCCTGAAACCTTGCCCCACACAATCGCGAACGGGCTCATATGTGTTCCATAGATCAGGTCGAAAGTGTTCCGCTCCTTTTCCATCGTAAACGCCGGACTTGTAAAGGCTGGTGCGAACAACGCCACCAACCCGAGCTGTCCGAAGCCCAGAACGGTGAACAGGTGATGGGCGTTCTGCGAATTCTGTGAGTAGACCCCTTCTTTTGGCCAGACGGCCCAGGCGGCCAGGAAACAAGAGCCCAGGAAAATAAGCTGGAGAATCGCCGCGCGTTTCTTACGCAGCCCCATTTTTACATCTTTAAAAAACAGCGGGGGCAGCAGCTGGTCTTTCACTTTCTGCGCCAATCCGCGTTTGACCGGTCTCAAAGGCATAGCACAAGACTCCCTTTACTTCTGGCCCTCAACCTGGGCTTCCTTGCTGGCAGTCAGCTCCATAAACGCTTCCTCAAGGCTCATCGGCACTTCTTCGAATCCGATGATCTGAAAACCCTTCTCGACGAGAAGGGCGAGCAGGTTGGAAAGTTCCTTTTCCGTTGCGCTCCATTCAAAACGGACATCTCCGGCTTCGACCTGCACCTGATCGATACCAGAATTCTCCCCGAGTTTCCTCAGTAAAGATGCAACCCCTTCGAGATCATCGAGAACCGAGATCCTCACGATGCGGGACTGCCTTATCCCTCGCATAACCTCATCGACGGGCCCAAACGCATGGAGGCTACCCTGGTCCAGGATGCCGACTGTATCACATATTGCGGCCAGTTCTGGCAGAATATGGCTTGAAACCAGTATCGTCTTCCCCATCTGACCGAGTTTTCCCAGCAGGTTTTTCATCTCCACCCGAGCGCTGGGATCGAGTCCACTCAGCGGTTCATCTAAGAGCAGAACCCTTGGATCATGAATCAAGGTCCGCGCAATACCCACTCTCTGTTTCATCCCGCGGCTCAGCGCTTCAACGAACATATCTTCCATGTAGGTGCTTCCGGTGGTTTCCAGAACTTCGGCGATCCTTTTCTTTCTTTTGCCGCGCGGAATCTTGAATGCCGCACCAAAAAAATCCAGATATTCCAGCACTCGCATTCCTTCGTAGACCCCGAAAAAATCCGGCAGGTAACCGACCATCTCTTTTATCCTGCGGGGATTACTCGTCACTTCAACTTCATCCATGTAAGCCGAACCACTGCTCGGCTTCATCAAGGCAGCCAGTATGCGGATCGTAGTCGTTTTCCCCGCACCATTGGGGCCGATATAGCCGAAAATACTTCCCTTCTCTATATTGATCGTCAGATCCTTGAGGGCACAAAAATCACCGTAATACTTGGTGAGTTTATCGGTTCTTATCATTTTCCTTTTACCCGAAAAACAGTGAAATATCCCGGCTACGGTTGTGAATCTTATCTGCTTTGAGTTTTCCCTTGCAACGAAAGGGTGGCTCGCCTCAGACTCCAGCTATGCGCGCCCAGTGGACCGCTAAATTCATTAGCTTCCTCGGGGCTGATTTGTTTTCTCAGCTTCGCATTGAGCTGAAATTCCATCGTGCCCCGCAGACGGTTTTGAAACCGGCTCGCGTTCTCGACCTCAATGCTTTCCCACTCAGTGGGGTTCATCAGTCTCGCCAACTCTACTGGCCGCCCAGAACTCTGCTCAATACCACTCACAATAATTTCCTTGCCGTACGCGCTGGCGAGAATTCGGATCGTCGCACTTTCTGCTTCCACGTTAGACGCAAAATCGGGAATGTAGAAGATCATTTTCGTGTCTGGCTGCATTGTATCGCCGATGAAACTGCTCAACTCAATCGGTGTGCTTTTACTGTGCGGTAGCTGGATCGCCGGCGAACAAAATGCCCGTGAAATGGAAACTTTCTCCCCGGGAGGAGCTCTCCGGATCGGGGTCTCGGAGCACACCAGCGAAATACTCCTTTTCACCGGTTTTTCGTCAATACCTTCGATACGCTCCGAGATGAAATTTTTATCCGGGGGAGGCCATCCCAGAAGGAAAAGGCGCTCGCTCCACGGGGTGAAATGCTGGCGACGCGCCGGTGTGAAAAGATGTTGGACGATCAATTTGCGCGTCATTCCGCGTCCGCCAAACATCGCATTCGTATCGATTGCCTCTTCGGTCTCTTTTTTTCTACGGTCCCGGAGGTTTTTGTAAATATCGTCACGCCTCGGCGCAACCAACAGCCGTTTCCCGACGCTGGCGTCCGACAACGTCACAGACGTGCTTCCCTCACGCGGCAGATCGCCCACTTCAAATGGGTATGAATTGACAACGAACCGACAGTTGCGGAGATCCAGAGGAGTATGATTTGTAACCGTCCCGGTAACTCCCTCCGGTCCCAATTGCAGCTCGGTGGCGATGCCCCTCTCGAGATCAACGACGGAATCAACCACATACCGCGGCATCGCCCCACCCTCAATTTTGAGGTTGCGTGCGCGGAAGGTAGGGGCAACATCGATAAAATCTGTTGAGACCTCGCCTCCGGCCTTCTTTTTCTCGCCGATAGTCGTGAACAGGACGCCTTCATCCCCCGCCACCATTTCCCCACGAAGAGTATCCACCGTATGAACACCAAGCACACCGCTGCGAAACGCTTTTGGGGAACCGGAACTCGTTGAGAGAACAGCAATTTCATTCAGGGAGAGACCGACTTTCTTATGATAAGACAAGCCGACGAAATACGAGGCCACGCCGATCCCGATACCGGCCGGGATAATTACAGCCCACGCCAGTTCCGTCCGTTTTTTCAGATGAGCCACCAGCAACGAGATGGAGGCAACGAGAAAGAAACTTCCCAGCGTAGCGATCACAAAGCTGGGCGGAGCAACTTCCGCACCAGCTACTTCGTCGACCATATCAGGCCCCTTTTGCAACAAACCGCTTTGCGCAAAGGGTTTAAGCCGTTCGTGGCGGCGAAGGATGCGCGACAAAATGGCGCCACGTTGTTCCCACTGATCCAGAGCCTGACCCGGAAAAGCAAAAAAATAAACGGCTCCCATCCCCACCTGTTTCTTCACGAGCATCGGCCGACTGCCATCAGAAAGCAACAATTCCCCATCCGCAAGCTCCGTCTCGAGCACGTTCACATACATCGGTTTCCCGTCTGGATAGGCGGCCGTCTCCGGTCCCTTCAACGTCACATCCCACGAGCCATAATCGCCTTCCAAATGGAGCTTGTTCTGTTTGCGCATACCGAGGATGTTCACCGGCAGCCACTCTGAAATCCTGGAATTCCTCAGCGATTCCCATTGAGCACCGGGAAAGAGTAGAAGCACGCCCCCACTCAGCAGCCACGTATCGAGCGCCTGCGCCTGGCTCGGACGCCATTCCGCATAATCGAGATCGCCCAAAGCTACCGCGCTCATGCTATCGAGCCCGGCCCAGTGGTCCGGGAATTTCCGCAATCGGGTGCCGAGTGTGGCCGGGCGCCTCACATTGGCCGGCAGACTCGTGAAAGAAGGTGAGGAAACCGGTCCCTGCCCTTCCTCACCTTCTTCCTTCTTCGTGCCCTCAGAAGATTTCTCTCCCGGCAATTTCAGCTCGGAAGACGTAGAACGGGACTGACGACGGGCCAGATAAAGATTCAACTTTGGAAGCATCCGATCCCGGTCCAGCGAGAGTACCAACAGCCGCGTCCATGAAAGCACGTTCGACCATTCTTTTCCTGAAGAAACCACCCGCCCATCTTTTGTCATCAGCTTCCCCTCATAGGCCTTTTCCTTGCCAAGCTGGCAATAAAACCAGAGAGAGCGTTCGCAGTTCGCCGGGAGATACAAATGCTTGCGGTAGTTGACTTCGTCCTGACCTTCCCCGACAGTCAAAACCGCGTCGAGATGGATTGATTCATCCCCCTCATTCTCGACATTCAAGATAACAGTGGTCCACTGCCGATATATATACGCGTGCCCCAATGCGTAGCCATGCACGAACTTGGGCTTGGGCTTTGCGCAAAGGTATCCAGCGGACAAAATGAGCGCAATCAGGGCAAATGCGGGAAGCTTGCGCCGATGAAGCATAAAAGGCAACCTCCATAGGGCGGGATTTAACCCATGCTTATATCAAATAACCGGTATCCTGTCAAAATGCTGATACCGTGCCTTTTACAAAACTTGGATTCCACTGTACAATATTCTGCAGTTTATTTGGTAGGCACAGGCCGATGGTCCTGAACGCTTTGATATTGTTGCGCAGCTTACTTCTCAATGTGCTGCAAATTGTAGCACGATCCGGATGCGAAAACACAAATTAGATTCAGCTCGGGCGGACCACATTCGCCCGGAGGCTAACCCGGGAGTTGAGCTTGCTTACAATATCAAGCATGACGGATCGGGAGGCTTTCCGCAACCTTTGAGGAGTGGCAATGGCCAAGAAAAATGAGGAGACGGAACGCAAAAAAGCTCTTGATAGAACCGTACAGCAACTTGAAAAACAGTATGGTAAGGGAACAATTCAGACACTTGGTGACGCGGAAGCACGAGTAGGAGTTGACGCGATACCGACCGGGTCGCTCGCGCTGGATCTTGCTCTGGGTATCGGCGGGGTCCCGCGAGGACGGGTGGTTGAAGTCTACGGCCCGGAAGCATCAGGAAAAACAACTCTCGCCCTCCAAATTGTCTCACAAGCCCAGAAAGCCGGAGGAATAGCCGCGTTTGTCGATGCCGAGCACGCTCTGGACCCGGAATATGCCGAGAACCTGGGCGTCGACATGGAGAACCTGCTCATCCACCAACCCGATGCGGCGGAACAAGCTCTCGATGTCCTGGAATCCCTCGTGCGTAGCAACGCCCTTGACATCGTGGTCGTCGATTCAGTGGCCGCCCTTGTACCGCGCGAAGAAGTCGAAGGCGAGATGGGCGATCAGACAATCGGGCTTCAGGCGCGTCTAATGTCCCGGGCACTCAGGAAACTGGCTTCTGCCATTTCGAAGTCGCGCACGACCGTTTTGTTCATCAACCAAATCCGCATGAAGATCGGGGTTATGTTCGGCTCACCCGAAACTACCCCCGGCGGCAGAGCGCTCAAATTCTACAGCGCTGTCCGTATCGAAATACGGCGCATCGGCAGCCTGAAAGACGGCAACGAAACGGTCGGAAATCGCGTCCGTTTGAAAGTGGCTAAAAACAAAGTAGCTCCCCCGTTCAAGCGCTGTGAAGCCGACTTACTTTTCCGTTGCGGCCTGTCTCGCGAAGGCGATTTGCTCGAACTTGGAGAAGAATCCGGCATCATCGACAAAGCGGGCTCCTGGTACTCTTACGGCGACATGAAACTGGGCCAGGGACGGGAAAACTCCCGCCAATTCCTGGAAGAAAACCCGGACACTGCACAGGAAATAGAACTTAAAATTCTCGATGAAAAAACCCCCCGTCTCGCCAAAAAACGACGCGAGGAACTCGGCATCCCCGAAGAAAAACAGGACGAAAAAGATAAGGAAGACGATGGGGATTCCGACGAGGATTGACCGACCCAACAGCAGATGTCAAATCCGCAGTCGACAGAAACGTTGCCCGGAAAGGAGTCCCCAATGATCGTGGGCGTGGGCGTCGACATCATAAAAGTAAGCCGGGTCAAACGTATCGTCGAAGAACACGGCGAGCGATTCCTCAACCGCGTTTATTCAGAAGATGAAATTAGTTATTGCCGCCGCTGTGCTCGCCCCGCTGAACGTTACGCTACCCGGTTCGCCGCCAAGGAGGCAGTCCTCAAAGCGCTCGGTGTCGGCTGGCAAAACGGAACGCGTTTCCACGATGTGGAGGTCTCTAACGATAGCCTCGGCGCTCCGTCCATTGCGCTGACCGGCCGGAGTAAAGAGATAAGTAAACAGCTCGGTGTAACCCAGATCCATATCAGCCTTTCCCACGACCGCGAGTATGCAATAGCCCATGCGGTAGCTGAGGACACCGCGGCGAACAAATGAACTCTGCCGATCTGTGGCCCGAAAAGGAACCGTATTGACCAACAACACCTTGTTTGTTTTTTGCTCGTCTCTCAGCACTCTCCTTGAAAGCGGTGTGCCTGCTGAGCGAGCGCTCCGTGCCGCAGGGCGAGAAAATCCTTCCTCCTCTTTACAAAAGGCAAGCAACCAGGCCGCCGAACTCGTCAGCAACGGGCGATCGTTGACAGAGGCTTTGCGCGCTCAAAATATATTCCCCTCCCTCCTGCTCCAATTGGTTGAAGCCGGCGAGAGAAGCGGCGTGCTGGATCGCATGCTGGACGAACTCGCGGACTTTTACGCGTTTCGTCGCCGTATACGTCGCAGTTTTCTCGCCGCAATCGCCTGGCCCCTCATCCAGTACCTCCTCGCAATTCTCGTCCTCACAATCGTCGCGTATGTACGCAGAATCCTCAATCAGAGCCACGCCCCTGTTCTGATGGTCCCGCTGATCGGATACGGCATTCCCCTTAGCGCACTGGCGTTGTTCTGGCTCTTGGGTAAAAGCCTCGGGCAAATCGGCGTGATAAACCGCATTCTCCTGCGTCTACCGCTTTTGGGAAAGGTCTTCCTTCACCGGGCTCTCGCCCGATTCCATATGGTCCTGAGCTTGATGCTTGAGGCCGCCCTTCCCGTTGGCGAGGCGGTTCAGCGCGCCTTCGATGCGGCGGGCAGCAATGCGTTCGCAAAATGCGGAGAGAAAGCCGTGAAATCAATCGAGAAAGGGTCAACTCTTACCGCTTCGCTGCGTGAGACGGGGATGTTCTCCCAGAGCGACCTGGAAATACTGTATACAGGAGAAGAAAGCGGTCGAATTGTAGAACAGCTCGATTTACTGGCGCGCACACACGGAGAGCAGGCCGAATCCTGCAGTTCCCGTCTCACGGTCGTCGCAAGCGTCGTGATCTGGTTGGCTGTAGCAACCGTCCTGGCGTATTTTATCTTCTCATTCTTCAGCGAATACCTTGGCCGGATCAATCGCCTGGCTTTCCTGCGCTGTCTCGTAGCTCACCAAATCTGTTAAAATACTACGTGAAGAAATAAATAATTGCTCTAACTGACTTTTAAAGCGATGCCAAGCGCTGAAGAATACCTCAGGCCTGACGTCATCCAACAGGTCAGCCGACTGGACCTGCAGGCCAAATTCATCGTCGAAGGATTCATATCTGGTCTTCATGACAGTCCCTACCAGGGCTTCTCCACGGAATTCAGCGAACATCGAAAGTACAGCCCAGGCGACGATCTCAAAAATATCGACTGGAACGTCTACGGCAGGACGGATCGTTACTACATAAAGAAATTTGAGGCGGAAACGAATCTCAGCTGCTACCTGTTGGTGGATGTGAGTTCGTCGATGCAATATTCGTACGGTGGCATCACTAAACTTAAATATAGTTGTTGCATGGCCGCGGCGCTGGGATACCTCATGATAAATCAGCAGGATGCCGTCGGGCTGGCCACTTTCGACGAAGATCTGGTCCACTACGTCCCCCCAAAAAGTAAACGGAGCCACTTGACGGGAATCCTCAGCGGACTTGACGCGGAACCCCGAGACCGACCCTCTCGGATTGGGCCAAGCCTTCATAAAGCAGCGGAACTCTTTCCTCGCCGCGGGCTCGCGGTGCTTTTCAGCGATCTCATTCCCACTCCTGATGAAAACGAAAAAGAAATCATCGAAGCCCTCGACCACCTCATCTACCGGGGTCACGATGTCATTTGCTTTCAAGTTCTCGACCACGCCGAGCTCACCATGCCCTACGAAGGGCGGACCAGATTCCGGGACATGGAAACACAAGAAGAAGTCGTCGTACAACCGGAGGCCCTCCAGGAAGATTACCAGCGCGAAATCCGCCAGTTCGCGGATTATTACAAAGAAAAATGTGGCGAGACTGATATCGACTATGTCCTGGTCGACACTTCTGTTTCTTTTGATCGCGTGCTTGTTACTTACCTGACGAACCGCCGAGAACATTTCTGAGGTCGAGCTTTGCTGCACTTTCTGAATCCAACTCTGATTTTTTTCGCGTCGGCTGCTGCTTTGCCCATTCTGTTGCATTTGTTTCGGCGCCAAAAAATCCGGGACGTGGCCTTTGCGACAGTCCGATTTGTGCAGCGAACCAAACGTAAGACCCGTTCAAAAATCAGCATCAAGCAACTCCTGGTTCTCCTGTTGCGGATCTCGATCCTCGCGTTTCTTGCGCTGGCGCTGGCACGCCCTATGCTAACCCCGGCGGACACCGGCCACCCGAACGCAAAGGCACCAAACGCCGCGCCTATTTACGCCATCGTCCTGGACGATTCCCTGAGCATGAACTACCGACATGCCGGCACGTCATGGTTTACACGGGCACGGAACCGAGCTCTTGAAGTTGTCTCAGCCCTCCCTTTCGAAGCCCAGATTGCTGTCGCGTCAAGTTCTTTCCCCGGCATTCAGCTCACGCGTGAGAAAGCAGATGCCCACGATCTGATCATGAACATTCGTGCCACAGAACGCCCGGCATCCCTGCCTCGTGCGCTCCAGCGGACAGTCTCGGCAATGAAGGATAAAGGGGCGAGTCGAAACGTCATATACCTCTTCACCGACATGACCGCCGGGTCTTGGGGCGATGTCGGCATTTCGCCCGACCAATCAAAGCTGGAGCTCGGAGCAGATATAGCGCTTCACATCATCGACTGCGGAAATGAGGATCCTACAAATCGTGCTATCACGAGCGTAGAGCACATCGGCGAGCCCGTCCTTCAGGGCGCTATCCTGACCCTCAGAACGAAAATAGTCGCAATCGGTAAACCCTCGACCGAATTGGTTCAGTTCGAATTCGACGGTCGGATCGCAGATCGGCGCGAGATCGACCTCGTTGAGGATCGGACCGAAGAGCTCACATTCCGCGCTTCCATCACATCTCCAGGCAACCACTGGGGCCGCGTTCGCCTTCTCAATCCCGATGCACTACCGCAAGATAACACCAGGGGGTTCGCGCTCGACGCTTCCCGTTCCGTCTCCGTGCTCTGCATCGACGACACCTACACCATATCGAACCCCCGATCCGGGCGGTCTTTCTTTTTCCGGACAGCTCTTTCCCCGTGGCTTAGCAGCAGGGGCATATTCCGAGTCGACATCGCCGCACCACGCAAACTGCATCAAAAGGATCTCGCTTCCTACGACTTGCTTGCGATCATGAGCCGAAACGGTCCATTACCAAACGGTTGGCGCAGAATCTCCGACTTTGTCGCGGGGGGAGGTGCCCTATTTGTAAGCCTCGGGAAAAATATTGAACCAAAAAATTACTCAGGGCCTGCCGCCAGGGAGACCCTCCCGGCGATTCCATATGGAACCGCAGACCTGACCGAAGCAACGGGCCATCCAGGTAGCCCGAGGATTGTCAGCCCAAATCATCCGCTTATAGATAGCCTTGAGGCGGCGGGAGCCGATATAACCCGCTCGCAGTTCTCGTCATGTTCAAAAATACAGCCTTCAGAATCCGCACATGTTATGCTTGGCTTCCCGGGCGACCATCCTGCCCTCGTAATCGGGGGGCCCGGGGAGCGGGTGGCCGTTTTCAGTGGGAGCCTCACCGGACGCTCAAGTGACCTGGCGAGGCGTCCGGAATTCGTTCCGTTCTGCCAGGAGCTCGTTCTCTCGCTCGTGCCCGCATCGGGGGGACGAATCGTTTCCCACAGCGTTGGAGACCACGTGCCGATCCGCGTCCGGCCCTCACCGTGGCCAACGCGTATCACTGTGGACCCCCCGGGGCAGGCGCAGCCAATCCGGGTGATGCCAGGAGCTAACCCCAAGAAACGGATATTCTGGAATACCGACGACCTGGGGCGCTACCGCGTTAACTATGAGCGTCGCAAAGACAAGTGGCACACCAGCTTCTTCATCAACCCCGATCCGGACGAGAGCGACCTGCACCGAATCTCTCAAGCCGACGTGCAGAACTACATCTCAGCCGGATTGATCAAGGTCCACGCCAACACTTCAGAAGCCCAACGGGGTCTGTTTGGCTCGGGCAAGGGCTGGAAAAATATAGAGCTTGCTCCCTTTTTGATAGCAACTGTTCTGCTCCTCTGTCTCTGCGAGCTTTTCTTAAGCAATCGGCTGTATGGATCCTCGTCGGAAAACAGGGGATGAACCCCAAAATCCACCCGTATTCTCTTCTGTATTATCGCCCAATCGCAAGTGCGCTGGAAACCTCCCGCCAAAAAAGCACAAAACGGCCGTTTTACACCTTTTAGAGGGGCGTTTTTCCCACCTTTCCCGCTTGATAATTACCCCCGCTATACTGTACTATATATATAGAGGGAAGGCGTGTCCGTGGCACATATGCCAACCCATCCCTGATGCCTGTTAAACAGACCCATTATTCTCGCGAGTTCTCTGTGCAAAACATCGTCGAAAACCTGTGCAAAAGATGTCAGCACACTGTTGATAATCCGACAGGATTCGTTCAAAAAAAGGGGGTTTTAGACTTTACAATTGCGTCTCTTAGAGATAACACCGTTTGGCACACCCCTTCGCAATGTTTTCGACAGGTTTTCGACAATTATTATTACCAACAATTCGCCGCTAAATACGTTTCCAGAAACATCTTGCAGGCATCGTCCTTATCAATCGTTTCTTTGAACCTTCTTATTATTATTACTGCTATCTTTTATTTATAAAGAGCTAATAAGAAAAAGAATAATAAGACTCACTCAGAAGAATACAATATCCTTGGTTGACACAGATCCAAAATTGGAGAGATGCTCATGAAATTTACTGCAGATTGTGAAGCTTTGCATGATGCCTTTCAACATGTTGGTAGCATCATCACATCGACCATCGCTCGGCCCATCTACCAAAACGTAAAAATTGAAGCCAGCGAAGAAGGTGTTTTCCTTTCGGCAACTGATCTGGAGGTAGGATTACGAGTCCAGGCCCAGAATGTTGAAATTGAGGAGGAAGGAGCCGTCCTTACCCCTTATAGTCGTATTTCGCCCATTTTGCGTGCGACACCGGATGAAAGGATAACGCTGGAAGGAGACGCAAGTTCCGTCACTCTTAAAGCTTCGGACGGTCAATTTCACATGGTGAGCGAGAACCCCGAAGAGTACGCGGATATATCAGGGGTTTCTGAAGATAGCATCATCGAAGTCGATCCAGCGGTTTTACAGTTTATGGTAGACAGGACTACTTTTGCAGCCGCTGATGAAAAGGGACGGTATGCACTGAACGGAATATTAGTTATAGTTGACGAAGATGGTAATTTTGAGATGGTAGGAGCTGATGGGGCACGGTTAGCGAATGTAAAGAAGAAGGTCAGTAATCCAGAGGGACAAACCGTTGATTGCATCGTAATGAAAAAGGGCATACAACAAGCTGCTCGCCTGGCCCTATTGAGTGAAGAACCGCTTCGATTTCAGGCGACAGAGAATCAGTTTTTTGCTGAAAATGGGCGTGGACGGGTTCGGTGCCAGCTGGTAGAGGGACAATTCCCTAATTACCATGAGGTAATACCACGAGAAAACAAATTTAAAGCGGAGCTCCCTACGAAAGCGACGTTGAATGCCCTGCGGCGAGCTTCATTTATGACATCCGACCAGACGCGCGTGGTGGATTTCACTCTTTCGGATGGTTTGTTAGTCCTGAGTTCTCAGTCTCCTGATCTTGGGGACGCGCAAGTTAAAGTTCCGATTGATTATGATGGGGAAGAGCGAGAGATTGCGTTCAATCCAGAGTATATCCAGCAGGTACTTGAGGTCGTGGACAGAGAGAGCGTAAAGATGGAGTTTAGTGATCGGGGGTCCCCCTGTGTGATTCGTTGCGGGGTGGATTATGTATATGTCGTTAGTCCGGTTGTGCGTGAAGAGGCTGAGAAATGACTTTTGGTGATACGGTTCGATACAGTCGCTCCAGCGCGCGGGGTTTTGGTGCGGTTCTATCCCGTGTTCTGAAGCAAAAGCGGTTTTATCAAAAGGGCAGGTACAGTGCTGTTTCGCGAGCTTGGGAGGAAGTTGCCGGGCCGGAGATTGCTTCCCGAACGCGGATCGCCTCGTATGAAGATGGGAAGCTGCGAGTTGAAGTTGAGTCGTCGGTGCTCCTGCAGGAATTAAGTGGTTTTATGCGTGAGACGATACTTGAAGAGTTACGACGCACCTCAGGAGGAGAGGACGTCGCAGAAGTACGTTTTTGTCTTGGAGACCAGTAATCGTTTGCGGACTGTAGAACTTTTGAACGTAATTTTAGAAAGAGCAGATGGCAGAAGAAGATAAAGAGAAAGATCGGTATAATGCTTCGTCCATTCGAGTCTTAGGGGGGATTGAGCACGTTCGCCTGCGTCCGGCGATGTATATCGGAGATACGGCGCAGAGAGGCCTTCATCATCTATTTGAGGAAGTTGTCGCGAATAGCATTGATGAAGCTATGGTGGGTCAATGTACAGAGATAGCCGTCCGTCTTTATAGTGATGGTAGCATTTCGCTGATGGACAACGGACGTGGTATTCCGGTGGATCGCCATCCAGATACGGGGAAACCGGCGCTTGAGGTGGTAATGACAACCCTTAACGCGGGAGGCAAGTTTGATAAAAACAGCTACAAAGTATCGGCCGGGTTGCATGGAGTCGGAGTTTCATGCGTCAATGCTTTGAGTAAGTGGATGGAGGTCGAAGTGTGGCGGGATGATCACATGTATTATCAGCGCTACGAGCGGGGAGAACCGCAAACTCCGGTCGAGAAGCGGGGGCGCAGCAACCGAAGGGGCACGCGGGTTACTTTCAAGCCAGATCCTGAGATCTTCGACCCCTGCGAGTTTGACTCTGATCGGATTGGCAATCGTCTGCGAGAGCTTGCGTTCTTGAATAGCGGAACGCGGATCGTCATGTCGCAAGAAGGGGAGTCGGACGAAGAAGAGTTCCATTACGAAGAAGGAATCACGGAGTTTGTTGCGTACCTTAACCGCGAAAAAGACCCGGTTCACAGCAACGTGATCAGCCTGGAGGATGAAGAAGACGGTAAGATATGTGAGGTAGCGCTTCAATATAATCAGGGATTTAATGAGGTCATTTTTTCTTTCGCGAATAACATTAATACGGTCGATGGAGGAACGCACCTGAGCGGTTTTCGGACGGCTGTAACTCGAACGTTCAATAATTGGGCACGGGATAACGATGAACTGAAGGACGTTACGCCAACCGGCGACGACTATAGAGAAGGATTAACTGCGGTTGTGAGCGTCAAACTGCCGGAGCCTCAGTTCGAAGGTCAGACAAAGACCAGGCTTGGTAATCGCGGGATAAAGAGTTTGGTCGAACAAGCTGTCGGAGAGAAATTGAGTGTTTATTGCGAAGAGCATCCGGGCATTGTGCGGACAATTGTTAAGAAGGCGGTGGAAGCGGCACGTGCGCGGAAAGCAGCTAAGAAAGCGCGGGACCTGACGCGAAGAAAAGGGGCTTTGAGTCGGGGAAACCTGCCGACGAAGCTTCGTGATTGCTCGAGCAAGAAACGGGAAGAAACGGAGCTCTTTATCGTTGAGGGACAGAGCGCCGGGGGGACGGCAAGCATGGGGCGCGATCGGCAATTTCAGGCCATATTACCTCTTCGCGGCGTCATTTTGAATGTTGAGAAAGCGCGGGTGGACAAGATGTTAGGGAATGAGGAGATAGCAACCCTCATAACAGCGCTGGGGACGGGAATCGGCACAGAGGAATTCGACCTGGAGCGGCTGAGATATGATAAAGTTGTGATCATGACAGACGCCGATATCGACGGAGCACATATTCGTACCCTTCTCCTCACGTTTTTCTTTCGGCAAATGCCCAGGCTAATTGAGCACGGGCACCTGTACATTGCGCAGCCGCCTCTTTATTGTGTAAAGCGTAGCGGCAAAAAGCAATACGTACACGATGACCGTGCGTTGCAAGATGCATTGATTGAGCTGGGGTCCAAGGAGGCGACACTTGAGTATTCGCTGAACGGGGAAGATAGCGGTGCCCAACTTGACCCAGTGCAATTCCGCAACCTTCTCGACCAATTGACTGTGCTGGATGGCATGATGCATCTTGTGGAACAGCATGGGATTCCTTTCGGGGATTTTCTTGGGCTGCGCGATGGGAAATCGGGCGACCGGTTTCCTCTGTATCGTGTGGTCCACACGGACCGCGAAGGTGAGGAGCACCAGAAATTTTTCTACAGTGAGGCAGAGTATGACGATTTTGTGAGAGATTTGTCGGCGCGGCTGGAAGAGTACGAGGAAGAGCTGGAAATAATAGAAGAAGATGATTACGAAGGCCTGGCCCGAACGCGTGGTGAACCAAATGTGGTTAGACCACATAAATTTCACCAGTCGGGACGTCTCTCCAGTGTCGTGCGGGAAATCGAGTCATGTGGGATTCCGATCGATACAATCCTGCCGCCGGAGGAGGACCAGGAACCAGCAAAGTTCACGATCAAGTCGGATGACGAGGAGAGAACAGTCGGTTCGCTTTCCCACGTCGTTGCCGGTGTGCGTGAGATTGGCCGCGAGGGACTGAGCATTGATCGTTACAAAGGCCTCGGCGAAATGAATGCCACCGAACTGGGGGAAACTACGCTCGATCCCGAGACGCGAACAATTGTGCAGGTTACGGTTGGCGATGCCATAGAAGCGGACAACTACTTCAGCATTCTGGCCGGGAAGGATGTGAAACGGCGTCGAGAATTCATTGAAATGCATGCATTGGAAGCCAGTAATCTTGACGTTTGAGATTCTTTATTTCGACCTGGATCTGGTCAATCCGGAAAGATTGTATAATGGCCCAATTCGATGTACAGGTCACCTGTCCTGCCTGTGGCGCGACATTTAAGGTCGCACGTATACGCCGGGGCGCGAGTGAAAAATGCCCGGTGTGCCAGGCTGATGTGGAGGTCGGCGATGGTGACACCTACAATGAGGACAGGCAGGAAGCTGTCGGTTTTGAAGAAGAGTCTGTTGGGGCCTCTTCGGGAGATTTTTCGCGTCCTTTGAAACCCGCGGGCGCTACAGGGAAATATTACGTTTGCGTGCGCGATGAACGGAAGGTAAACCCCATCGCTGCTTCGGAGGTTCTCTGTGAGTTGACCGAGACACCGGATGTTGAGGTCAAGATGCAAATTACCCGGGGGCAAGGAATTCTTGCGAAAGATTTGACGGAAAGCGCTGCCGAGGTGGCGGTGAGACGTTTGAAAGCACTCGATATCGATGCATTTGCTGTGGATGTGGGATATGTTCCTGAAATTGACCGGCTGCCGGTTTCGCGCTTTTACGGTATCAGCCCGGAGGCAGTGCAGTTTCAAACTGACGAACGAGGTACGGTTCGATCCGTTCCACCTGAGGCCGTGATCGCAGGTTTCTGCGCAAAAGTCCAGATGATAGGAGGTGGCCCCACGCAGTTGAGGGTTTCGCATGGAGGAGAAATCGACGGTGTTTATTTCGAGCGGAGCCACAGACGGTTCAAAGCGGTGGAGCGCGAGAAAAGCAGTGGGGTGCAGTGCACGCTTCTGGTCAGCGGCAAGTCCGGTAATTTGTATTCTGCTCGGTTTGACGAGAATAAAGTTCGATACAGGTACCTGGAGTCGAGATGCAAGATGAGTGTTAGCCAGAACTTGAAGGCTTTATGGGCTGATTTAGTTAAAATCTGCAGAGGCGCTTTCTTTCCGGCAGGAACGCGTAACCTGGCCGAAGGTAGTATTAACAAGGTTACGAAGCTAAAACAGGATGACGATTACTACAGTTTGCTTGATTGGGTGCTGTGTTGCTTAGCGAAGAGACATGAACAGCGAGAATTATGAGAGAAAAAGATAACCGAACAGAAAAGATCCTCATTGAAGATGAGATGAGGGATTCCTATTTGACGTTCGCGATGAGCGTCATTGTCAGCCGTGCCCTTCCTGACGTCCGCGATGGGCTGAAACCCGTTCAGAGACGCATTCTTGTCGCGATGAATGAGCTGCGTCTTGGTCCCCGTTCTAAACACCGTAAATGCGGCAAAATCGTGGGTGATACGCACGGAAACTACCACCCGCACGGTGATACGGCCATTTACGATACCCTTGTGCGGATGGGCCAGCCATTTAGTTTCCGGTATCCGTTGGTTGATCGGCAGGGCAATTTTGGTTCGCTCGATGGAGATCCTCCGGCGGCCATGCGTTACACGGCGGCCCGCCTGACGAGAATCGGCGCTGATATGCTGGATGATTTAAATCTCGACACCGTGGATTTTGTGGATAACTATGAGGGGACCTGCCAGGAACCTACGGTGTTACCCGGTCGGTTCCCGAATTTGCTGGCCAATGGCTGTAGCGGAATTGCCGTCGGGATGGCCACAAGTATACCTCCGCATAACATCTGTGAGATTTGCGATGCTATCGTTGCTTGCATAGAAAACCCGGATATATCCGTCTCGGAAATTATGGACATCCTTCCGGGCCCTGATTTTCCCACGGGCGGAGTCATTTGTGGGAGAGCCGGGATTCTGGATGGTTATACCTCCGGCCGGGGCACAATTACGTTGCGGGCAAGGACCAAGATAGAAGAACGTTCAAAGGGGCGTGATCGTATCGTTGTCACCGAAGTGCCCTACCACGTAAATCGTGAGTCCATCGTGGCGAAGATGGCCGATGCTGTGGAAGCGGGCACGATCGAAGGTGTCTCCGATATCCGCAACGAAAGCGATTCTTCCGGCACCCGTATATCCGTGGAGCTGAAGAGAGGTGCCGATGCCGAGGTCGTCCGCAATCAGATATTCCGCCGGACCCCTCTCCAAAGTACTTTCAGCATAATGCTCGTTTTGATCATCGATGGCCGGCCGGAAACGGTGAGTATCAAACGCATTATGACCGAGTATGTGGAACATCGTGTCGAGGTCATCCGACGCCGAACGGCTCACCTGTTGGGCAAGGCTGAAGATCGGGCGCACGTGCTTGAAGGGCTGAGAACGGCTCTGATCAATATCGACGAAGTTATTGCAATCGTTCGGTCAAGCGAGAAAACAGAAGAAGCGCAGGAGAGACTGATCGATAGCTTTTCGCTCTCTGACCGGCAGGCCGACGCGATACTCGCCATGCGCTTACAGACGCTTGTGGGATTGGAACAGCTGAAGATAGATCAAGAGTATGACGAGTTGCAGGACAAAATCCAGGATTACCGCAAGATTCTTGCAGACCGCGATCTGGTGCTTGATATTATTCGGGAAGATCTGCACGAAATACGGGAAAGATACGGGGATGAACGGCGCACGGGCATCACGGGGGCGGTGGAAGATCTCAACCGCGCCGATCTCATTCCCGAAGAAGATGTCGTCGTTACAGTCAGTGTCGGCGGTTACGTGAAACGAGTGCCCATCGATGCTTTCCGCGCTCAGGGGCGTGGGGGCAAAGGTGTTGTGGGGGCGGATCTCAAAGAGGAAGACGCCGTCGGGCACCTGTTCGTCTCGTCGACCCATGATTATATAATGCTGTTTACTAATTACGGGCAGGTCTACTGGATTCGGGTTTTTGAGATTCCCGAAATGGGCCGCACTGCACGAGGGCGGGCGATCATTAATCTGCTGGAATTGGAAGATGGCGAACGGGTCACGGGGTTGATACCCGTTCGGGAATTCGATGAGGATTATTTCCTCATCATGGCGACCGAACAGGGAACTGTGAAGAAAACGACACTGGATGCTTTCGGAAAACGTGGATCGGGTGGAATCATAGCCATCAATCTGGAGGAAGACGACCGCCTGGTGAGCGTGCTGAGGACCAGCGGCGATGACGAAGTTATCCTTTCGACTGCCGGGGGCCAGGCAATCCGTTTCCACGAATCTGATGTGAGGTCCATGGGGCGAACGGCCAAAGGTGTCCGCGGTATTCGACTCGCGGAGGATGACAGGGTTGTGGATATGGCTTTGGTACGTGAGGACGCCACTATGTTGACTGTCTGCCAGAACGGATACGGGAAGCGAACGGCGTTCGAGGATTACTCTTCACAACACAGGGGAGGGAAAGGCCTGATCGACATCAAGACCACGGAGCGTAACGGAACCGTTGTGGCAGCCGCCGCGGTGACACAGGATGAGGAACTGATGTTCCTGACCGAAGGGGGCAAAATGGTTCGTATCCCCGCCGAGAGCATTAGCTGTATCGGAAGAAATACGCAGGGCGTCAGAGTTGTCTCGCTCGGCAAAGAGGATAAACTGATAGGTTTGGCTCGTGTCGTTGCGGAACAGGAACAACCTGAAGACGGTGAAGAGAGCGAAGAGCAGGATCAGGATGCCCCCGACAGGGAAGATGAAGGGCCGGAGACGGATGGGGAAAAAGAGAAAGACAAAGAGCAATAAGTTCTTCGCGCTTGTATTTTTGGGGCGGTTAACCCGGATATTTCAAGCGTCGCCAGTGCCGTAGATGCGCGGAAGGCAAAGGCAGAAGTGTTCTTACACTTCAAGAACAGCCTGACAAAGCAGATACGGTGCTGGCGACGCTCCCGGAGGGTGAATCCTTTCTTTGAGCCGAAGTACACCCCGTGCTAATGAGAAATGCGGGTTAAAACACTTGACAACTGGCTGCTGACGAGCGAGCCGGTTGTGCTCAGGTTTCGAGCTTTTGCGCGGCCTCGCGTGCCGCGCGGTAAATGCGGCGAAGGGGCAGATTGTTTTCGCGGGCGAGCCGCGCACAGTCTTCATACTCCGGTTCCTGACGAACGATCGCTTCGTCTGAAAGTGCGAGCTTGACCTGCACCTTCCCCCATTGAGTTTCAACCGGCCGGATTTCTCTTTTGAGTTTCGAACGGATGACCACCTGGCGTCGGATGCCCAGCGTCGTCGTCTGCTGCCACAGCACCTCTTCAATTCTTTCGAGATCCTCCATCGAGCAAATTGCCGAGAGGCGTATACCCGGACGGTTTTTTTTCATCTGGATCGGGGTGCAGAAGATATCCAGGGCGCCAGAGGAGAGGAGTTCTTCGGTGCAGAACCCGATTTCTTCACCGGTCATATCGTCGATGTTGACGTCAACGATCCAGACCCGGTCGCTTTCTTCATTCATTCCCGCCTCTGATTTTGCGACAGCGATGCGCAGTATGTTGGGGAGAGTATCGAAATCCCGCGATCCCGCGCCGTTTCCTACGGTGTCGATTTTCATCAGAGGCCAGTTCGGCGAATGAGACCCGAGCGTGGAGAGAACGGCCGCGCCGGTCGGCGTAGTCAATTCTTCGTTCACAGGGCCGCCGGTTGTGGGAATACCCTGGAGCAATTCCACGACAGCAGGTGCGGGAACAGGCAATGTGCCATGCGCAGCTTCCACCGATCCCCCACCGAGAGATATCGTGCCGAACGTTATCGTCTCTATGTCTAAATAGTGAAGACCAAATACGCTACCTGTGATGTCACATATCGCGTCGACAGCTCCGACTTCGTGGAAATGGACTTTATCCTGTGTGCTATCATGCACTTTCGCCTCGGCTTGGGCGAGCCGGCGGAAGATATGCGAGGTGTCCTCGACGACTTCCGAGGAGAGGTTGCCGCCCTGAACGATTTCAAGCACTTTGGACAGGCCCCGGTGAGGGTGCTTGCGCTGGGTCTCCAGTCGTACGGTGACTTTCGTGGCGGCCAGATGCGTGCGGGAGACTTTTTCTGCCTCAAGTTGGTATCCTTCTAGGGGAAGGCCTGCAAGAGCTTCTTTCAAAGCTTCCAGTGGCACCCCTGCGTCCACAAGAGCCCCGAGCAACATGTCGCCACTGACACCGCTGAGACAGTCGAAATGGGCTATGCGCTTGTTTTGATTTGTTTGACTCATCGTTTTTCACTTGGTTGATAGTAGGTAAGCGCCCCCTTCCGGTTGCGCCGGATTTTTCCGTCTTCCTGGAGGCGGCGGATGTGCTTTATGGCCTCATTCGGGTGAATATTCAGTCCCATGCATATATCGTCAAGTGTGCAGGGACGCCGTTCGAGCATCTCGTAGACTTCTTCCCGAGAGCTGGCTCCGAAGTCTTCGTTTTCACTCGCCTCCGGGCGCGCGATAATTTCGGTTTTTTCCCCGAAAAAATCTCGAATGCGCTCGAGGGCCGCTCGGTCGAGTGGCCGCACGGATTCTTCAGCCGGGGGACGCACAGCAGTGTTGAGGTGAATCAGATCGGGATCGACACGGCGGGCAGCAGCGCGTAGATTTTCAAGAGCAGCCCCCGAGTCGTTCAGGTCCGGGACGAGGAATACTTCGAGCCATAATGTTCCGTCGAATTCCCGCCGGAGAGCAGTTAAGCCTTCGATAATTTCATCAAGGGAAAGGTCCGGATCCGGCCGATTTACGCGTTGAAAGGTCTTTTCGTCTCCGGCGTCAAGGCTCGGTATGATGAGATCGATGGCGTCGCAATCATTTCGGACTTCGGGCAGAAAAAAAAGCGTGCCATTTGTCAGCAGGCAGTTGGGCAGATCGGATCTTTCCCGGAGTCTGCCGGCAATCTCACCGAAGCGGGAGTGAAGTGTAGGTTCTCCGGAGCCTCCGAGCGTAAGGTAATCCGGTTGTGGTCCCTCTTTGATTTTGCGGTCCACCTGTGCGACCACGTCGTCGACCGGGGCGTAAATTTTCCGTTCGAGTGTGGTCTTCGGAGTTGGGCCGAGCTGGCAATAAACGCAGTTCAGAGAACAGGTTTTCCTCGGCACCAGGTCGATTCCCAGTGAGGCGCCGAGTCGACGGGAGGGAACGGGGCCGTAGACGTAGCCTGGCATCGTTTTGCCTCAAGAAGTGATTTTAATGTCCACTACGGGTGAGCCATCGAAAGCGTCGAGCCCCTTCAGACGCAGAGAGCGGCCATCGACTTCGATCAGGTCGGCGACGGTTGAACCGATGGGATTCGGGCGCATGGGGCTGCGCAGTGCGAAGACGCCGCGTTCGAGACGGGTGCGGTCTCCCCGGGGGTGGGCCGAGAGTATCCGCCGCTGTCCCTCAGAAAGTTCGTGCATCCAGTAGAGAATTTGAAGTTTTTCGGCTTGCTCGATCCGGAGGAGCCCCTCTTCGTATTCCGGATACACTTCCACCCGCTGGTGGTCGTTTTCGCGGTGCACGATACCGACGGGGCGAACTTGTATGGAAGGTATGTTAGTCATCGGAAACCGAGCAGGATTCTGACTCACACTCGCTGCAGGAGCTGGGGTTTTTCTTGCGGCTGTCGGTTGCGTAAAAGCCTGATCCCTTGAAAACCAGTGCGGCTCCGCCGTGGATCACGCGGCCAACGGGGCCACTGCATTTCGGGCAGACCTCGAGGGGGTCCGCGGTTATTCTTTGCATTTCCTCGAATCGGTGTCCGCAGTCTTTGCAAACGTATTCGTAAGTTGGCATGGCTGTAACCTCCTTGCCATGAACCCGGAGTTTGCCGGGGATGCGACCAGAAAAGGATATTCTGGACTTTCTTTAAGTGGGTGATTTTACTGAAGGAAACTCTTAGTTTATTGGAAAAGTGCTTTCATTGCAACACTTTAGCCGATTTCCGTAAAGAGAATGACCAGGGACGGCGTTCCGGCAGGCGGGCTTTTGCGCGAACGTCTTGCCCCGCAGGACGGAAAAAACGGACCGTCCGTCAATTCTGGCCGCGCATCAATGATTCTCTCCCATTCCCCCATTCCGCGGGGGAAGAAAAGCCGCGCTCGGGGTTGGTCGTGATAGGCAGGCCACAGGTCTGGCAGGACTTAAGATCAATGCGCTGTGTTTAAATATTTTCAAGGAAGCTCGAGGCTTTTTCGTAACTGATTTCCGCTGCCTCCTTTACGTCAAGATCCCAGATATCCTGATTGAAAATTTCGAGAGACACAAAACCATTGTAGCCTGTGTCCCGTGCGGCGCCCAGTATTTCTTGGAGCGGAATAGCCCCCTCGCCTGGAAGGATGCGCATCCCGTCTTCGGCAATCTCGCGGTAAACATCGGGGCAGTCGTTGAAATGGATGAGCAGGATATCATCCCCGGAGAGATTGCGAATGTCACTGACCTTCGAAATTCCCATATAGAAATGGAAAGTGTCAAAGAGAACGCCGATATTGTCGCGTTGAGTCCGGTTGGCTATATCGGCCGCCGTCGCCACGGACCCGATCAGTCCTCCCCCTTTTATGAATTCAATGGCAAGGGAAACACCGTAGGGCTCGGCGATGTCGCAGCAGCGGGCCATGCCTTCCACCAGGATATCGTATTTGTCGGGAGTGACGGGGGAACCGGGGACGGTGGGTATAACCACCAGAGTTTCGGCGCCGAGAGCCTGGCACATTTGCAGTCGCGTCTTAAACTGGTCAAAACTTTCTTTTTCCGTCTCGTCGGCGGAAAACGTCAGACCGGAAAAACAGGCTCCAGCCGCCGCCATATTGTTGTCATTCATGAGCTGGCTGGCGTCTTTAAGATCTTTGCCGTCTTTCATATAGTCGTCGATTTTGCTGAGCCAGATTTCCATAGCATCAAATCCGGCCCCCGCATAGGCGATGACGTCTTCCTCAAAAGAAGCTGGCATGGTTGTTGCCGGGTTCATCGCCAATTTCATAAGCACGTGACTCCTCTCGCGAAAAGAATTTATTTCATGCGATTAATGAGCAAATATAGCGGTTCCAGAAGAATTTGACAACCGAGGAATTTGCGTTGTGGGTTGGCAAGAACGATAAGGAATGATAGGATATTGAGCTTCGCCGGGCGAGGGTCAGGCATTTCGACCTGCGAATCCGGGAAAACCCCACGGGCGAGTCTGTGTCAAAGTGCCGCCGACCTCCTGCCGCGTCGTGAGTTACTGGGAGCAGAAAGATCGCCCCCGATTTGTCGGCACAAGTCGTCACCTGACCCAGGGAGCGATTTTCACCCACAACGTGCGGTGGGAGGCGGACGAATACACTTTGCGCAGAGAATGGGAAGTAGTGGGGGGCGACCCCTGCGAGGTGCGGATCCACATGCCGGAGGGGTTCGAGCCTGTCGAGCCCGACCTGCGTTCCAGACAGGCCGTCACCAAATTGATGCTCCGGTCGGACAACTCGGAAAACGTCGAATGGCAGGTGAAGTTCTCGAAAGAGTGAGCCGTTTCGTTTTAACAGTTTCCAGTACAGTCAGCCCAAATGGGGATTAGATCATGATTCATGTCAACATGTGCGTTCTGTGGAAGGGTCTCACTGCCGGAACCCGGAAGTCCTTCGTAGCTCTTTTCGTTTTCGCTATTCTCGTGCCGGTTCAGCCCGGTATCGGGGCCGATCCCGTAGAGGAACTATCGGAAGAGAAGGCCGAAAAAATCGCGCAGCAGCTACGGGAGGAAATACGGTACCACGACTACCGTTACTATGTTCTTAACGAGCCGGAGATTTCGGACGAGCAATACGATGCGCTCAAACAGAGACTTGCGGCGATAGAAAAAGCGTTTCCCGATTTGCGGGCCGAGGATTCCCCCACGCGGACCGTCGGAGCAACACCCGCTTCCGGGCTACCGGAGGTCAAACACCCGACACCGATGCTGAGCCTGGAGTCCACGACCGGGCAATCCGATGTGAAAGCCTTTGACGCGGGATGCCGGGAGGCCCTGGGAGTGAAGGAGATTGAATATCTGGCCGAGCTGAAATACGACGGGCTCGCGGTCGAACTGACCTACAAGAAAGGCACACTTGTGCGGGCCTCAACGCGGGGTGATGGTAAGGCGGGCGAAGATGTAACGGCCAATGTGAAAACCATCGATGATATCCCGGAGAAACTGACGTTCTCATCCGACGGGTTTGTACCGCCGAGGTTAACGGTCCGAGGCGAGGTCTACATGTCTAAAGATGATTTCCGCGCCCTGAACCGGAAACGCCGTGCTGCCGGTCGGCGCCCGTTTACAACGCCCCGCAACGCAGCGGCCGGGTCGCTGCGTCAGAAGGATCCGGCTGTGACGGCCCGGCGGAGGCTCGGGGCGTACTTCTACGGGCTTGCTGATCCCGATCAAGTCGGTTGTGCAACGCAGGAGGAACTGCTCGAGCAATTTGTGCGTTGGGGGCTGCCCGTTCATAAGCTCCGCCGGCGGTGCGAGGATATCGAGGCCGCTATCAAGTTCCGCGACAGTGTTGCCGAGCGGCGAGAACAGCTGAAACTCGCCGTGGACGGAATCGTGATCAAAATAAACCGTTTCGATTACCAGCGCCGCCTTGGTCGGACACGCACGAGTCCGCGCTGGGCGCTTGCGTTCAAGTTTCCGCCGCAAAAAGCGGCGACAGAACTCCGCGGTATCGAGTTTGAAGTCGGCCGCACGGGACTTTTGACGCCCGTGGCGGTGCTTGAGCCGGTGGAGATCGGTGGCGTTCGAGTCACCCGCGCGAATTTGCACAGTCCGGTGGTGATTGAGAAGAAAGGACTGAAAATTGGCGATTCCGTGATGGTGCGGCGCGCCGGCGATGTCATCCCTGAGATCGTCGGGCCGGTCTCGGCTCTGCGGGATGGTTCCGAAAAGCCGATCCGGCTACCAACCACATGCCCGTCGTGCGGAGCAAAACTCACACAGGGCCAGTACGGCGGCCTTTACTGCACAGGCGAGAAGTGCCACGCTCAATTGACAGAACGTCTGACCCATTTCGTCTCCCGGGACTGTATGGATATCGAAGGTTTTGGCAGGCGAACGGCCGAACAGCTCGTAAAAGCCGGTTTGGTGAAATCAGTGGCCGACATTTACGGCCTGCGGACGGAGGATTTTCTCCCGTTGAGCGGCTTTGCACAAAAATCGTCGGCGAAGCTTCTGCGGGCCATAGAGGCCTCACGCCGTGCGCCGCTCCATCGTGTTATTTACGGTCTGGGGATACCCGAAATCGGGGAAGTCCGAGCGGTCATGTTGGCGCGCCATTTTGGTTCTCTCGATGAGTTACTTCAGGCGGAGACGGGAGACATCGCAAAGTTGAATGGCATTGGTCCCACAGTTGCCGCCAACCTGAAGGATTTTGTCCGTCGGGATGCCAACCGGAAGACCATCAAGAAACTGATCGATGCCGGCATCGGGGCCGGACGGTGAAATCGCAGAAAGTATTTTTGCTGCCCGTTACTGTTTACAGTCCGGACTCAGAACTCCTGATCCGTTGGAAAATGCGGTGACATCAAATTGACGAAATATCTCAGAACAAAGAGAGCGAGAGGTCGCATATCCTGCGGGACATATCCGGTTCGGGGTCACACTCCCGACCCTGCGTCGGGGGATGAATGATTCGCCACTACGTGCGCGCTCTGCGTCGTACGCCCTCCATCGGCCCTGTGCCGATGGAGGCAACGCTCAGACAATCCCGGGATGTGGCTGGACGCCTACCTGGAGAGCTGCGCGGAATCCAAGCGCAGGAGTATTTTCATACTTCAAGTGCAGGCTGACAAAGAAGATGCAGTGCTGGCGCCGTTCCCGAAGGGCGAACCGGCGTTTTCAGATTCAGAATACACCGTGTGTGCTGAGATCAGCCACTCAATGCAGTGTAACGTTTGTCTGTCGTGTCGTTTAGAATAATACTGCTTTTAGCTTCGTGAGAAATGCGGGGTAGAAAACACATTTTCAGCGCCGTCCGGGCGCCGTAGCGTTAGCTGCCTCCTTTCAGGCTCCTGTCTTCTGGCGAAAATGCGTGCCTCCGGACCTAACTGGCCCGGCCGTCATTGTTGATGCGCGACGATATTAGCTGTTCATGTGTATAGTGCCAAGTCTTTTTTGACGACAGATCAGGGGTTTTTTCAGGAAGTTCTTTGCAGATAATGCTTTGCGAAGGACAGAAATATTGCTTTTCTTTGCGATCAGGAATCTGCGGATCCGTGACACGATGCTGTCGAGCTGCTGAGTGTAGAGGCTCTCGCTGTAGGTGAGCACCACCTGG
>JBKHIT010000031.1:0-56087 GCA_046538485.1 Candidatus Brocadiia bacterium | reverse complement strand
ACCCCCGATGTAGTCTACCGCGACTCGCGGTCGCACGCACTCCAAAGCCAGCGCGACGCGCTGGCAGGATGCCACCATACATACGTTGATTTTTGTTGCGTCCTGCGGCACGAGACATTTCCCGCAACCCCGGGATGTCGGCGGCACCGGGCCGTGTGGTGTCCCGCGCGCCAGCGGCGCGCTGTGGATTGCGGTGTGTTAAAAGGGGCCGGAGGCGCGTTTTACTCACCGCTGTGTCGTTCCGGGAAACGTTGGATACCGCACATTTTCATTTGGGGTTCCGGGGTAAAAACCGGCGTGCTGCGGTCCAACACAGTCCTCAGCGCCGCTGAGAGCACGTTTTTGGGGTAAATAGTTTTTTGCCCTATTCGCAAACGGCTGCACAGCTAATAGTTACAATCAGAGCAAATGGCTCACTTACGGATCGACCTCAAGGGGGAGGCAAAACGGGATCTGTGCCCTCTCCTTCGCGCAAGAGCAATCGCCGTTTCACTTGAAAACGTCCCCACTGCCTTTACCATCCAGCCGACGGTCTCCCCGAACACTGAGGATAAGAAACCAATGATCGATAACGATTCAAGCGAAACCGCCGACCCCGCCAGCAAACTCCCCCACACTCAACGTCTCCTGCAAATTATGGGCACACTCCGCTCACCCGATGGCTGTCCCTGGGACCGCAAACAGACCCTCGAAACCTTGAAACCGTACCTCATCGAAGAATCCGCCGAAGTCCTTGAAGCCATTGAGGAAGAAGATCCCGACTGGTTGAAAGACGAGCTCGGCGACCTGCTGCTCCAGATCGTCTTCCAATCCCAGATCTGCAGCGAAAAGGAGCTTTTTGACTTCGAAGACGTCGCCAGGACCATCTGCAAGAAAATGATCCGACGTCATCCTCACGTCTTCGCCGACGCCGATATTGACACTGAGGAAGATCTACGCCGCAACTGGGACAGAATAAAACGCGAAGAAAAGGGCGACATCGACTCTTTCGGCTCGATTCTGCCCGATATCCCGCGGCACCTTCCCGCTCTGATGCGCGCAAAATCCCTGCAGAAAGCCGCCATCAAAAACGGCCTCGATGATGGCCGGCCGGTCCGAACGCTGGAACGTCTCGATGAGCAAATCGAAGAGTTGTCTGACAGCCTTTCAGAACAGAATACCCACGACAAAGTGAAAGAAAAAATGGGCAATATTCTGTTCACAATCGTCAGCCTCGCCCGCCAGCTCGGCGTCGGTCCCGAAGAAGCCCTCAACCAGACTATCAGGAACTTCCGCAACCGGTTCCGGTCGGTCGAAAATGCCCTCAAGAAAAAGGGCAAATCACCGGACGAGCTCCCCGCTGAAGACCTGAAACGACTCTGGCAAAAAAGCCCTGATTAGCTCATTTGCCGCGGCGAATTTATCGTTTACAAGACTTCGTCCCTTCCGTCCCTTGAGTCCCTTTCGCCCCTTCTCCTGCTTTATGCCACTCGCACCAATTTGCTTCCCCCTCCTCCTGCCTATAACCTACCTCTTTTCCAATCCCGAAAACACAGGAGATCGCAGATGTCACGCCGCTATCATTGGGATTTCCCCCTGCCGCGAACCCATACCGGAATATTGCAGGGGAACGGACGCATGGGCACGATTCTCTGGGGCAATGAGAATACGCTCCGCATCACCATCGGACGCGCCGACCTGTGGGATCACCGCGGTGGTTCCCAATGGACACCGGAGATGAATTACGAAAACATTCGCAAACACCTCAAAGAAGACGAGGAAGAATCGCTGAACGACCTTTTCCGCAGCGATTCAACGGCTTCCGGTGAACCTGATCGGCCCACCGTCCTGCCCGTCGGGCGAATCGATCTCCAGTGGGATTCCGAAGTTAGGATCGGTGGAGCAGATCTGTCGATTTGCGACGGTCTTGTCGAAATTGAAACGTCTCCTCGCGAACGGAATGGCATCGTCCGGATCCTGCACGATATGAAACAGCCACTGCTGCTGATTGAGTTCCCGCCGCAGGTGCCGCTCCCTGAAATCAAACCCGTTCCAGCATGGGAATTCGTCGGCGAGGAACTCGCGGAACTGCAATTCGAGCGGCCCGAAATGGTCGAAACCGAAGGAATCGAGGGTTGGATCCAGAAATGCCCCGTCGATCCCGCAATCTGCGTGGGATGGACGTGCAGCAATGGCATTCTTGCCCTTGCAACCGGTCGCGGGAACAAAACCGATGCCGTTGACTCCGTCTCAACGATACTATCGAAAGCCGGCGAGGAGGGATTCCAGCACGCCAGGGAGCGCTCTCAGAACTGGTGGAAGAGTTACTGGGATCGGGTTCCGGAAATCGACCTGCCAAACGAACGCCTGCAATTCCTCTACGACTATGGGATGTACAAATTCGCCGGATTCACAAATCCCGACGGGGTGCCGGCCACCCTCCAGGGACCGTGGATCGAAGAGTATCGCATGCCTCCCTGGTCCAGCGATTATCACTTCAACGTAAACGTCCAGATGTGCTATCAGCCTGCCTTCCATGGCAACCTGCTTCACCACCTCCAGCCCCTCTGGGAGATGATCGCTGGTTGGGAGGAAACGCTCCGTGACAACGCCCGAAATTTCCTCGGAATCGATGATGGCCTGATGCTCCCGCATGCCGTCAGCGATGACTGCCGATTCATGACCGGTTACTGGGGTCATTCAGCGGATCACGGGTGCACGGCCTGGGTGGCCAGCATGATGTTCCGAAACTACCGGTACAGTCAGGACGTCGAATTTCTCCGGGAGACCGCGTTCCCGTTCATGCGGGGCACAATGCGCGTCTACGAAGAAATGCTTGAACGCACGGACGACGGAACGTTCCGTCTGCCGGTCGGTATATCCCCGGAATATTTCAACAAAGACGGCAGAGGATGGGGTCCCAACGCCAGTTTCCAGCTCGCCTGCATCCACCGCCTTTGCGAAGACTTGCTCGAAGCATGTTCGGTGCTGGCGGAAGACCCCAAACCGATCTGGCAGCAGATCCTGGACAACCTGCCGAAAGCCTGTTTGATCGGCGATGAGGGCGAAGAAAGGATCGCTCTCTGGGAAAATCAGGCCCTGGAGGAAAGCCACCGACACCATTCCCATCTCGGCGCAATCGCCCCCTTCGACGTGATCGACCCTCACGCCGAAAAATGGGAACCGGTCGTCCAGCGAAGCCTGGCCGAATGGATACTCCGAGGACCCGGTAAATGGTCGGGCTGGTGCCTGTCCTGGGCATCCGCCATTAACACCCGGGCGGACAATCCGGAAGCCGCGGAACTCTGGCTTGAAGTTTTCGACCGTTTCTTCACAAACAAAGGCGAAGGCACGCTCCATAACTGCCGTCCTTCCGGTATTTCCCTGATGGGGGCACCGGCTATGGGCGGGAATTTCAACGAGACCGACGTGATGCAGATGGACGGCGGTATGGGATCCGTGGCGGCGATCCAGGAGATGCTTTTGCACACCCGGAGAGGTGTCAACTATCTTTTCGCCGGAGCGCCCTCCCGGTGGGACGAGGTGCAATTCGATGGGATACTCACCGACGGTGCCTTCAAAGTCAGCGCTTCACGAAAAAACGGTCTGGTCGGCCCCGTGCGCGTGGAAAGTCTGGCCGGTGGCACCTTCCGCTTGAAAAACCCGTGGAAAAAAGCCGCCGTCAGGCGTCCGGGAGCGACACAGAAAATCCTCGACGCTTCTGTTCTCGAAATTCGCGCCGAAGAGGGCGAGATCTTGACCCTTCACGAGGCGGAATGAGCCCGGCTGAAAATTTATGCGCTGGTGCGGCCGGGCCCACAAGACGAAGGAAATTATGGGAACATTTTTTTCCGCGCCGCCTGAATGCAAAAGCTTCCGGCCGCAGGAGATATACCTTCCTCCACGGCTGGCGTTTGACCGTGTCGGACCGTCCTCTCACACGTCATCCGATAGCATCCGAACCACGATCACCCGTGCGGATACGTATGCAGTCCGCCAGGTCGACCACAAAGATTTTACCGTCGCCGATATTTCCCGTCCTCGCGCCCTGGGTGATGGCTTCGATAGTCGCAGAGACGAAATCCTCGTTGACGCCGATCTCCAGGCGCACTTTTTTCAGCAGGTTCACCTCGGTTTCCACACCCCGGTAAGATTCAGTGTAGCCTTTCTGCTGACCGCAACCCAGGGCGTTAGTGACGGACATCTTGTAGACTTCGGCCTCGTAGAGAGCCTGTTTAACGTCGTTGAGTTTTTCCGGTTGGATGTATGCGATGACAAGTTTCATCTGTTCACCTCCAGGAACTGTCTCTTAATTCATTCAGTTGTGAAAATCTGGAATCCGGCGTAGGCTTCCATGCCATGCTCACCGATATCAAGCCCGCGAAGTTCCTCATCTCGCGTGACTCGCAGTCCAATTGTCGATCGGATGAGCAAGAACGTGGCTGTACCTGTGACCCCGACCCACGCGAGAACACTCAGCACGCCCAGGGCCTGGATACCAAGCAGTTCGAACCCACCTCCGTAAAACAGGCCAGCGAGTTCACCTGATCCAGAGGAAACGGCGTAGGCCGGATTCGCGAATACTCCGACCGCCAGTGTACCAAATGCGCCGCAGACGCCATGCACACTCACCGCGCCCACGGGATCGTCCACACGCAGGATCTGGTCGATAAAAAGCACGGAAACAACGACAAGCGCTCCGGCGGTCAGGCCGATCACAACCGCCCCAACCGGGGAAACGACCGAGCATCCAGCAGTAATGGCCACAAGGCCGGCGAGCGCGCCGTTCAAGGACATGCTGGCATCAGGTTTTCCTTCGAGAAACCAGACCGTCAGCATGGCCGCAACGGCTCCGGCGGCGGCCGCCAGATTTGTTGTCACGGCGATGGTACCGATTGAAAGATTCGTTCCAGAGGTGGTGCTTCCGGCATTAAACCCGAACCAGCCGAACCAGAGGATAAACACTCCCAGAGATGCCAGGGGAATATTGTGGCCCGGCAATGCACGGGAGGTAACCTTCTCGCCATTGCGAACGTATTTCCCCTCTCGCGGACCGAGAATCGCCGCACCGACCAGAGCCGCCCAACCCCCGACACTGTGGACAACGGTTGATCCGGCAAAATCGACCATACCCAGATCTCCCAACCATCCGCCGCCCCAAATCCAGTGTCCGACCACCGGATAAATGAAAGCGGAGATCAAAACGCTGTAGGCCAGGTACCCGACGAACTTTGTCCGTTCCGCCATCGCACCGGAAACTATCGTGGCGGCGGTAGCCGCGAAGACAACCTGGAACATCCAGAAGGCAATTTGCCAGAGTCCTTCGGTCGTCGATGGGTCTCCGGCCGACAGGAAAAATCCGTCCGTGCCAAAAAGGCCCAATCTGTCGGCCCCAAACATAATCCCGAACCCGATGGCCCAGTACGCCAGCGACCCCACTGAAAAATCCATCAGGTTCTTCATGATGATGTTGCAGGCATTTTTCGCCCGCGTGAAACCGGCTTCAACCATTGCGAAGCCCGGCTGCATGAAAAAAACCAAAAAGGCTGCAACAAGCATCCAGACCGTGTCGATGGCCACAGCATTAGAACTTGATGAAGGTTCTGCTGCATGTACACTCCCACAAAACAAGACAAAAAAGAACAAAATCTTCAGAGGGCCAGACGGTTTCCTGTACACCGCTCAATCTCCCATCGAAACGAATCCTGAAAAGCGAAGGCAGACACTCCGGTGAGCCGTTTCTCACCGGTCGCCTCAATCGACGTTCTTGCAAGGTCTGTGCCAGCGCGCTTATTTTCCGATCTGCCTGTGTCGTAAGCTATTTTTGTTTCACAGCTTAAGTAAATTAAGCGCTCGACCTTGATCCGAACTAAATTCACAAAACCGAGGAGGATTCTGCACAAAAAGTGATCGGGAAACAACATTTGCACAAAAAAGACGCAACCGTTTTGCTCCAAGCCGTACCGCTGCCCTTCATTTCAGCCGCGCTTCCCTTCACCTCCGATAAGTCTCCCTGATACGAGGCCAGCGAAAAAACCAAGCTTGACACTGAGTCATATCTTGATATCATGATATATCGACAGGAGAAAAACCATGGCGAATTCAAACGTAAAGCTCATACCGGAACAAGAGCTTCGAAGAGCAGCTGATTGTCTGCGGGTTATGGGCCATCCCACGCGCCTGCGGATCGCCAATATCCTGATGCAGGGAGAATTTACAGTCGGGGAAATCGCCGACATGTGCGGTCTGGAATCCCATCACGCCAGCGAACACTTGCGCCTGCTCAAAGGGCGAGGTCTACTCGACAAGGAGCGGCGCGGACGGGAAGTTTACTATCAAATCGTCAGCCCACGCCTTACCGAACTTCTTCGTTCCATCCGCAAGACATGTGAGGAAAACGATTAATGGACGCCGGCAAATCGATCGTAAACTTTTCGCTAACTCGCCCCCGTTTTGTAGCAATTACCACGGTGGTATTGACAGTCGTCCTCCTTATGCTGGCCGGATTGCCGACACTCTGGCCCGATACGTTTAAAGGGCTTAATTCGCTCAAGATCGACACCGATCCTGAGAACATGCTCCCTGAGGACGAGCCGGTACGAGTCTTTCACAATCACATGAAGGGACAAATGGACCTTCATGACATGGTGGTTGTCGGGGTCGTGAACTCCGAGCATTCTGACGGTGTTTTCAACCCGGATTCGCTCAGCAAAATCCATGAATTGACCGAGTATGCCGCGTCGCTGCAATGGCCGGATCCGGCAGATCCAGAGGCGATGGCGGGTGTGATCGAACAGGATATTATAGCCCCCTCCAGGGTGGACAGCCTGTAGCCAACGGCGCCCGGGGAGGTAACTTTTGAATGGCTGATGCCTGAACCGCCAGCGACTCAGGAGGCGGCCCTGGAAGTCCGCCGGAAAGCCATGCGTATCCCCTTCCTCAATGGCACCATGGTGAGCGAAGATGGCAAAGCTGTTTGCATATATCTTCCGCTCACCTCGAAAGACCAGAGCTACAAGGTCTACAAAAAACTTCAGGAGAAAGTCGCAACCTTTACGGGACCGGAGGAATTTCATATTACCGGTTTGCCCGTTGCCGAAGACACCTTCGGGATGGAGATGTTCAAGCAAATGGCTATCTCCGCCCCTATTGCTATGATCATCATTTTCATTTTGCTCCTGGTGTTCTTCCGCAACCTGCTGTTGATCGTTTCCCCGATGATCGTGGCAATCGTCGCGGCAGCCTCAACGATGGCACTGCTGGTTGTGACCGGCAATACGGTTCACATCATGAGCAGTATGATTCCTATTTTCATCGTGCCGATCGCCGTGCTGGATGCCGTGCATATCCTCTCGGAATTCTTCGACCGATATCAGGAAACCCGTGATCGGCGTCAGACGATTCAAAATGTGATGGATAAACTGTTCATCCCAATGCTGTATACATCCCTCACAACCGCCGTTGGTTTCGCGTCCCTGGCTCTGGCTCCCATCCCGCCTGTCCAGGTTTTCGGACTCTTTGTCGCTTTCGGTGTAATGGTCGCCTGGTTCTGCACGGTAAATTTCATCCCGAGCTTTATCATGTTCATCCCCGAAGAACGCCTGGAAAATTTTGGCGCCAGTCACTCGGAGACCGAAGCAACCAGAACCGTTCTCGGCAACATCCTTCGCAACGTCGGGCAATTCACATATCGCTATGCAAAATTGATTCTCGTCCTCGTCGTCATTCTCCTCGGAGTTTCCGTCTACGGCATCAAGCTCATCCGTATTAATGACAATCCCACGAAATGGTTTGGCACATCTCACCCCATCCGGGTGGCGGATCGTGTCCTGAACGATCACTTTGGCGGGACATACATGGCCTATTTGTCGCTGCGTCCCCCCGGCAAAATTCAAACAGACGCCTCCCAAAAATCTGCCGCAGAAAAAGCGGGCACAGACGAAACAACGAAACCGGAACCTGCGCCCACAAGCGAACCTGAAAGTGACGAACCGAGTCTGCCCAGTGGTCTCGAAAGCCCGGGCGTCCTGCCGGCCGGTGGCGGGATGAGCACCGGCACCGAACCTGCCCTCCCCTCCGGTCTCGGCGGCGGCCCTGCAGAAGGTTCGCAAGACGATTCTGAACCATCAGCGGCGGAAACCAGAGAAGAAGAAATCTTCAAAAACCCGAAAGCACTCGCTTATATTGCCGGGCTCCAAAAAGCCACACGCAAAGCTCTGCCCAACCGTATTGGGAAGTCTAATTCCCTCGCCGATATCGTCAAAACCGTTCACCGCGATCTGATGACGGGGGTTGTGCGGAACGGGGACAAATTGACACCCGAACAGGCATTCCGCCTGCCTGATACCGTATCTGGGGTTGGAGATTGCTTGTTTCAATATCAAAGCAGCCACCGTCCGGAGGATCTCTGGCATTTTGTGACTCCGGACTACCGTGAATCAGTAATGTGGTTCCAAATCACAAGCGGAGACAATAAGGACATGAGCACAGTGAAACAAACGGTTGACAACTACATTGATAACCATCCCCCACCTTTCGAGTTGAAACACGACTGGTTTGGCCTGACCTATATCAACGTCGTCTGGCAGCACAAAATGGCCTGGGGCATGCTGAAAGCCTTCCTCGGAAGTTTCCTCTGCGTCTTTTTGATGATGACGCTGCTCTACCGATCCGCCCTGTGGGGTCTGCTCTGTATGGTACCGCTCACGGTCACGATCGGGATGATATACGGTATTGTCGGTCTGGTGGGAAAAGACTATGACATGCCGGTCGCGGTACTTTCATCTCTCAGCTTGGGCCTGGCTGTGGACTATGCTATTCACTTCCTTACTCGAAGCCGGGATATATACCAGCAATACGCCTCGTGGGAGGAAACAGCAGAACCGGTTTTTGGCGAGCCCGCCCGGGCAATCACACGCAACGCCATAGTGGTTGGACTTGGATTTTTGCCGCTTCTGGCAGCTCCCCTCGTACCCTATCAAACCGTCGGAATATTCATCGCAGCTATCCTCTTCACCGCAGGGGTAGCATCTCTACTGATTTTGCCCTCGCTCATCACACTTCTTGAGAAAAAACTTTTTCCGCGCTCAAAGGTCTGGTGCATCACCTGCAACTGCATCACCTGCATTACCTCCGGGATCGCCGGTATTGCCCTTGTTATCATCAACGTCGAGCAACTTCTGGATGTCGGATGGTCACTTCTAACAGGGATCAGCATTCCGGTCATCCTGATTCTCGCCGGAATCTGCGCTTACGCCTCGAGACATGAAAAGCGTCGAACAAAAAAATTCGTTGCTGAAGGAGAAAACCAATGACAACGTCGAAACAATGGAAATCGTTCGCGTTCACTCTATGTGCAACATTCACGATCATCATGCTCTCCAGCACCCTTGCCGGGGAAAAAACACCAACGGTCGATGAGATTGTCCAGAACACGAATCGCGTCGCCTACTATCAGGGACGTGACGGACGCGCCCGGGTATCGATGACGATTACGGACAAACAGGGACGCGAAAGGCATCGCGGCTTCATCATCCTGCGCCGCGACGAACGCCCGCCCGAGTCAGAGGCCGATAAATATGAAAAAGACGAGTACATGAAGGACCAGAAGTTCTACGTTTATTTCCACCGGCCGGGCGATGTGGAAGGCACCGTCTTTATGGTCTGGAAACACGTGGCGCTGGATAAGGATGATGACCGCTGGTTGTATCTCCCCGGGCTCGACCTCAAAAAACGCATTGCTGCCAGCGATGAACGGACGAGTTTCGTGGGATCGCATTTCTACTACGAGGACGTCTCGGGCCGAAACACAAACGAAGACAAACACGAACTTGAGAAAACCACCTCCAACTACTACGTCCTGAAAAACACGCCAAAGAAACCGAAACTCGTCGAATTTAAGTACTATCGCATGTGGATTCACAAATCGACTTTCATCCCCGTGAAAATTGAATATTTCGACGATCGGGATAACAAATACAGGGAATACCAGGTTCTCGCCGTGCAACAAATTCAGGGGTATCCCACGGTGACAAAATCCCGGGTGAAAGACCTCCAGGGTGGCGGACAAACCGTCATCGAATACACGGACGTCGAGTACGACGTGGGACTGGAAGAAGATATTTTCACCGAACGCTACCTGCGACGCGCACCGGCGAAACATCTGAAAATGGAATGACCGATCTGGCTTGTCTTCTCGTTCTGGCAATGCCCGCTTCTTGAACAAGAATTTCGCTCAAGAAGGAAAACTGATGACGCCATCTTTCTATTCTGCACCGCGAATTCTATCGGCGCTGACAGTTTCTCTGCTTTTTTTAAATCTCTCCGCAGTGGCGCAGGAAGAACCCGCCCTGCCGGAAGGACTGAACGAGAAAACAAAAGATCAGGAGGAACCGGCCCTCCCCCCGGGGCTGGGGGCAGAAAAAACAGAAGATACACCGGATTTGCCTTCGGGCCTGCAACCTGAGACCGAGGGCGAACCTTCTCTTCCCGACGGTCTGTCGGAGAAAAAGGAAGTGAAGAAACCGGACCGGGAAAAAGCGCCCCTGTTGGAACAGCTTCCGTTCGATCTGAACGGATTCCTTGAGGGTCGTTACGGGGTGAGAACACAGGACGATCACCATCAGGAAGAAAATGCTATCCTTGGTGAGGCACGTCTCCAGCTCGAGTTGAAAAAATACTGGGGCACAACACGGGCTAAATTAACGACAGATTTTCTGGCCGACGAGCCGGGCCACACCACCTTCGATGCGGATATTGAAGACGGAACGGGATGCATTGACCTCAGGGAAGCCAACCTCACGTTCTCTCCCGCCTCTTTCATCGATGTCCGGGCCGGACGCCAGATCTTGACCTGGGGCACAGGAGATCTGGTGTTTCTGAACGATCTGTTCCCTAAAGACTACCAATCATTCTTCATCGGACGGGACACGGAGTATTTGAAAGCGCCGTCCGATGCCATAAAAGCTTCATTTTACAGCGATCTCGCCAATTTTGATCTGGTTTTTGTGCCTCGCTTCGATTCCGATCGTTTTGTCACGGGTGAACGACTTTCCTTCTGGAATCCCGCCCTGGGAAGACGATCGGGAGACGATGCCGTCATTGAAGCCGATAAACCCGACAGCTGGTTTCAGGACGAAGAATGGGCGGCTCGTCTTTATCGAACCCTGTCCGGATATGAACTCGCGGCTTACGGGTATCGCGGTTTCTGGAAAAGCCCGGCGGGAACTGATCCGGCGACGGGAGAATCGCTTTTTCCCCGCTTGAACGTTTACGGAGCGAGTATTCTCGGTACGGTAATGGGCGGGGTTGGAAACGCGGAATTCGCCTATTACCATTCGCCTGAGGACAACGGTGGGGACGACCCCTTCATAGCTAATAGTGAACTCAGATTTTTGATGGGATATGAAAAAGAGGTGGCAAAAAATTTCACCGTCGCCGTTCAGTATTTCCTGATCCACATGTTGCAGTACAAAGAATACTCGCACAATATCCCGCCGGGCATGCGCCGACGCGACGAAGACCGGCAGGTTCTTACCTTCCGGCTGACCCAACTTCTGATGAATCAGAACCTTGAACTCAGTCTCTTCACATTTTACTCCCCCACTGCCGAAGAAGCCTACTTTCGCCCACGTATCCACTACGACGTCTCCGACCACTGGGCCGTGGAAATAGGAGCGAACGTTTTCGCAGGCGAAGAATCGTTCACAAAATTCAACCAGTTTAACGACAATAACAACGTTTATGCGGCAGCGCGATATTCCTTCTGAGTAGCGGGCTCAGCTGAACTCGAGTCTGCAGGATACGCGGTCGAGAAGCGTGGTTGCAGGCCGACAGAATGATTGAGACCAGACATAAGGTTTATATTACAGCAACCTTCAACGACTTTCCCGAAGGACACTTGCGAAATTTGCGCTGGGTGGGATAGGAACAGCCAGCACGATTTTCGGGAAATGCCCGGCGTCCAACACCCGCAGCGCCCCCACAGCGCAAATTCTCAGTTCCTCTCAACCTTGACAGAAAAAGTAAAGCATGTAAAATGGTTGACTATGCGTTGTAGAATAGTCGCCCTCGGTCTTTTCGTTTAGCGCTTACACTGTAGGGACATGTCCTGGGAAAAAGGAGTAAATACCAATGATCGCCAGAAAAATTGCGCTGTCCGTGCTCGCGTGTTTCGTTTTCACAACAATAGCTTTCTCGCAGGCAAAAAAGGATCGCCCTCGTCTGCACATCCCGAAACTTGGCACTCCCCCGACCATTGATGGGAAGATGGAGAATGGCGAATGGGCCCGTTCGGCCGCCGTGACGGGTTTCATCGGTGCAACAGGTAGTTTTGGAAAAGTCATGGTGCCGAAGGAATCTCACATTTACCTCGGGCACGACGACAAAAATATCTACATCGCGGTGTGGACGCAGCTCGCCCCTGGCGAAAAGCCGAGCCGGAAATACCGTCGGCGGGATTCCAAAGTTTATATGGACCGACAGCAGTTTGAGATCTGGCTCACTCCCCCCACTGGAGGTCACACTGCCGCCTATCAGATGATCGGGAACGCGTATGGAGCTCTCTACGACATAAAGCTTGTTCCGGCTCTCGGTATAAAG
This sequence comes from Candidatus Brocadiia bacterium, assembly GCA_046538485.1. GTDB lineage: Bacteria > Planctomycetota > Brocadiia > SM23-32 > SM23-32 > JBKHIT01. The sequence goes on along the minus strand of JBKHIT010000031.1, from coordinate 43,508 downwards.
AATCCCGGGTGGAACCCCGATGTGAAATTCAAAAATTCCTACAAACAAGGCGAATACTGGACCGCTGAGGTGGCCATTCCAATCGAGGAGTTGGCCGATCCGGACCATTACCAGCCCGACAAACCGTGGGGAGGAATGGTAGCGGTAGCCTGGCCCCAGCGCTCCTGGCCGTTCACATACGGCTGGTATAAAAACATCGAAACCCACGCACAAATGACCCTCTCCGATGCCACAACGTGCGTCCGGCTTCTCGACCTGAGCAGTCTGTTCGAAAATCGGTTCGAACCTCAGCTTGAACTGGTAAACGGAGAAGACAAAGCCGGCGAGTTCACGATCAATGCCTCGCGGAAAGACATGCAGGTCGAGAAGACCGTGACGGTCGCGGCCGGGAAAACCAAAAAAATCACCCTCACCGGCAACCTGCCCCCCGCTACGGAAAAAGTCAACACGATAAAACTCAGTGTCACAGGACCCACCGGAAACACCCTTATTGAGGGAAACTGGATGTACCGACCGATGTCGGTCAAAGAACGAACTGTCAAAAAAGTGAAACCAAAACCGTGGAAAATGACCACACGGCTTTCATACGCTCCCCTCAATATGGGCGCAAAATGCTGGGTGGATCTGCTCGAAGCCCCCATGCGAGACAGGATCGAGACGGTGACCTTTGAAGTCCTGAACGAACAGGGCAAATCCGTGGCCGTGAACACCGCTTACAAAAAGGGCGTTAAGACCATCGTCGACCGACAGTTCGAGTGCGACGCTGCCGAGACTTATTTCTGGCTGCCCGCGGAACTGCCCCACGGCAAATACACGGTAAAAACCAGCTTCCTGGACAAAAACGGCCGCGTATTGGTCTCGACGACAGATTCGTTCAGACACAAAGATTACAGTGACGAGTTCATCTGGCTGAATTCTGAGAAATACGGAGAGAAACTGACGGCCGAGCCCCCCTACACACCGCTTAAAACCAGCGAAAATAGCTTCACAATCTGGGGGCGCCAATACGAAATGAGGGGAGCCTTACCGGCACGTATGCAAAGCCAGAAAAAACAGCTTCTCGCTCGACCTGTCAATTTTGTCGCGGTGGCTGACGGGAATAAACACGAAGCAAAAATCGCGGAAGGATTCAGCATCGAAAAGGCAAACGCCAACAAGGCAACCTTCAGCGGAAAATATGAAGTGGCCGGTATAACGCTGAACATGGAAGGCCGGATCCTCTTCGACGGCGGTCTGATTTATGAACTGAACGCCGAGCCCAAAGCCGAAGCAAAAGCCATCGAACGCCTCTACCTGTCCGTCCCGGTCCGCAGGGAAGTCGCCGACTACATGTGGACGACGCGTGGCGGCACAAATGGGATGAACTTTCTTCTGGAGAACTTGCCCCAAAAAGGCGTGGTCTGGGATTCCGACAGTGTGGCTGATTTCGTCCCGTATATCGGCCTGGCCGATGACGACCGGGCAATTCAATGGTTCGCGGACAATGACCATGAGTGGATACGGGGCGAACAGACACCCTGCGCCCAGATCGTGCGACATGATGATGAAGTAGAGATCCAGGTCAATCTCGTACGCAGGCAGTGCAAAGGGAAATCGTTCCGGGCCCGGTTTGGTCTGATCGCCACCCCCATTAAGCCCCTCCCGAAAGACTGGCGGAACGCCATACTGCACTACGGCAATTTCACCGACAGCAATGTGGCCTTTTTCTACGGACCCGGACACGGCAAAGTCGGTCCGGTTCACTGGCACGACAGCGCTGAACTCGCCAGGGCCAACGGAATCGATGTGCCGAAAAACAGAACCGCAGGGGAGGTCCTCGATAGCATGGACGGCAAAGGGTATCCGGATATTTCCGCGATCCGAAAGAATCTTGGCAAGGAAGCCGCCGGAACCGTCAAAAGCGGTACCGAAAAATATGGAAACCCAAAAGCCGTCCGGGAGTGCTACTTTCACAACGCCTCGATGTATTTCGAAGGGACGAAATCGAAAGCTTTCCGAAAATTTTTCGGCGGCGATTGGACGATCATGCCCTCCGGCGGGTGGTTTCACCTGCGGCCGGTCGAAAGTTACCAGGATTTCTTCTGTTTCCACCTGACCCAGTTTCTAAAATTCTGGCACGTCAACGGAATGTACTTCGACGAATGCTACTTCGCCCCCGATTACAACGTATTTAACGGACAGGGAAAAGTCCTGCCCGACGGATCGATCCGACCGTCAGTGGGCCTTACGCTCGAGCGCAGATTCCTCTACAGGGTGCGACAGTGCATAATCGATCAGGGAGTCGATCCCTTCATCTGGGTCCACACATCGGGCATGATGGCGCCCTACGCCATCGGTGCTACCGATATCGCAATGTTCGGTGAACCGAATATCCCCACGCCGCAGCAGGATATCATGGACAATATCAATGAGCAGTATATGCGCACGATCGGACGTTCCCAGAAATTCGGGTTTGTACCGGTCTGGATGACAATGGCCGGACGCGGCGGATCCCAGTGGGCCCTCCCCGGGCGCCAGACCTTCGGCTGGTGCTGGCTCCACGATACCGTCCCCGAGGTTCACACCCATGTTCGCGCCAGGCCCATCGTTGAATATCGCGCCCAATGGGGCATCGGAGCTGAAGATGTAGATTTCCACGGGTACTGGCAGGATGGCGGCTATGTCGAGACAACAGATCCCGAATACAGGGTCAGTTTCTGGACAAGGCCGCATCCCGACAACGCGGAAAAGAAAAAGGTCCTTATGATGGTAATGAATATGCATTACCCCGAGGACAAAAACAGCACGGTTCAGCTGACAATTGATCCCGGAAAAATTGGCTTGCCCGATGGCTGGAGCGTCCAAAACCTGGAGAGTATGCCGGACTTCCTTAAACGGGAAAAAGTTCTCGACCGCCTGGATGCTGAAAGCAATAACGGCTACGGAGAAGTTGAGAAAGGTCCCACGGAAATCCTGGACCGAAATCTTCTTTTCTGGAAAGGCCAGAGCAAATATAAACTCGATAAGCTCAAGATCGTGAGCGACGGTAAAAAAACTTTCACAATCAGCGTCCCGGAAAGAGATTTTTTGACGCTTCTGATTGAGTAAAACCACTGTTCCGAGGCAAAAATGGAAATCGCACATAAAGTCCTGCTGCTCCTGCTGGCCCTGAGCTGTTTTAGTGCACCCGCCCTGGCGGACCTGAAACTCGCTCGTCCGTTCACCGATAATATGGTCCTCCAGCGAGAGTTGCCGGTCCAGATCTGGGGGACTGCCCCGCCCAACTCCGAAGTAACCGTTCAGTTCGCCGGACAAAGCGCCACCGCAAAAACAGACAAAAAAGGTCATTGGAAACTCCAACTCAAACCGCTGAAAACATCGGCGAAATCGCGCACGCTCCGGGTCCTGTCCGGCGACGACGAGGTGGCTCTTTCCAATGTCCTCGTCGGGGAAGTCTGGCTCTTCTCGGGACAATCCAACATGGGTATGTCAGTTAAAGGATCGTTGACCGCGAAAGAAACCATCGCGAAAGCCGACCTCCCGAAGATCCGATTTTACAACTCGCCCCCAAGACCCAATCCGGATCAGCCCCGCTGGGTTGAAACATCACCGAAAAACGTGGGAGGTTTCTCCGCGGTCTCTTTCTATTTCGCCCGCGCACTCCATCGCGATCTGGACGTGCCGGTCGGTATGATCGTCTGCGCCCGCGGCGGGACAATGATCCAGAGCTGGATCAGCCGCGAGGCTCTGACGAACGATCCGCAGCTCAAGCGTGATATCGTCAAAGCCTGGGACCGAACCGCCACGCCCGAGTATCTTTCGAAGATTCTGGGAAAAAAGTGGGATAAAGTCCTCACAAAATCAGGGGGCAACAAAAAGAAAGCCATACAGTCTCTGATGAATCCCGCCGGCCAGGAACCCGGTATCAATTTCCGTCGCTCCGAGATGGCCAAAATTGCTCCCTTCACAATCCGGGGATTCGGCTGGTACCAGGGCGAATCCAACGCATGGGGGTTCGATATCGCACGACGCTACCAGAAAGAACTGAAAGTGCTGATTGAGGACTGGCGAAATCGCTGGGGCGGACAAAACCGGCCCTTCATGGTCGTTCAGCTTCCCCACTACCCCCAGAAGAAAAAGGCCTCAAAACCATCCCACATCAACCCCTGGTGCGTCGTCATGGAAGCCGACTGGGAGATCCAGAACGTCCTGCCGAACGTCCATACCGCCGTCACAATCGACCTGGGCGAGGTGGGCGATATCCATCCCGACAACAAAGCCCCCGTCGGCGAGCGACTCAGCCTGCTCGCCCGTAAATACGTCCACGGCGAGGATATCGTCGCCCGAGGCCCGGTCTTTGATTCAATGAAAATACAGAACGGACGCGCGCGGCTCTCCTTCACACACCTCGGCGGTGGGCTCACCGCCCGCGAGGTTCCGCCCACGCCCGCAACAAAAGAACAGCTTGAAGGATTCCTCATCGCCGGAGCCGATCGGCATTTTGTCCGGGCGCAGACCAAAATCGAGGGCGAGCAGATCGTCTGCTGGCACGATCAAATTAAAAACCCGGCGGCGGTCCGCTACGCCATGCATGGAAATACCCTTTTCAACCTCTACAACGAGGCCGGTCTGCCGGCGGGACCGTTCCCCACCGACGACTGGCCGACCGATATCCCTGCAAAAAAGGATCGCACGGCAATCGCCGCGAGAACCTCGAACCCGCCCAAAATCGATGGCCGGCTCGACGATGCCGCCTGGCAAGGGGCTGACTCCGTCAACCACCTGGAACTCTTCCACACCTATCACGAGGCCGAATGCCAGACGTCAGCGCGGTTCGCGTGGGACGATCACGCCCTTTACGTCGCACTCGAATGCCTGCAACCCATGGATTCCCTTCGCATGAAGGCCGACAAACGAGACGACGAAAGGATATGGACCGACGACAACGTTCAAATCTTCCTCGACGTCAACCACGACCGAGAAACGTACGTGCGCTTCGCCATCAACGCAGCCGGGGCACTCGCCGATGGAAAAGGATTTAACGATTGGGACGCCGAAGGCCGACTGCTCCATCAGGGCTTGCTTCGCTACTATCGCGATTTCAACCTGAAAGCTGATATGGATTGCGACATTGCCACCGGAAAAGAGAAAGACAAGTGGACGGTCGAACTGGCCATCCCGTGGAAAAGTCCGGGAGTTGAGGGAACACCGAAAAACGGTCAAGAAATGGGTCTTCAACTGAACCGCACCCGCGCCGCCACGGATACCCGCAGCGAATGGGCCACGACCGGCCGGGACTACAATACCGGCGCCATGCTGCCCTACAGCTGGGTCAAAGGCCAGCGTCTCCACCACGGCGTCGGAAGGTTCGGCACACTGAGGCTTGAGGACTGAGAAATCGCCTTATACCGTTGCAGTTACGCACCTTCTGCCTGGCAAGTTCCCTCTGCGGTCCTTGCGAAATTATGGGAGGATAACCAGATGGTCTCTCACATAAAAAGCGTTTGCAGAAATATCAGCATTCCGCTCCTGGCAATCCTATCCCTCTCATATCTCCTCGCCCCCTCTACCCTCCTGTCTGCCGAAACGAAAACCGATGTCCAATTCGGTCCGCAAGGACTCCGGTCCATCCAGGTCAACGGCAAACAAATCCTCGAAACGGGCACACCCCGGCTCCGTCGCGTGGTCTTCCGGCGGCAGGACCACTCGACATATCGCGGAAAACTTGAGAACGCGGAGGAGTCCTTCGAGGAAGAGAAAAAAATCTACCACATGCGCTATGAATGGGGCGCAATCACCTGCAATTACCAACCCCGAAACAATCGGCTGGATCTATCCGTTCGTGTAACAAATCGGTCCAGGCATACGCTTCACCTGGTCGATATGAACGTCCTGACTTTCCATCTCGCGAAAAATTTAACGGCCGGTCCGTCCCGCCACAACGTCGGAGCTCCCACTGTCATTCCGGCGAAATGGGACGGCGGCACGATGGTCCTCTGTAATCTGGAGATGGATCGCCCACTCCGCCTCGCTCTCCAGAAACGCAAGAGCAAAAAGCTGACCACAAATCTGACGGCCGGCGGTGAAAAAATGATCTACGATGCTCTCTATCTGCGCCGCCCGATCGCCCCCGGGAAAAGCGATAGGTACCAAATTTCGATCCGGTTTGGTTCCGCCGGCAGCGATCCGCTCGACCTGGCCGCGGATGTTTTTCGCACGTTCCGGCAGACGCATCCGCGGCTTCTGAACTGGCACGACCGTTCTCCCATCACCCGACATTTTTTCGGCGGGGGACTTGACAAGAAAAAAATTCTAAATTACTTCAAAGACCCCAAAAGCGTCGAGCTTCCCAGAGCCACCGAGAAGTTCCGGAAACGTATTCTTTCAGCGATCGATCGCAACATTGCCGCTTCGAAAAAGATCGGTGCCCAGGCCATTATCATATGGGACATAGAGGGCAACTCTTTCCCCCACCCCACCACCTATATCGGCGATCCGCGGCTCACAAAGATTCTCAATCCGGTGATGGACGACGTGGCGGATGAGATGTTCGAGCACATACGAGAGGCCGGGCTCAAACCGGGCGTCTGCATACGCCCCACCCAGGTAAAGTATGTCGAAAAAGAAAACAAGGTTGTCCACCGCCACACACCGGTTCTTGAAAAATATCCCAGAGATCCGGTCTTTCATCAGCTCGACGCCAAGATTCAATACGCGAAGGAACGATGGGGTTGCGAGGTCTTCTACATCGACACGCCATTCTTCTGGCGTCCGCGCGGACCGAAAGACAAGTGGTCGGCCGGAATGATCCAGGCGGAGGTCTGGGAAAAACTGCTCAAAAAACACCCCGATATCCTCATGATCCCCGAATTTCACTACCTCGAACAGCTCGCCTATGACGCCCTCGGTCGAATCGGCGGTAAAGAAGCCACAGCCGCCCTTATCCGCTGCCTGAAGAACGAGCCCGGGATTTACACACGCTGTTCCGCAGCAAATGCACTTGCCAGAACCGGTCGACCCGAAGCGCGCGACGCACTGAAAAAAGTCCGGGCCGATGCCCGCAAAAATAAGAAACTCCATCATCTGGCCTGGTGCATCGGCCGGGCGTTGAATAGGATGGAGTAATTTTACCACACAAGTTTGCAGATAAGGCTACCATCACACGCTTGTATGCCTCAGGAGATTCAAAGGAATACGTATGACTGGACATATCCACCACGCCATTTTCCCCGTGCTTATATATCTCGCCACATTCTTCGCAACCGCTCCCCCCGCCCGCCCCGGCGACGATGTGTTCGTCGAACGGTTCGAACAAACAAAAAGGCCCGCCCGCTGGAACATAGAGACGACACTCCAGCCGCCTTCCCTTCAGTGGCACGGGCCAGGCGAAGATCCCGGGTTTCATTTCAAATCGGTTGCAGTCAAAAAATATATCAAAAGCCACGCTTACGCCTGGAGCCAGTGGGATGTCGGCACGGAGCCTTTCGAACTCTCCTGGGAAGTGCGCATGGACCGCGCCCTCAAACAGCGCTGGTTCTACCCGGGCGTCGCGGTTGGTCTGACCTCAGCCCCGCCGGAAGAAATGGGGAAGGACGATATCGCCGTCTGCTTCGGCGTGCACATGGGCGGGATGGCAGCATCGGTAAGGAAAGGTGGTTTCTATAACCTCATTGAAAAAGGACGCGGAGCCTACTCAAATTTTCGCGATCGCGTCCTTTCAAATCTCATCGACCGCAGCAGCGGCGGCACCGCCAGCGTCGACTGGCCGATGAAACATCCCGGCGGACACACGATCAAGTTCCGGATCAAACGCCTTCCCGATAACACCGTGAAGTTCACAATTTTCTGGCCCGAACTCCGCCAAAATGATGACAAACCATTCTGGAGTGGCGAATGGAAAATGCCCGAGAACATTGCTGAGGTCCCGTTCCGCTACGTTTCGGTGAAACGTATGCCCGTCGAGAACGTCCACGTGAGCTACGCCGGTTTCGTGATGAAAGGCATTGTTCGGGATATCCAGGGGCGCCTTCTGAGCTCCCCGCCGGCTCCAATCGTAGAAAACTACCTGCCGCAACAACCGGTGCTTTCGGGCGGGGCCCGACTGACTCTCGAAGGACATCATTTTCAGAAAAAATGCCGCGTGCTCCTCGGAGGCAAAGAGGCGGGAGATATCCGTGTCGACTCCTCTAAAAAGCTCACCTGTATCTTGCCCGACCTGCCGACCGGAAAATATTATCCCCTTACCGTCATCAATCGGAATGGTCTGAGCGGCACGCTGAAAGGCGGTGTTCCGTACGGTCGAATGGTCGAAGAATTCCGTCCCCGCGAAGCCCTGCCGCGCGGTGGGGATGTGGTGACAGCCGTCGGCGCTGGCTTTGAGAAGAACACAGTCTTCAGCTTCAACGGCAAAAAAGCCGAAATTATAGAGATAAAGAACGCTGCACGCGCCCAAATCCGGGTCCCGCCGGGTGAAACGGGGCAGGCAGAGGTGCGCGTGAAGACAGGCGAAAAAAAGTTCGCCGGCACTCCCCTCTTCGGGTACTCACCGCACCCGTATCTCTACTTTAGCGCCGAGGATCTGCCCGATCTCCGCGAAAAGTTCAAGGACCCCATGTTCCGCCATTATCGAGCACTGGTCCTCCGCCACGCCCGGAAAAACATGGAAGAAAAGCCTCAGGGCAACCTGCAGGCAATAAGCCTCGCCTTCGCGTATGCCCTGACCGAAAAAGAAACCTACAAGGAACGAGCCATCAAAAGCATTCGTAAAGGATGGTCAGCAACCGAGTCGAGCGATTTTGCGATGATGGGGGTCACGGGCATGGCGATCGCCTACGACATACTGTTCAGGGAGCTGTCACCCAAAGACCGGGCCTCGTTCCAGGACTACCTCGACCGCATGATTAGCGGTTATCTAAAGGACGCCGGCGGTTCCTGGTTTCTCGGAGCGGGACCCAATTTCAGCAACACCGTGCCCGTCGGCAACAGCGGCGGAATGCTGGCTGGCCTCGCTCTGTTGCACAGCACCCCGGATGCAAAGAAAGCCGTCGACATCGCCGCCAAAAAGGCAAAACGCTACCCGGACGAATGCATCACCCCAGACGGTGGTTGTCGGGAGGGAGCGCAATACTGGGATTACGGTTGCAGCTTCCACCTGATTCTCGCCCATGCCCTCAACAACGCCACCGGTGATGACCGCGGGCTCCTTGAGCATCCGCACCTCAAGAACATGGGCAATTTCGTCCGCACCCAGCTCGGTGGCAACGGAGGCATGTTCGCCTTCAACGACAACCGTGAGCCGTGGCTCGGGGGTTACGCCATCTGCGCGGATATCGGCAGCCGCTACGACCAACCGCTGATGCTCTGGATCGCCGATCTCTGCGTCAAAGGCGGAGAGACGCCGCGTCTGCGAGGCGTCTGGGCACCGTTCGCATTCCTGTGGCGGGACAAACAACCCTCCCCGGACAAATTCCCCGGCGTGCCCACCCTCGCCTACCTGAAATCGATACACTGGGGAGCCATACGGTCCGACACATCATTCAAACCGGACCTGGTAGTCGGCTTCAAAGGGAGCCGGGGACCGCTGACCCACCATAAACAAAAAGATCTGGGCAGTTACGTCCTCCACGCCAACGGCGAAGTCTATCTGCTGGACCCCGGCTACTACGAAGGCAAAGCCACCGATCACACACTGCCACTTGTCGATGGCAAGGGACCGGGCGTCAGAGGTTCGCGTGTGACGATGGCCCACGAAAAAGGTCCCTGGAGACATGTCGTTCTGGACTCCACGGAAGGCTATCGAAAAGCCGCACAACGGGTGCGTCGTTTGCTCGTCATGCATGGCACCGACTATACGATCGTGTTCGACGACATTCTGCCGGCCAAAAACAAACCGGGAAAAATCACGGCGCAGTATCAGACCGCCTGGAAACCGGAACTGCCCACGGAACAACAACCGGCCCGCATGCTGGTTGCGGGTCAAAACGGAAAACTTTTCATGGAAATTTTCGGCCACGCTTTGAAACTAAGCGCAAAGGATCGCAAATTCAGCAGCGGATGGCACTGGGCGAAGGTCGACGAATCCGGTCCCGGCGACTGGCATACCGTTTCGGGAGAGTACACCGCAGATCTCAAGCGACCGCTCATAACCGTATTGACGCCCGGAGATGCGGACGCGAACCGACCTTCAGCTTCGTGTAACTATTCTGACGACAAAATCACTATAAATCCTGGCAGCGGGCCGAAAGTCGTGTTTCGCTTGAAAGACGGACTCTGGCACTTTCAAAAACCGTGAAGGCGAAACAGTCATGCCCGAGGGCCGTAGAACATTCTGCTCTATTCACTCCCTCACATCCCCTGTCAGAAAAGTCCCCTGCTAAACGAGGGTCATCCTTGAGCCCGGCATAACGAGTGTAATGGTCGGCGACCGGCAGGGGTTTGCTTTTTACGACCCATGGTTCAGTCCATCCCGCGCCCCGCCCCGAAATACCGCCACCATCCCCAACCGGGCCGGTCGTTATGAGGTTTGTAATATCCGTACGAACCGGTGTCGGGCTGTATATCAGGGTAATTTTTTATGGTGTGGACAGCACCATCGACCCGGCCGAGGTTACAGAACTCCCCGTAATTGTGCGATTTTTTCTTGTAATAATAAGGGAAACATCCAAATCCATCGGCCACCCAGTATTCCGTCTTGCGACCGCCGGTATGGCGGCCGAATCCTTTCCCGGAGCGGAACTGCCTGAGGGTCGGCGCTCCACCCCACCAGCCGAGATTATAATCGACGCGACTGTCGGTAACATTTTCGACGTCCTGTATCAGACGTTCCCTTTTTCTCTCCCGTGCCCTGGCAGGATCCCCGCTTCCCCACGCGCTGGTGACGACCACATCCGGTCAATACAGCACGTCGGCGTTCGTTATATATCCTGCTCCGATTATTTCGCCAAATCCACTCAAGGGTCCGCCGAAAGGTGCGGTCTGGCACGTGGACGGGTTTGCCGACGATCTCACCCAGGGCAATGTCGAATTAAAATCATTCAAATAAAGATTAAAATACAGATTCAAATGTCGCACCTGGCCGACGCATTTGGTGTTGCGCGCACTGCGGCGGGCGCTCTCCAGCGCCGGCATGAGCATCGCCGCAAGAATTGCTATGATCGCGATGACGACCAGGAGCTCGATAAGAGTGAAAGCGGACGATCTCTGTATCCTTTGGAGCGGACAAGAAGATTTTTGACGCATTCTGTTGTTTCGCAAGTTCATTCTCCGGTTCCCCAATGCCACAGGATGTACTGCGCGGTCCAACTTGCGTACCGATTGTATTGGTACTGCAGTTGATTGAGGGGTTTTTGGTAACGTTCGATTTCCGTGCCCACATGGCCATCCGCGAAGAGGATATTTTGCGCATCAACCATCGGGAGTTTCCCGTGATTGCATTCCTTATATTTGTTGGTCCAAGAAGCGTTGTCTGTAGCGCCCCACACGACAATATCTGAGGCAAGCGGCTTATGGGATAATCCTTTTTCCACCGCTTTAATGGCGGGTACTCGCCGTCCCATACGCCCGATGTCGCTATCTCCCTGCCAGGAGTGCTGTGCGCCCGAGAGCCATGCGTACGCCGCCTTGATGGCATTGGAGCCCCGGGCACTGACAGTCTCACCTACGTTATTTGTTTTTGAAGAAGGGCAAATAAGTATATCGCGGTTAGCTCCGTATGACTGCCAAGTGCTCCACAGTGTGCCGTAATGCTTCCAGGCGGTTCCAATCATCGTGTAATCATATGGACAGGCATTTTCCGGTCGATGCCAGCCATTGGGATTACATTCGTCTCCCACCCACCGATCATCGTGCGTGTAGACATGTTCAAGGCGCCAGTAGCGGAGGTAGCCATATGGACCGTATTTGTCCTGATTATTGTGCATTGTCATGGGGAACCAGCCCTGATGATCCGACGCATGCATAGCAGCCAGCATTCCAAGCTGATGCAGATTAGCCGAACAGCTAACCCGCTTTGCCTCTTCCCGTGCCCGCTCCAGGGCCGGCATGAGCATCGCCGCCAAAATGGCGATTATGGCGATAACGACCAGAAGTTCAATCAGTGTGAACCCCCGCCTGGCGATATCCCCCCGTCTGTTACGCATTTTTTTGCTCCCTATTCCGGTTAAAAAAGCTGTTCAGTGTTTAAGGTGCTTTCTTGCCCATTTTTGCATGCGTTCATGCGCGTCGTAGAACCTCGTATTTTTCCAGCCGTTTGGCTATGGTCCTGGGTCCACATAATAAGCTGCAGGTAGTTCTCGTTTCGTTCGCCCAGACACTTCGCCCTCGTTGCCTGGAAGTGGGCTTCTTCCAACGCCGGCAAGAGCATTGCCGCGAGAATAGCTAAGATCGCGATCACCACGAGGAGTTCGATGAGGGTGAAGGTTTCTTGACTCTGCTTTCTCATGGTTATGTAGCGAACTATAAGACTTAGTGGAAAAAGTGCCCGTCTGCCATTCTATCGGCGACGTTATACCAAAAGCCCCAGTTATCGCGATCATTGTGCGGATAATAGTATGTGCTGTCCCACTTGCTCATGTCGTCCCAATTTCTCCAACCCTTGATTGATCCATCGGAGAATGTGACGTTCATGGAAGCGCGGCCTGAACCGGGCTTTCCGCCATGCATGCTTTCGATGTGTTTTACCTGTGGCTTGCAGAATGCTCCAACAGATTCCACAATCAGAACGCTTCGCTTTTGGAAGACATTAGTCCACCGGCAGGTCGAGCCGCTCATATACGGCCATTCGGTGTAATTGCTCTCTGAGTGCCATTCGTGGCGGTTGGTTTCCCATTCCCCGTCCCGACCTTTTTTGTACATTTGTTTGGACGTCAGCATGAAATTAGATACCGTCGAGCAGTTGTTGCAGGTGGGGTTGGCCCAATCGCTCATTCGATTTGTCGCGTACCACTGCATCAACGATTTCCCGCTCCATGAATTCGTTGTTTTTGTGCCCGGACACGCCAAAAGGAGATCTTCGACAAGTTGTCCCTCTTTTGCGATGGCGCCTCCCCAGTAGTGATGGACTTTTTTGTTATCATGCGCCCAACAACTACGGATTATCCTCGTCATGTAGTCGGCATCGTGCAGATTTTCATTGCGGGTGTTCACCCGGGGGACGATTCCGCTGTGGTCGCCGCTGTAGAGCATAACAGGCTGATAAAGATTCCGGTGGTAGTTCATGCAAGATACAAGCTGGGCTTCAATCCGCGCTCTGCGCAGCGCCGGCATGAGCATTGCCGCCAGAATGGCGATGATGGCGATGACCACGAGCAGTTCGATCAGGGTGAAACCGCGCCCGACCTTGGTCGCGCCAACGAGAGAGCGCTTTCGGCAATCGCAAGAACTCCTGGCACCTTCGAACATGTTTTTGCTCCTTTACATTTGTTTCGGCGGCGGTGCGGTTGATTCCTGCACCAGCAGTTCCGTTGGCTGAATAATGACTTCGTCGCCGTTGCCGCCGTTCTCGATCTTGTCGATAAGCACCTGCGCGGCCCGTTCGCCGATATGTTCCAGAGGAACTTTGACCGTTGTGAGTCGGGGGTGACAGTGATAAGCGGCTTCGGTGCCGTCGAAACCTACGACGCTGACGTCGTCGGGCACCCGCATTCCGGCTTCGCGGAAAGCCTGAACCGCTCCCGTAGCGCCCTGATCGTTCTGCATCAAAAGGGCGGTAAATCCTTTTTCATCCCAGTTGTCTTCAATCCATTGGTGAACGGCAAGCCGGGCGTTTTCAGTAAATCCTCCCTGCACCTCAATCGGGAGAATTCGGTTCCATTCCGGATCGGGCGTGATCCCGGCCATCGCAAGCGAGGAACGATACCCCGCCAACCTCATACTGGCCATCGTGTTCTCGGGTCCGCAGAACATGGCCGCAATACGGCGATGTCCCAGTTCGAGCAAATGGTCGGTTGCCATCCGCGCTCCCGCGTAATCGTCGGCAACCACGCTCGTGCAATTCTCAATGCGATAGAGCGCTGCCACGGTCGGTAGTTCCTGCAGGACTTCTCTATGCGGCTCCAGATGTTTCTCCTCTCCCGAGACCAGCAACCCCTCGATCCGATCTTTCAGGCGGTAAAGGCCCTCGTTCGACAACATAACGATCTGGGATTCCCGTGCTTCCGCGGCACCACGGATTCCCTTCAAACATCGCATCCAATAAGGCAAATGCTCCTGGAACCCGCCGCCCAAACACCCAATAAGACCGTTCGTAAGGCCCACCTGGGGCTCAGAAACGTAAACACCGCTGCCGGCAATTCTCTCAATTTCCCCTCTGGTTTCCAGCTCAGAATATGCCCGATCTATCGTATTCGTAGCGCAACCAAACCTTTCGCGCAACTCAGCAAACGTCGGCAAACGATCACCCGGCCCAAAACGGTCGCTGGCAATGAGGGCTTCCAGATGCTCCACAAGCGAGGCGGCCGTCACTCCTGAATTAATTCCTGGCATTTTTCCTCCCACTGGCCATATTCGGGCAAGTTTTCTACAAAGCATTCGCGATCATTATACCGTCTTTACTGCAGCCGTCAAGGGCATTTTCCGCTGGAAGGGCCGATTTCTAATAAATTCCAAATATAGATAGGCCGCTTATTTGAGTAATAATATGCCTTCCGCCCCTCGATCGTCGGCCGGCATTCTACCTCCGGAAGGTGGAAAAGCAACATGAAACGCAAAGTGATGCCGTTACAGTAGCGCAGGCATTGCCTGCGAGCTTTCCGCCGTCCGCGATGAAGCAAATGGTTATGGAGACTCGAGTTCAGCTGAGTGCGCCGCCGGGCCTCTGAGCCTGAAGGGGGGAGACGGTGACGCATGCTAAACGCACATACCAAGCACATACCAGGCAGATGCCTGTCATACTGAACGGGCCAAAGACTCGAAGCCCGAGGCTGCAGTGAAACGTCATTACAGGAAAAAGGGACCCAGGGGACGGAAGCGGCCGAAGGCACCTCTACGGGTCAACAACATAATGGTGAGTTGTGAAAGAATCCCTCTCACCCGATCTTTTAACCGCCCTTCTCCACGGAGCCCTCCTGACGCTGTTTGCGCACCTTGAACCAGATAATCGCGGCCTCAACGGTCAGCCAGACCTGCAGCACCAGCACGATCCCGCTTATGATCAGCAGATGCCATGCGGACTCACCCTGGAACTTTAAGATATTCAGCACCATCGCCCATCCGGTCATGACCAGCATGAAAACCAGGGGCAGCGTAACCATCCAGGTCGGTTTGCCCCGTCGATACAGATACACCGCCAGAATCAGAAGCGCCAGAGATGCCAGCAGCTGGTTGAGGGCCCCGAACAGGGGCCAGAGCACCAGTGCACCGGCGCCTTTTCCATCCCACAATGCAAGTGCCCCCGCCGTTACCACAACGAACGCCGTCGCCACGTAACGGTTCTTCAAAACAGAGACCTTAACAGTCTCACCGGCCTCCGCAATGATATAACGCTGCAGACGGGTAGCCGTATCGAGCGTTGTCCCGGCGAAACTCGCCACAAAGACACCCATTATGGCCACTCCCAGGCCAACGGGTATTCCGAAACTTCCCATCAGGTTGGCCGCCCCATCGACAAAGGCTTTGAGTTTCGGGCCCAACCCGCTGGCGGCATCCCATTTCCGATAATGCCATTTCCAGGCGCTTTCCCCGTCAAGCTTCACAGCGTAGTTCCGTCCCAACTCGTCTGAATCCACACGCTCAAGAGGTTTTTCGCCATTCATCTGACGGAACTCGCGCAGGGTTCCAAGCGTGCCGACAACACCAGCCGCATCCTCTGGAAGGCTCTGTTTCAATTCTTTTTGTGAAGGCATTGACGGGATCGATTCGCCGCTGGCCAGGGAATCCGCCCACCCCACAACTTCTGTTTGCCTGGCTTCATCCTCAATTTTTGTCACGTCGGTCGGTTTCAGCGTGATACTGTCATTGTATGATATTGCCAGGCCGGCTCCGGCCGCCAGAATAACAAGCACCGCCAGCATCCCTTCGGTCAGCATCGAACCGTAACCGATCAGCTGGGCGTGGCTCTCGGCGGAGATCTGCTTGGAACTCGTGCCGGATCCCACCAGCGCGTGGAACCCGCTGATCGCGCCACACGCCACCGTGATGAACAGAAACGGGATAAATGCCGGTGCGTTCTCCACGCTCTGCCGCGTGGCCGGGGCCGCTATGGTCGGATGTGCCACAAGTACACCGATAAACAAAAGTCCCATCGCAATGAACAGCTGGTGGCTGTTGATGAAATCCCGTGGTTGCAACAACCTCTGAACCGGCAATACCGAGGCCAGAAAGGCGTAAACAAACAGGATAATCGCCCAGACAAACGTCGGAGGGAAACCCAGGAGCGCCGGCATGCTGATGTGGTATTGGTAACCGATCCAGACGGTCACATACATCAGGCCGACTGCCGCGATCGACGCAACCCAGATGGTCTTGCTGCTTTTTGCCCGCCCGATAACAACCCCCAGAACAATCGCGATCGGGATCTCGCACCAGACCGGGATAACTGACTGGGGATACATCGCAAAGACGCTCGCGATCACGAGCACAAAGATAGCCACCACGATCAGCAGTTCAAAGAACACAACAGTCAGCAGGAGGGTTTTCGCCCGGCGGCAAATTACCTCACCGGTGAGGTCAGCGATCGAGACCCCACGGTTTCTCAGGCTCATCACAACGGCCCCGAAATCATGCACCGCCCCCATTACCACCGATCCCACCAGAACCCAGATAAGTGCCGGCAACCATCCCCAGATCACAGCGATCGCCGGGCCGACAATCGGGCCGGTCCCTGATATCGAGGTGAAGTGGTGACCGAAAACCACTTCTTTCCGCGAGGGAACGAAATCCACACCGTCCTCCAGCTCGTGGGCCGGGGTGGTGGTATCGTCGCTGAGCCCAAAAAGACTCCGTGCCAGCCAGCGGCCGTACGTATGATAGGCGATCAGATAGAATACGAATGCACCCACAGCAATCAATACTGTTCCCATGATCAGTAATCCTCAGAAAAGGCCTGAAGCGACCCCGGAGCCGGATATCGGTCGCCGCAGGCAGAAACAGCGTGTAACAACGGCTCCCGGAAACGTAACTTCCGGAGAAGTGTGTGTTGTTTCTGACGGACTTATTTTAGCGAGACACTCCCTGTGGTTGTCAAATCGGGGTGAAGGGACTTAAGGGACGGAAGGGGCCGGTCAATAATGGGATTCTGAATCGTTCCGTTCTCTATCACGCTTATTCACTCGGACGCGGAACATACGTTCGCGCACACCGCCTTTTTCAACAAAATCGCGTTCGAGCCGTTCTATCTGCTTGTCCAAAAGAAAGTTAGTCAGTTTGATCAGCCCGATAATGACATTAATGCATATCGCACGGTCGGGATGCTCAATCCCTTTGCGAAACGTTTCATAGGTCGCTGGTCGCTGGCGGCTCAGTTCGCTCAGACGTTGCGCATACGGGTGCTCCCGGGGCCATTCTTCTATATCCCACTTCCGAAGGAAGTCACGGTAGTCGGCAAGAAGTTCCGCCAAGCTGGCCCGTGCTACCCCTGTAAGTTTTAGTTCGGTTGACTTCGAGGTGCCAGAGGCTTGACTCCCCTCGACGATATTCTGTTTGCCAGATCGGGCCGCCTGGATCATCTGGTCATAAGTCCGGTCCTTCTTGCTCAAAAAGCGATCACAGAAATATACCGTGGCATCATAAACAATTGTCGCCTTCTCGTAGGAAAGCAACTTGCGGTAGCCGCCATGTGGTGGGATAAAGCTGTCTGCCATGCGAAATACCCGGAAAACCCAGAAGGGACCAAAGAGACGCAAGGGACTCAAGAGACATATCTTTTTAAACAGAATACTGTTACTTTGCAAGTGTCCCTTCCGTCCCTTAAGTCCCTTGCCTTTACGATTGAAACAACTCCCCCGCCCCGCTATCCTCTCACGTCCTTGCCAACCAAAATTATGGAGATCCAGAGATGGGTTCACAAGACTCCCCGAACATTGTCTTCATCCACGCCGAGAGCATGGACGGGCGTAAAATGGGTTGCATGGGCCACGCCCCCATCCGCAACGCCACCCCCAACCTCGATTCGCTCGCGCGTCGCGGCACGCTCTTCACCAACGCCTACAGCAACTGCCCCGTCTGCAACCCCTCGCGGGCCAGCATGTGGACCGGCAAGTACCCTCACCACTATGACTGCTGGAATAACCACGAGGGGATTCGCAAGGACGTGCCGACGTTCCGCACGGCATTCGAAAACGCCGGATACCGGACGGCGACGTTCGGACCCCTTGATTACACCTATGGCAAACACTCCATCCGCGATCGCGTGGGCTCCTGGACTCGCACAGCCCGTATCCACCGCCCCATCTCGCGCACTCCCATGCCACAGGTCATGGAAGATGAAGATCTCAACGGCTGGGACTGGCAGAACACCTACCGCGCCATCGACTGGCTGCGAGAATCGGCCGATTCCGACCGCCCCTTCATGCTCTACCTGACCACCGGTCTTGTCCACCCCGCGTTCAATGCGCTCAAAAAACACATGGACCGTATCGACGCCGATAAGATCGAGATCCCACCCGGGTTGGAAGATGTCAAAGAATCCGACCATCCCGTCGATCTATATCAGCGGATCACCAAAAACTGCGACCGAAAATTCTCTGAAGCGCTCGTCCGCGAAATGCGCCACATTTATTTCGCTATGATCGCCGCGCTCGATGACATGGTCGGACGAGTGCTTCAGACGCTTGGAGATCTGGGTCTCAACGATTCAACCTATGTGATCTTCTCCAGCGATCACGGGGAAATGGCGGGGGAACAAAACCAGGTCCTCAAACGCACCATGTATGAATCGTCCGTCCACGAACCACTCATCGTGACCGGACCGGATGTCTGCTCGGGCAGTGAAATAGAGACACCGGTTTCCCTGATCGATCTTTACCCCACCTTCCTGGACATGGCGGGGCTCGAATACGGAGACGTTACCCGCGGGGGCAGTTTTGCCGACTCTCTGGACGGACAGTCTTTGATCTCGCTCCTCACGGGAGGAACATCCGACCGTCGCGACTGGGTGTTCAGCGAGTACAACGGCGACCGCTGTTGCACGGGGATGTACATGCTCCGCAGAGGCCCCTGGAAGTACATCAAATACGTCGGCTACGAACCTCAGCTTTTCAACCTTGAGAACGATCCATGGGAAACGCAAAACGTCGCTGCTGAGAATCCCAACATCGTTAATGAGCTGGACACAATCCTTACGGAAAACTTCGATCCCGACATGATCCACTCCCGCACGCGGCAGTATGACCGGGAAAGTTTCCGGCAGTGGCGCGAACAGCAGCTGAAAGCCAGCACCTACCGGGACATGATGGCGAAAATCTACAGCGGATACGACCGCCTCTGCATCGAAGACATCATGCCCTGGACCGATGATGATGAAGCCAGGATCGAAGCCTGGCTCGCGGAAGATGACTGACCGCCCATGGGGCTTAAGCGGGTTTGAGCCATTTGCGTTGATCAGAAATACTGCCACAGTCGCGAGTTAGCATAGCCAGGGAAAAGTTTTTACCCCAAGATCCGGCTCTGAGAGCCGTTGAGAAGCTGGTTTAGCCTCAAGAACCGGTTTTCCACACTATCGGATTCAGCGTTCGCCCGCCTCAAGTCCCCCCTTCGTCCGCCTGAGCGGACTCAGCTGAACTCGAGGCTGCAGGATATGCGGTCGAGAAGCGGGGTTGCAGGTTTACAGAATGATTGACACCAGACATGAGGTTTATATTACAAGAATCTTCAAAGAGTTTTCCGAACGGAAACTTGAGGAATTTGCGCCCGGCTCTGTTCGGGAGTCGGCGGCGATCTCAAGCCAGTCCAGCGTTATCAAACAGGGAAATGACCCACAGCGCAAATTCCTTGGTTTGCATAAAGTTTGTTTTCCCCCCTCTGAACCGGTATGCTTCAAGGCTTGTTGCACGGACGGGTTAGATTTCCCTGGAGGAGAAAAAACTATGCGCAAAGTGGCAAAACTGGTAGCGACCCTGATGGTCTTCACCCTGGTTCTGCAGGCGGCGGAAGATAAATATTACATCGTGCCCGCCGAAAAACTCAAAATCACCGAAGGGCAGCTTCCAGAAAGAATAGGTTGGCGCACCTTCCGCAGAAACAGACACCAGATCCGCGCCTTAATCGATGCTCCCGGGGAAATCTACCTGCGGATGCACAGGAACTTCCGCGACCGTGGCGCCCTGGCCCTCCGCACGGCCGCCAAACTGCCGGTTTCGGGAACAATCCATTTCCCCCCCGGCCGAGGTGAAGACAGCTCATCGGTAGTGAAGTTCGAGGTCCCCGCCGATGTCCAAATCGCTGAGGATCCCGAGAAGGCCTTCTACAGACTCAAAGCGCAGCATTATGACGATTTGCTCGGTGCGGACATTCCCGGCGCCGCCTGGTTCCGACACCAGACAAATACCGCGCGCAAAAACAGCGGCCCTGGAAGACGGGACGATCTTCGCCGGTCCAGGAGGGCCCGCCGGGCAGCGACCGGGATGCGCGACACCTATGCAGTCTTCACCGGGGGACGCGCTATGAGCGAGAATTTGCAGCTCGATGAATTCCTGCGTCTCGCCCGAGAATCGGAAGATCCTTCCGTTGATATTGGCAATCTGGAAGGTATCAGCGTCGCGGAGATGGAATGGGAGCCGCTTGTTGAAGGACTGAAGCCGAAAAAAGATCCTCTGGCAGCTCTCATACCCGCCGACCAGCACGCCCTGTTTTTCTCGACGTTCTCAAACATGCTCACGTTGATGGACGAGGCGGCGGAAAAAGGGACCCCCGTCCTGAGACTGCTCCAACCTCGATCCGAAAACGCCCGCACCCGCCAGCGCTATGAAAAACAGCTCTGCCTGAAGACCGACATGCTGAGCAGAATGATGGGCCCGCAGCTCGTGAAAAGCGTTGCTTTCACCGGCGCCGACCCCTACCTGCGCACGGGAGCCGATGTCGCCGTCCTGTTCGAGACCCCCAGCCCGGAGGCGCTCTACAAAACCATCCGCGGCCGGCAGAAAACCGCTTCGCAAAACGACCCCCGTGTGAAAACTTTCAAAAAACCTTTCGGCAAAATCCAGGCTACCGGGGTCCGGTCGGCCGACCGTTCCGTCTGCTCCTTTCTCGCGGTCATACGGAACCAGGTCGTCGTTACCAACTCCCCCGCCCAACTGCGGCGCATCGTGGAGACGTCTCTGGGAGAGAGAAAACCTCTGAGCGCCCTGCCGGAGTACACGTTCTTCCGGTCCCGCTACGAACGCGGTTCCGACGACGAAACGGGCTTTTTGATCGTCACGGATGCCACCATTCGCCGCTGGTGCGGCCCGAAATGGCGAATCGGCGCCTCGCGACGGACACGCTTCGCAGCGCTCTTATCAGATCTGCAGGCGCAACATCTGGAAAAAGTAACGGCCAACGCCCCCGGAAAGGTCCTGGCCGTGGAGAAGACACCGGTCCCGGAACCGGGTGAAATCAGGCTCGAACCGAACGGCGTGCGTTCCATGCGATACGGCACCCTTGAGTTTCTCACTCCTATCGTAGAACTAGAAATCGATAAAGCAACGAAGTCCGAAGCGGAATCTTACCGACGCTGGCGGGAAGGATACCAGAGAAATTTCCGGCAGTTTTTCGACCCAATCGCGGTCCGTTTTACCGTCAAACCGGACGTAATCGGGGCCGATGTCACGGTCATGCCTCTGATCGAAGGGAGCGAATACAGGAACTTTATCGACCTGACGCAGGGAGCAAAAATCGTCGCTGACACGGCGGATCCTCATAAAGGCACCCTTGTCCATTTCGCGATGTCCATCGACAAAAACTCGGACACCATAAAGCAAATCGGCGGATTTGGCCCCCTCCAAAGTCCTCAGTTCGGCACCTCGCCCCTTTCCTGGCTCGGACAGACGTTGTCGGTATATGCGGAGAAAACGGAGTTCTGGAAAGAGCTGGAAGAGAGCGGGGATCCGGAGGATTTCTTTGAGCAGAATTTCGACCGGCTCCCCATCGTGCTCCGCGTCGGGGTCAGCAGTTCGATGAAACTCACGACCTTCCTCGCTTCAATCAAGGGTTTCATCCAGCAAAGTGCCCCCGGAATGACGATCTGGGAGACACGGAAACATAAAGACCGAAGTTATGTGCGCGTTCGTCCCTCTCAGCAGGCGAAAAATGAAATGCCCGAGGACGCACCCGACGATTTTGCGGTGTATTATGCGCCGTCGGGGTCAGCCCTGATCCTCACGCTGAACGAAACATTGCTCAAGGAATCGCTTAATCGGCAGAATCAACGAAAAGAAAAGGCCAAAGGGACCACAAACCAACCGACCACAGAAACACCCTGGCTGGGACGAAACCTGTGTCTGAAAGTCGATTCTCAGATGCTGAGCCTGGCCGAATCACTCGAGATGAATTCTTACCGGAAAATAATGCAGAACCGTTCGTGGGGCAACCTCATAATTCTCAACGAATGGAAACGTCTTTTCCCGAAACAAGACCCTGTCGAAATGCACCAGAAACTCTGGCATACCCGTCTGGTCTGCCCCGGCGGTGGGGAATATGTCTGGAATAAAAAACACCAGACCATGGAGTCGACCGTTTACGGTCACCCGGCCCAACCAAAACCCGGCCCCGGCCTGCCCGAACAGATCCAGGACCTTCGGGATGGCAATTTCGGTCTGACCTTCGAGCATGACGGACTGCGCGCCAGGGCAAAGATCAGGCGCCACACAGATGAGAAATCCGGGGAACGTTGAAAACTGCGTGTCAACAGTTTTCGCCGTTATGAAGAAGAGCGCACTGGCGCACTGTCGGCTCGTGAAAACAGCGGGCTTAATTTAGTCCATTATTCAATTTCAAGGATGTCGATTGTCTTCGTAATCCCGCCTTCGTTCTCATCGACGATGACGTATTTACCCTTCACAGGCACATCAACGGTGACCGGTCCGAAGCCCGGGATGGTGATCGTCACGTCCTTTCTGGCGTCCAGCGGTGCATACGTGAACAGCAACCAGCGCCGACTTCCTTTTTCGCCCATTACCTGAGCCTGGGCCCAGACCGGGAATTTGGCATTTTTCGGAAATTTTGTTCGGTATTTCCACCCGTCCGATTTCGGCTCGGCTTTATCGGGGTCCATGCTGGTAGGAAGGTGATACCACCCGCTGCTCAACTCCGCGTAATATTGCAGTTTTTCGAAAATGGGCCGATATGTGTTTTCCCAGTCGTCGTTCGGTTCTTTTTTCCTCTTATTAAAGCTGAACATAAAAAACAGCTTATGACCCTCCTCCATCTTCCTGATCTGCCATTGTGGCCCGTACGCTCGGAGCCAGGTCGCCGCCCTTGGAAGTGGGGGCTCACTTTCCAGAGCAGTATCCGGCGGAGAGGCAAACATCGATGGGGAGAAAACCAGTGCCAGAAACGCCATAACTACAAAAGACACCCAACACTTCCGAAAATCTCCTGTCTTCATACTTTCTTTTCCTTTCCTCGTGTCTGAGGATCGGACGGACAGGTAAAAAGCAGGTCAATTGGACGTTCTTTCGGCCAGAGGCTCAAAGCAACCCGTGTCTTTTGAGTCGGTTTGGCCGTTTCCTGGGACTGATCTGCATCTCCACCACACGTCTTATCAGAATGCAACCAGGCGTCTGCGACACCACTTATCATTATGTATTCTAACCCAAGCAGTCCGCGGCTCAACCCCTCTTTGCGCTAGATTCTTTCCGATTTGCGTCACAATGCCCTCTCACCCATCTTTTTGTTGGCGCGGTAGGCAGATCTTCCATCCGTTTCTGCTGATCCAGCCCCCCCAGGGAATAGCATCGTGGCTCTAACTTATGGGCCTTTCAGCCCCAACGGGGTGATAACAATTGAGCCCGGGGTAACGCGGTCTGAAAAGTCGCGGCGCCCTGGGGTAATATCACGTTTCGCATTTTCTGTGGGCTGAAGGCCTACAACACTTCTCCTCCGGCCACCGCAATTCTACAGACAAATTAATCCCAAAGATATTCTTCGTCATAATCGACAGAACATTTATCAAGAAACTTCCGCAATTCATCTTTAAATGTCATAGTTTTATGATGTTCTTCCTGATTCTCTATGTAGCTTTTGAGCGTTTTAAGGCGTGTCTGACTCACCGAAAAAAACGGCATAGCAAAATCCCGCAGATGTAAGGGTGAAGGTCTTTACGAATTCCGGCATCGATGTATTGTGCCCGGTTCCGGGTGCTAAAAGTTACATGAATAAGCACCTTGCCGTTTACAATCTCACCAGGTTATTCCTGTTAATACTCCAGTGCGGTAATCAATCCTCCTCCGCCTGGCTCCAGGCTATTATCCCGCCCCCGGCGGTTATAGCATCCAGCACTGCATTCAACGCCTCGGGGGAAATGCCCTCCTCATAGCGCACATAAACGCGCCTCTGTGGAACCGAGCCATCTGCCTCCAGTCGTTTGGTAAAAAATTCAGTCAGAGCCTCCAGTTCCCCGAACTTCTCACGTCCCACAACCTCTACTTCCGCGTCGTTATCCAAGACATCGGAGACCTGGAGCCCGGCGACCTCCCGCTCCGTCACCAAAATCTCCTTCTCCTCAGCGTCCACCTCAACGTGATACGGGGCCAGCTTCACGGCAGGTTGAAACAGGGCATTGATCTTTTCCATACTTCCGCCAAACCAACCATGCCCCCAGAAAGTGTCGCCTTCCACGGCGGCGCGGACATAATTCGCACGGTTTTCAAGGATATGCCCGGTATCGCCGGTTATAACCGAAAAAGACTCCGGATAGGCATAACGCACGCCGGGCGGGGTTATAGTCCCAAACATGCCGGGGACATGCTGGTACTGAGCCCCATGGGCCCAATATTCCGGATACTGATGTTCTGGTATAATCAGCACATCTGGAAACATTTTATTGAGAGTTCCAAACATGGCCGCCGGCAGCCGTTTGGTCTGCCAGTCGGTCGGCCCCTCTTCACCAAGGACGCGCGGTCTCCAGAAGCTATTGGTATCAAGATAAAAAAGCGTCGCTCCCCAGCGTTTTCTGGCATATTCGATCTTATTAGCCAGGCGGTTCAATACGCACCAGGCTTCTTCGGGATCATAGAGATGGGTACTGTTCCGGGGAATCTCAGGCATCCAGTTGCGTCCCACCAGTTTGGTCATCTCCGCCCACTTCACTTCCTCGCCGGTCTCGGCGCTTCGGGGCAAGTGAATCGGCGGGCGAATGGTAATACCCACTCGAAGGCCAGCATCTTTGATTTTGGCAAAGAAATCGTCGGCGGCCGCGTCCATCTCCGGAGCCACATAGCGCAGATGCCTTGGTTCCCCATAATAGGCCGGGCCCTGGAACTCCATTCCCTCGACCTGCCAGACCACAACCCCCTGGGCGCCCATCCGCTTGCAAACGTCTATTATGCGTTCCGCGCCCTTCATCGCAGCTTCATAAAAGACCTCATGACTGTTCTCATCTTCTATACTCCAGCCGTCGGGCGGGTTAATACCATGGCGCCAGCCTCGCGGGTTCTCTTCGCTCACCGAATGGGAATCTGCCACATGAACCGCAGCGATCGGTCGTCTGTCCGGCCACTGGAAAGTGGAGGGATAAGCCTCTCCGAATCGCCGGTAAACGTCCGAGGCCAGCTCATAAGGGTCGGCATCACCGGGAGCAAACCGTAAGCTAAGCTCATACTCGTCTTTCCCCCCGGGCCTTATGGGTCGGGAATCCCATATCCCATCGAAACCGTTACGCCCCGATTTCACCTCGACTCCTCTCTCGGGATTCCCGGCGCGTGCCTGAACTTCCCATCTATCCTCACCCCGTCGCTGCAACCTCTGTCGCATGGGACGGTTCGGCTGGGTGCTCAACCACAGCACTTGACCGCTCTGCCGGCCCTTCCGATAGAGCGCGCGCAGCAGGTCAGGCCCGCCGATATTGCACTCCGAAACGGCCCAGCGGGGCAGTTTCCTGACCCACTCGGTCTCAACCTGTCCCGGAAAATTCAGCTCCAGAAGTTTCAGTCGCACGTACTCGATGATTTTATCCGATTCGTTTATCACCTCCACATGAAAATCAAGCCCTTCGGGCCCCGGCTGATAATCAATGATCACTTCGCCCCAATCCAATTCCAGGGTACAAACCTTCTTTCCCGGATCGAAACGGCGCTTGATTATCTCCGTATCCGCTTCCGAAAAGTTGCGATCATCGGGCACATACATCTCGCGTTTCTGTGATTCAGTGTTGCGATCGCGGAATTTATCGGACATCACCACGCGGATCACCTTCGGGGCGGGATCCGAAAGCACATCTATTCCATCGAAAGAAACACCGGCGAGCCCGTCTTCATCAAAATCCAGGGCGATTTCAGCGGGCTGCCCATGAACGGACAGCGGGGAGAGAAAGCTCAGAATCACGACGCAGAACACGAACATGTTAATTCTATCTGCCATCCCCCTGACGCCATGCCGGCCGATTTCCATTACCGCATAATTTTTTTTCATAATCTTCTCCCGTTCATTACCGGTCTTATACTCAAAACCCCTCCAGAACTCTTTTCCGGATCCTATCTGATTCGAATCATGCGCACGCCATAGCCTTCCATCTCGAGCGCAAACTCATCCCCGTCAAGTTCGATGGACTCCTCCGTCTCAGCGTCCACGACGGTCTCGGGATCAACGTCCAGATTCTGGCTGTCCAGAGACACCGTCACGGTCTCCGGTTCGCCGTTCCAGGTGGTCAGGACGAGCAGCAGTTGACCGTCCCGCTCCAGCAGGATGGATTTCACCTCGGAATTGGACGTCATGACGGGATCGTCGGGATCCCAGTAGTTATAGACCGCGCAATCCTCGCGCCCGTATCCGAAATCCAGAACTTTCCGCATCATTTTCGCTCCGGCGCCTTTATATCGCCATTTGATTTCATGCACGAACAGCGTCCCGAATCGACTGCGTTGAGCCCTCTGCCGCTCCTCTTTCGATTCGACGTCCTTGATATGCGCCAGGGCGAGTGGGAGATTCCCCGTTTGCAGCCCCATTGATTCCGTGCGAAGCAACGCGTGGGGATATTTTGACTGCTGGGGATCGGGGCCGTAGAACCATTCAAGATCGAGATTGGACTGATTCCACACCATATACGGCACGATATGGGTGTTCGTCATGTGGAGCATCATGATCGGCGGCGTGTCGGCGGGAGCCAGCTGTTTGTGCAGCGTCCAGATGCGCCGCAGATACTCGCGATGCCGCCACATATTGGCGCTGGGCTGAATATCGCCATTGGGCAAACGATACGCACTGGTCGTCACCGGATCATACGCCCTTTTCGGGAACGTGTTGTCGAAGTAAAGTCCGACGCCGCGTCGCAGAAACTCCGCGCCATACCAGCACTGAAAATTGAGATAACTGGGCGTCAGGCTATGCATGTTGCCCTTGCCGTATCCACCGCTCCACTCGTTTCCAAACACCTGGGTTTCCGGGTGGAAACGGGAAACACGGTGGAATTCTTCCCAGTACACGTTCATGTAGCCGTTGTTATGAGCGGCTCGGCCCCGTTCCAGCGTCCCATTCACCAGGCTCAAGATCTGTTTTTTGCTTTTGCGGCCCCGGGCCTCGTAATCGGACAGATTGCGCCGTTCCCACGTACGCAGGAAGTCCCCTTTCCCGACACGGCTGCCTGTCAACCGCATTTCCTGGGTCTTATCCAGGATGGAGAAATCGGCGTTCAGGGGATAGGTTTCTTTCATCGTCTGGGCGGCGCCCCAGTACGTCGATCCCATCCATCGAACCCATGGGTAATCCTCGTATTGGCGATTGAACCCGTATTTGCGCCAGTCTTTCCGCATAGGTTTGGCCGGGCTGGCCATCAATCCAAACACGATCGTGCGTTTGTCCTCCAGCGTGATCGGTTTCTGCACCAGATTGACCCGCAACGTCAATGTGTCGCCTTTGCGGATCAGCTCCTGGCTTGGAACGGACTCGGATGGATCCCCGGGATTGGCATCCAGGACCCAGCCTCGATCGTTATCCGCGAACCAGCAAATACCTCGTTCCGGGCCACCGATCCATAAATACGGGTTGAAATTGCCATACCACTCGCCATCGGGAAAGTCTCGGCTGTCCCAGATACGGCCACTACCTTCGGGTGTGACATCGGCCGGATTGCGACGCAATCCAGTGGTGGTCACGTGGAACAACGACGCCAGTTCATCTTTCACCGGTATGTCCAGGTAGAGATTTTTCAGCTCTTCATCTTTTTTACCGGGACGCAGCGTGAGTTCCACACGCATGCATCCATCGAATTCCGTCACAGTGCGGCTGTGCACCTGAACTGCCGGATGGTCGGCGCGCCCTTTGTAGACCACTTTATGATCTTCCGTGCTCGTGAACCGGCCTTCTCCGTCGAGGGTTTCATCCCCAATATGCAGGGAAATGGGACCCGTCAGCAATTCTCTGTATTGACTCCGCCGATCGTTGCCCACGGCCTGCACGGATTCCCACAGCCCCAATCCGCCTTTTCGATATTTCCGCATCACGACCGATACTTCATTGCCCTCCACTTCGATGGGCTCAAACGGCTCAAAAACAGTTGCGCTGACGCCAAGGTTATTGTTTTCCCACACATAATGCTCACGACGGAAATTGCGGTTGAAACTGCGTTCGTAATCGCCCCCAGTCACCTTGATCTCGACGGTATATTGGCCATCGGATAACTCTCCGATATCGAATCGCTGCTCCGCGATGTCGCCCTCCCACGAAAAATCACCTTCAAACACCATTTCACCGTCCGGCGATTTCACCTGCACGTCGGCGCGTTCGGCCTGAGCAGCGTCCTTCGCAAGTTCGCGGGTATCCACGCGAACCTTGATGAATTTATACGAGGGATAATACGCCAGTCGCACGGCCTTTTTGGGGTTGGGCCCGGTGCGCACGTTCCAGAACGGCCCCCGCTGTTTGATGTTCGCAAAATAGTTCAGATACTGGCTACTGCCATCTTCGGAGGACACTTTCAGATCAAGCTTATGTTTGGCGGTTTCATGGAACCGTTCCGCGGGCACGCTGTGCTTGTATGTCACGGCCTCACCGGCCGGGAGCGTCATAACCTTTTTCTCCTCCACCGACGGCATGTCAGAAGACGATATTTTCAGGGCCACCTTTGCTCTCCGCTCGGGGCCGGGATTGAAGATACGGGTTTCCAGGTCGATTTCTCCGGAAAGCACATTATCACCCAGCTTCTGGATCTGTACCGATGGTTTATCTTCGGTGAGCTTTATTTCAGGATATTGAAACCAGCTCACAAACGATCCTTTGTGGGGAAACCAGGTAACCTGTTTCCATCCTCGTGCGCGCTTGAAGTTACGCGCCACCAGCACGCCGATGGAGCGTCCCACCGGATCGCCCTCCCAGCCCAGATCCTTGAACGGTATGCTCAGTTCGGCCACCCATACGCCATTGCGCTGGGCCCACTTCGGCCCATCGGTGACCTCTGTATGGATGCCGTTCGCGAATTCCCAGTTTCCGTTCCAGCCTTTATCGGGAGCGCCCTCTTTGCTGAATTTCGTATCCGAAATGGTGCCATTGGAAATCCCCATGGTCTGGAAATACGTGCCTCCCCCTTTCCAACCGTCCTCTGTTTTACGGAATGGATCCAGCCAGATCTCAAAGCTGTCCTCGTAAATGAGCTCGGAGTCACGGTATTTCTTCCGCGCCCTCAGCTGCTGATCCGGCGGCAGCTCGGTGATAAGAGCCACGTATAGCCGTTTGCGCGTGAACCCACAATAGGTGGCGCCCATCCCGCGTTCAAGCCACCTTCCTTTCAGGGCCATGAATCCGGTCGTCCGCACAGCACCATCCCACTCCCCCGGCTCGATTTCCCCGTCGAGGGTGGGCGCTTCCTCAAACAACGAGACCGTCGCCACACTGTCTTTGGCAGCCCGTGCACTGGACAGAAAAAACGTACAACCGCAAATAATCACCAACAACAATTTAGACGCTGTACGCATCGTCTTCTCCTTTTTAGGAATCACAAAAGCCGTTCCCCCCGAATGGGACATGCATTTCTAAATTTTCACCGCAACACTCTGAGATTCAAACAGCACTTTCTCTCCCACAATTTTCAACTCCACCTCCGGTTCAGATGTCGTGCGCTGGGGAATGAACGCGAAGGCTCGTATCTCACGTTCAACCGGGTCTCCGGAGAATCGCAACCATCGGGCCGGTTCATGCTCGTTGTAGTTTCGGCACCAGAACCGCTCCTCATTACGGAGTTGCAGATCACCCACCCAAAACAAGAATAGTTGGACACCCGATTCAAGTTCAAGTTCATAATGGTCCTCGACTCCCTTCAAGTCCTGATCGGTGGGAAACAACCAGTTGTTGGTCCATGTGTGTGGCTCAGCTGACTGAACGCGGTCGACCACGAGCAGCCAGGGCTGTTCGGGGTCACGCCCCATTGCCACCGTTCTGCGGGCCGACGCCGTGCGATCGACACGGTATCCACGGAATGCGGTCGTGAGTAAAGAACTGTCATCTCGCGCCTCCGATTCCACCGTATCCAGTCGATCGTCGCCATGGCTGACGCGTCGCACCGCGGGCGGATTGCCGCGGTCATCCGTGCCAATCGGCTGGTCCTCCGGCATGATCAGATTGTGGCTCTGGGGTTTCATCACCCAGTCGCGTTTCTGGTCGCCGTTGTAGATATGGCGGCCCGGATCCACGATAATCGGTTTTTCGAAGGCGTCGTAATGAACGGTCATATTGTCGAAATGGCTGTGGCCCGCATCGGTCGGACCGTTATCGAGGATCAGCATTTCATCGCCCTCCCGCATCACGCCCACGCCTCCCTCGGGAAAAACGCGCACAGCCGGAGCGGGTTTCGGTTCTTGCTGTTCCCAGGTCCGTCCGTTTGTCGCCCACAGGCTGTAGTATGAGGGGGGCACGGGATTGCACAGCCGCATGCCGGGCCAGAGACTTTGTATAAGAGCCATGGGAGAACGCCAATCCGCCACCCGGTCCGAATCCGAAAGCAGTGAAGTGTTTCCATCGGGGGTGACCACGGCGTCGAGATACTCTGCCATCTTGCGCAGTTTTTCCCCGTATTCTTCCGCCCACGGATCACCGATTCGCTGACCCAGGGCATACGGCGTCCCGTACCATCGCATACATCCACGGTGGTAACCGGCGGATTTTTCCCATTGCACCCCGTCCTCAAAGACGGCGCGACGCAGGCTGGACTCCAGATTGACGCGGGCCGCGTTCTTCCACACATCCATTCCGATCACCTCGGGCAGCGCAGCGGCCCACAGATACAACGATTCCATCTGCATACTGGTAAAATTATGCTCGTGCTGTCCGATCCCGCGCGCCGCCACGATATCGAACAATCGCAGGCACCGGGCGAGCAACACGGTATGACGTTCCGGCGTCATTTGGCTGGCGTAAAGAACCGACCAGTAGGCCCAGTACCAGTTTTTAAGCCGGATATAGCAGTCCAGCTGCCACCACGGGGCAGGGGGTGACGGCTCCCCGATGCCGTTGTACGCTGAAATCCGCTCCTTCATATCACCAAATGGAACCCGCTGGACAAAAAAGTCCCAGTGCTCCATCAGAGCATCGAAATACCGACGATCCTGGTTCCGCCAGCACTGGCGGGCCAGGCTGGCATACCACCGCTGCCGGTTAATGCCGTGAATGGTCTGAGGATCCGGATTGGGATGTTCCGTGAACTCAAAATCTTCCGGCAAATCCAGGAAACGATGACAGTAGGCGTTGCTGGCGCCATACACTTTCCCGTCCACCGCCTGATCGGCAATTTCTTTTTCCCAGGCGTATTCCTGGGGATCACATTCCTCCGCCAGACAGGCGATGTCCGATAACCGGTCGCCCGAAAACAGAATGGGCGGCTCCGGCCGACCACGGAAATAATCCATCAGATTTTCGGCAAAATCACCGTCCCGGAATTCCTCGACAAGATCGTCGTCCAGACGATGGGCAAGAAACGATTGCGCGTCACAGTATTCGTCGCTGATGCTTTTTCCCATGTTGATCAATCACGGCAATAACAAAAGGCTTAAATCGAGCCAAAAACACGCCCGTTTTACACATAGAACCCGAGTAGTTCCCGCTCCTCTTGGATTTGGGATCTTGAAGTATATTACATGTTTATTCAATCAAAATCATCATTCCATTTTCAGACTGCCCGGGGATTCCCGATCTCGTGCATTTTACTCTTCTGTGCAATTTATTCCAGAGCTTCCTCCCAGATTTCGCCGACAATAGAATCCCCGCAGTTGCCGTCCCGCATCCCGACGCGCAGCTGCAGCACTGGCGCCGCTTGAGGAAAGCGGGTTAAGGGCAGAAGGGACCTGAGGGGCTTACACAACGCCGCATTTCAAGCAGTTTGTGTCACGTTTCAGGTGTCCCTTCTGTCCCTTTGGTCCCTTACATCCCTTATATTTTGTTCCGCACTCAGCTTCACCGCACCGTAATCGTCACGCAGGCCGTCCGTCCCTTCTCATCCGAGCACGCGATCCGGTGCCGGCCGAACTCCATTTCCCAGAAGACTTTCTCCAGCGGCGGGCCCGACACCACAAACCGGTCATCGACAAACCAGAACACCCGATCCACGGCCGCATCGGCCAACAGAGCCAGCCGCTGATCCCCGGACACCGAACTTTCGGAGAGTTTCACGTACGATTCTCCGGATGCCGGGAGGATAATTTTCGGGCTTTTCCGGCCGGCTGCGCCCCGTAATCCCCCAGCGCCAACCAGAGGCCGATCCGGCTCGTGCCGGCGGAACCAGGCGGCCAGCCCCGGCGGCCAGGCCTCCCCAATCCGCGGTTTCTCTGAGCCCTCCGTCTGCACCGGTATATGCACGGTGCATTCACGCGGGCTCGATTTCCCGCGGATAAAATAACCTTCGGCAGTTTTCTCGCAGTGAGGGCCGGCCGACTGACCACTCACCGCGCAGATTTTCCGTTTCACGATTTCCGCCGGAGTTCCGTACCATCGCCGTGGACGGTCCGCGTGGAGACGCCGCATTATGGCAGCCGCAATCGGCGCCGCCGCCTCTATTCCGACCAGTGCTGACGAAGATCGGCCCGTGAAGTTGCCCACCCATACCCCGACCGTAAAATCCGGGGTGAACGCCACCGTCCAGGCATCCCGATGTCCATGGGACGTCCCGGTCTTCCAGGCCATCCGCAGTTCCTGGTCAGCCTCCTCAGGCAAGACCTCCTTTAAATGCTCGGGATCCGAAAGAATCTGCGCAACCAGGTAGCAGGCTCCCTCACCTAAAACCGGCTCCGGTTCCAGTGTTTCCTGATCCTTCAGGAACCTCACCGGCAGGTGTTTACCCATCCGGGCCAGTGTGGCGTAGGCCCCGGTGAGTTCCAGAAGCCGGACATCCGCCGATCCGAGCGTTAAGGCGAGACCGTAATGCTGAGGTGGTTTCGTCAGACTTCGCAACCCCAGTTCCCGCAGCAGACTGTACAGGCGTCTCTGTCCAACACGCTCCAGAAGAATAACGGCTGGCACATTCAGAGAATCCCGAAGCGCCTCGCGGACACTCACCGGCCCCCGGAACTGTCCGTCATAATTCTCCGGGTCATAATCCCGGTAGTGAACAGGGACATCTCCCACAACGGTCGCAGGAGTGGCCACACCGCTGTCAAAGGCCAGAGCATACGTGAACGGTTTCAGAGTCGATCCCGGCGAGCGGAGAGCCCGCGTGCCATCGACCTGTCCCTGATCTTTGCGGGCGAAGAAATCGCAGGATCCTACCAGCGCCCGGACCGACCCCGTATCGTTCTCCAGCACAACCACCGCCGCATTCGTCACGCCGTGAGCCCGTAGTCGCGATACTTTTTCCCGAGCTATCCGTTCGCAGGCATGCTGAGTCGCTAAATCAATGGTCGTATGTAGTTCCCTCCGCCGGGGGTGTCGCTGTTTCAAACTGCGGGCAAGATGTGGGGTTTCAAACGGGAAAGATTGGCGCGCTGCTTTGACCGGAGACCGCAGGGCACGTCTGAACTGGTCAAAAGAAATAAACTCCTGCTCGAGCATGCGAACCAGGACGTGGTTGCGGCGTTTCCTGGCCTTTTCCGGATATCTATCGGGTCTCAAACGACAGGGAGACTGAGGCAGTCCGGCCAGCAAAGCGGCTTCACCAAGCGTGAGGTCGTCGGCGCTTTTCCCGAAATACGCACGTGAGGCCGATTCCACGCCGACAAGGTTGCCTCCGTACGGGGCGAGGTTCAGATAACATTCCATAATTTCCCTCTTGGACTGAACCCCTTCCATCTGAAGCGCCCGGAATGCTTCGATTGCTTTCGCGCGAAGGTTGCGAGGCCGAGGTGTGACAAGTCTGACGTTCTGCATCGTTATTGTGGACGCCCCGGAGACAATCCGGCCGGCTTTCAGATTGCTCAAGAGGGCCCGGCCGATGGCCATGGGATCGACTCCCGGGTGGCTGCCGAATCGTTCATCCTCCACAGCAATCGTCGCCTCGATGAGCCATGGACTTATCTCCTCCAGATCGACCCGGATTCGCCAGCAGTCCTTTTCCCCGAGGAAAGGCCGGAGCATACACCCGTTCCGGTCGCGCACAACCGCTGAGGCCCGGACCGAACGCGCTTCCCGCAGTTTCCGGCGCGGAAACGGGAACAGAACGCTTGCCAGTTCAAATCCGACCGCGGTCAAAAGCAGCAATGCTCCCAGGAGCCGGATGCCGACCAGCAACATCCGCCACCGACGGTCACAATGTTGGTTTTCGGAGGATTCATTGCTCACGGACAATCCGGACCTCCCCCCTCCCGTGGGCGCTCTGGATCTCGGGCTCATACATGCACGCGGCGGAAACCGCCGGAAGCTTGAATGTGCCAGCAGTGACCGCCCGAAGAATGTAACGGTAGTAACTGACGCCGCCATCGTTTAGATCACAGAACAGGAGAAGTCGATCGTCTCGCATCTCGAGATGTTCCGGTTTCAGACGACGGGCATTCCGCCGACTCACAAACTGGCCCTCGCTCCCCGAACCAAAATTGAACGGGACAGTAGCCTCCGGCATCTCAGTGTCCCGGGTCACAATCCGTGGGTTCTGTATCTCGAAACCGGCCGGCAGAAGGTCCGATACCACGAGATTGTC
Organism: Candidatus Brocadiia bacterium; assembly: GCA_046538485.1. Taxonomy (GTDB): domain Bacteria; phylum Planctomycetota; class Brocadiia; order SM23-32; family SM23-32; genus JBKHIT01. The sequence continues at coordinate 8,356 of JBKHIT010000031.1, read as the reverse complement.
GGCCGGCCGCTCGGCTCGAAGCCAGATCTCCGCAATGACGACCTGGCCCTGCTTCACCTCCGAAAGGTCCAGCGGACGGCCATCCCGGTTCAGATACCTTCGGCGCACGGCGATGCCACGATCTTTTTCAGGTACTTTCTCCGAAAGCGGGATCCCATCGACCGTCCAGTAATAGTAGAGTCGCCCTTCCCCTTCAACGTTGATATGAAGTTTGCCATCGCTGATTTCATCGGGCTCAAACACGGGTTGATCCCGGTGCGTAAATCGGCCCAGCTCCCGGCCGTCGATCCGGACACGAGCCGTAAAATCATCTGTCTCTGTGGCGCGTTGCCGGGCGTACCGTCCCAGCGCCAGTAGAGCAAAGGCATTCTCCTGTGTCGTTCTCCAGCGACCGTTTTGCATCGATCCAGAAATTCTTTCTGCCAGCAGAGGCACATGCGGGCTGCGGGGGCGCAGCTTCAGGAGGGCCGAAAGCAAAATCGCATCGCCGCGAACCACAGACGAAAACCCGTGGTCGGGCAGAGCGTCCGCTTCCGTCCCCGCTACTTCACCCCCACCGACGAGTTCATCGATCAGATCCTCTTCACCCATTTCGGCCAGAGCCACTGCGATTTGGAACCGGGAACTGGTCGACAGTTTATCGCGTCGCTCGTACAGGCGAATCGTGCTGGAGCGGGCGGGCTTTCCGGCTTTTGCAAGAACATAACAGGCATAAGCTCTCGTGGAGAGCGTGTGCGTTTTTCTGCGGGATCCCCGCGCCACGGTTTTCAGATAAGAATAAGCCTCATTCAGATTATTCTCCGGCACTTTATGTCCGGCCTTTTGGGCTGCCAGCAAGAAATGTGTGGCGTAGACGCTGACGTAAGGGTCGGGGCGTCCCCCGCCCGGCCACATCGCAAAACCGCCGTCGTATGTCTGCATCGAAATCAGCCGCCAGATGCCAGCCTGAATGAAAGGGTCGACCTCGTCCCCCCGGAAACGATCCGTTTCGACGAGAGTTGCAATATCGCTGAGACAGAGTAGGGGAAACACCCGCGACGTTGTCTGTTCGGCGCAACCGTAAGGATACCGAAGCAGATAGCTCAGACTTTCGCCAAACTGGAGGGCTGGTTTTGCCGAGAGACGGATGCGGCAGGTGCTGCTGCCGGCGACCCAGTCGTTCGGTAGGTCAACCTCGACGACCTCCCCGGCCACCACTTCACCCCGACCGCAGACGTGACTCAGCGTGGCGGGCGGGCGAACCGACAACTCGACTTTCCGCGTATCGCGTTCGTCACCCAGCACGGCGGAGACGGACATTTCCACTTTCCCGGGAAGTTCCGGAGCGCGGAATTTGAGTCTCGTGGTACGGTCTGAATCTCCCTCAACGTTCTTTTCAAAGGTGGCTGGAGACAGCGCTTTCAGATCGGACCCGAACTCGGCTGTAATTTTAACCTTTCCGCCGGTTCCCGTATGGTTGAAAACAGTGACGGGCACTTCGAACTCGTCGTTCGGGGCGAGGAAACGGGGGGAGGAACATTTGATCATCAACGGTTTACGCACCAATATTTTTTTCGCAGCGATCCCGAATCGTCGCTGTGATGCAGCAACCGCCACGAGCCGGAGCTGACCGTTGAACCTGGGGATATCAAAGCTGACGCTTGCCCGTCCCTCTTCCGAGGTCCGGATTTCCGACTTCCAGAGCGATACCGTCCGGACTCGCCGGGCGGCAATCGGGTTCAGCAGCCGTCTGTCGTGCCGCTTCCGGCGCCCTCCCCCGGCCAGCGAATCACTCCCGACCGGCCTTTTCACCTCGGGCATCAGAGCGGAGTAAAGGTCCGACGTGTCGACACCAAGACGCCTTTTCCCATAGAAAAAGGGGATCGGGTCGGGGGCGCTGTAACGCGACATTTGGCATATGCCTTCATCGACGGCCGCAAGTGTCATCTCCGCCGGTACGCCATTGCCCCCTCCATCCGTCGCCCGAAGCCCGATTTCCACCGGGCGTTCCGGCCGTATCTTCTCCGGCACATCAAGTTCCACCCGGAGTCGCTGTGAATCGTGATTGATACGGAGCGGAACGATGCCAAACGCCCGGTGACCGTGCCACTCCTGACCCGGAGTAACGGCCCGAATAACCGTAACACTGCAGTAGACACCGGGCGACCATGTCTCCTCCACGGGAAATGAGATCTCCGTTGTATTACCTTCGAGTGTAAGAGTCTGGCTCGACACCACATGATCGCTTTCAAGGGTCACAAGGGCCCGGCCGGGAAAAGGAGATTTCAGCGCGATACGGGCCGTCTGCCCGGGAACGTAGCTCGCTCTATCAGGGGTCAACTCAACCGTGTCGGGTTCCTCCATATTCCAGACCGTTCGGGTCCCGCCGCCACAGTAAAATGAAATCGTTGCGGAATGTTCTCCGCGGGGTGCCTGGAATCGCAGGAGATAATTCCCACATTCCTGCGGCGTGAAATGGCAGGTTCCGGTACCCTGATGCATTTCACAGTTGAAAGCGCCGGCTTCTTTCAGCTCCCGGTCCGACTCGAAACGGAAACGGCCCTGCTGGTCCCGCCGCAGGACCGTGTGCCAGATGATCCGGTAGACTTTCACCGAAACCGATCCTTCTTCCAGTGGCGAGCCATCAGGATCCAGGAGGACGCAGTCAAATTCTTCCTGCTTTCCGATGGCGGAATGTCCCTTCGCCTTCCGTTTCGCTCCCACCAGAACACCGTGCGGAAAAACCTGTCGTTCCAGTCCGGCGGAAACCGTGCGTCCGCCGACTTCGTGTATGTTTGCGGTGAAAACCGCTTTCACGAGAGAAGGACCTTTGATTTCTTCTGGCACTTTCAGGGTGAACAGGTGTTTGCCCGACTCCTCCAGTCGCGCTTCGCCCAGTTTTTTGGCGATGGGCTTGAATCCTTTTTCCTGATCGCGGAAGGAATAGCCCTGAAAAGAGTCGGGCCGGAAACGGGACTCAACAAATCGACATCGAGCGTCCACTTTCCGGTTTTGGGCGGGCGAACCAAAAAGATGAGACCCGGAAACTTCGAATTCCAGAGTATCCCCCGCCCTGTAGACCCGTTCGGGTGCCGTAACGCTTGCCGTCAGGTGATCGGGTACAAATTCTTCCACGCGGAACGAGTGCGATCCGATGGCTTCCTTCGCTCCGGGAACAGAAACTTCCGCGTGGTAACCACCGGTCAGCGCATACGACGGCAAAACGGTCCGAAAATCAGCGCATCCTTCATCGCTTAAAGGCGCGCTGTACTCCCGCATCTGCCGGCCATCCGGAGAAATGATACGGAGCGTAACCGGAAATCGGCCGGGCATTTGCCGTTTCGCTCCGCGGACAATAGCGTGGACATTCACAGTCTCCCCGGGACGATAGATGCCTCTTTCGGAGTAGACCAGGGCCTCGTAACCTTCCCGAAGATAAGCCCTTCCTCCAATCTCAAAGGACGAATCCTGCACCCGATTACGCGAAAATACCAGAGCGTTAGCGTCCGATCCTTTTCGAACCACAACGGCATACGCTTCAAGTTGTTCGGAGGTCTCGAAATCCCGGAAATGAACCACCCCTTCCTCATCAGTCTTGCCCGCGATGAGTTTCTGATTCGACGCTGAGTAAAGCGTGACGGTTGCCCCGGAAACCGGTTTTGCCTCGCTGATAGTGTTGACCCACACGAAGAGATCTCGCTGGGACGTTTTCACAGAGACGCCGAGGTCGCTGATAATGGTCAGCTGTCGGTCCCGTCGCCAGCGGTTGTTCGGATCCCGGGCGGAAATGAGATAAACACCGGAGGGATCACCGCCAAGGAGCTGACGCAGATCGACGTTACGCTGTTGGGCCGCATTTCGTTCGTCGGGATAAGTTATCTCCGTTGTGGCCACCTCATGGCCCAGAGCCGTGTTCTGACGCCTGTAGTCCTGGTCCCGCAGATAGTGAACGACATTGTTGTGGTAGACTTTCTCGATCCGGACTTCCGCCCTGTTCAGATTCACGGTTTCCAGCGGGATCAGAAGATTCCCACGCGGCGACAGATAGTGTCCGCGTGTCCGGAACCGCAGGTCGGGACGGAGATCGGGGATGACGACCTCGCGGGTGACATCCTGGCCGAGGTATGCCCCGGTGCCGCTCTTGAAACCTTTGAGAAAACGAACGGTGTATCGCTCGCCCGGCTGAAACTTGCCCCGCAGTTTCAACCCCCGCCAGTAATTTTCCAGTGTGAAATCCTCTTGGGGACTGAGCCGGAGGCATTCCCGCGCCGTTTCGAGATGCGGCACCTGCGTGCATCTGACCCGGATGTAGGGGTCGCCCCAGGACGGGCACCGCGCATCGGCGGTGCCGATATGGATCCCCGGCTCAATTCGAACCGTGCGAGTGGTCTCTCCCGCCAGCCCCAGGCCGCCTCCGGCTGCGTTGAGATTCTGTGAAAGACGCGCCGTCAGCGGACCCGCTTCACTCAGCGGCTCTGTCCGCACCAGCACCGTGTATCCGGGATTGGTGGTAATAACATTAAATTCGACGTTCTCATCGCGTGTCTTCTTGAGAGTAAGATGGCGCCGGACTTCCTGGGGAACGACTTTATTATTGAATTCAAGCCCGAGCCTCGCCCGGGCCCGCCTGTCGTAGCCGACCTGGGAAATGTTTGTGAAACGAAGTGGGGGTGTGTTGAACTTGAAAGTCCTGCCCTGCCCAAGGGAATATCCCAGAAGACTCGTCATCTCGCTCGAAATTGTGGCGGTGTATTCGGAACACGCAGCGAGTTGCTGCTCCGACCAGAACGTCAGTTTCCGGGGCGATGTCCACGTGAAAGATCCTTTCAGCGGCGGATCGAACTGAACCAGAGAGCTGACTTCTGGGCCCGTCGGACCGGTCGCGGAAACCATCGGTTGGTCGAAGGTCACTTCAATTTTCGATTCTCGAAGGCATTCGCCTCTCGGCGAGAACGATTCGACTTGCAGGCCGCTTTCCTGTCCCTCCAGAACGGAGACAATTTTTGCCAGTCCAACAATGTTAATAACGGCAAAAACACAGGTGATCCAGAACCAGCGTTTCGTCAGGATCTTCGTCATACCTGGCATCCTTTCTTAATATTATCTTTTGAATCATCCAATACACGAATTCGGCTTTAAAAGAGACCTAAGGGACGGAAGGGACCTGAGGGACTCCGTTCAAGCAAGTGGCTCGCGTTCGACAGAACCTCAGTTCTTGCGTCCCGTTCGCCTTTCTTCTCTTTTGTTGCAACAACCGCAGCCTGAGACACCAAAAGCAGCGCCGTTATAGGAGCGCAGGATCTTGCCGGCGACCTTGTCGTTGTATCAAATGGGCCCGCGTTCTGAACTCCAGCCTCCGCCCTTCGGCCTCCGTCTGAAGTCCAGTCCGCTCACGGCAACTGAGACTCGAGCTCAGCTGAGCCCACCCAATGGCGGGCGAAACTGGACTTGAGGCGGGCAGATTTTGCAGAAGTTCAGGAGACGAAGACCCGGCAAGCAAAACACTTCTTTCCCCGCAGCTCTGCCGCTGCCAGGCACGGATGCCTGTCATACTCAACGGGCCAACACCTCGCAGCCGGGACTGCACTGGCCTCCCGGCCTCACGTCAACTTTCAAAGAAATCTCCCACCATTCATTGCCGGCCACTGCCAGCGTTTTTCCGGTGGGGAGACATTTCCGCAATTTACCTTTTATCCGCCGGGCGAGGCGGAAATCAATAGCGGTTTTTCGAAACTCACATTTGTCGTGCAAAACGCAGGGCTAACTGCTCGTGCTGCCAGCCTTCTCCTCTTGCGCTGCCGGGTTTCGCCGCGCAAAAAAGATGGCGTTTGGGGCGCGCCGGCGGTCAGGTGGCGGGCTGCTGAAGGGACTTACAGAATGTCGCATTTCAAGCAGTTTGTTGTCACGTTTCAGGTACCCCTTCCGTCCCTTTGGTCCCTTTAGTCCCCCCTCCCTCCAATCGCGGTTGCCTTTCCGCAAATAAGTCCATTACAATCCGGCTCACTCGACCACCGACTTTTTCTCCGAGGATTTACCATGAACGTTCTCTTTATCGTCCTCGACGATCTGCGCCCCGAACTGGGATGTTACGGACACGACAACGTCATCTCACCCCATATCGACAAGCTGGCTCAAGAGAGCTTGCTTTTTGATCGTGCCTACTGCCAGCAGGCGGTCTGTGCACCGTCCCGATGCAGCGTGCTCAGCGGGGTGCGTCCCGACACCACGGAGATTTACGGATTGCGGACGCATCTTCGGGAGAATATGCCCGACGTGCTGACTCTGCCCCAACACTTCAAAAATAACGGTTATCAGAGCATTTCTCTGGGTAAAGTCTATCACCATCTCCCTGACGACCCGCAGGGCTGGACTCAGGAACCGAGTCGTGTGAGCGGCGACTGGAAAGGTCGCGGATACCTGACAGACGAAGCGATCGAGGCGATTGAAACGACAAATAAAGAGATGGAAAAGAAAGGGAGCAGTCGCCGGGGACTCGGGCCTGCGTTCGAAGGGGCCGATGTGCCTGACAGCGCGTATCGAGATGGCAAACAGGCGGAGGAAGCCATAGAAAAACTGCGGGAACTCCAGGGATCGGACTTTTTCATGGGCCTCGGGTTCATCAAACCTCACCTCCCCTTCTGCTGCCCGCGGAAATACTGGGATATGTACTCCGAAGATTCGATCGAACTGCCCCCGAACTATTTCGAGCCCGAGAACGTCACCAAATACTCCCTGACTAATTTCGGCGAACTCCGGGGGTATTTCGGCATGCCGGAATCGGGCCCGATCCCGGACGGTCTTGCGCGCAAGCTTATCCACGGCTATCGCGCGTGCGTCAGCTACGTGGACGCTCAGGTAGGACGCGTTCTGGCGGAACTGGAACGTCTGGACATGCGCAAAGACACCGCCATCATCCTCTGGGGAGACCACGGCTGGAAACTCGGCGAACACGCTTCCTGGTGCAAACACACCAACTTCGAAATCGACGCACGCGCTCCGATGATCCTGGGCGTCCCGGGTATGAACAAACCGGGAAGCGTCAGCAACAGTCTCGTGGAATTTGTCGACATGTATCCGACGCTCTGCGATATCTGCGACCTGCCCTTACCCGAACATTTGGAGGGACAGAGCCTCACTCATCTCCTGGAGGACCCGGCCCAACCGCTGAAAAAAGCTGCCTTTAGCCAGTATCCCAGGGGCGGCAACATTATGGGGTATACCATTCGAACCGATGATTTCCGGTATACCGAGTGGCAGGATCACGAAAGTGGCGAGCCGGAAGTGTACGAACTCTACGATCACCGAACCGACCCGCAGGAAAACCGAAACGTCGCCAAAGATACCGATTATGCAGAAACTGTCCGGCAGCTTTCCGAAGTTCTGAATCAGGGTTGGGACGAAGCGCACGGATGAGTTTTGAGTTGAGAGGGGAGAGAAAAAAAGAATAACGGGCGGGAACTGGAGAGCAGAGTACAAAATTAAACCCAATTTTTACCTTCCCCCCGCTCCAGATGCTCTTCCCGTTCCTTACGTCCATTCTGTCCCTTAAGTCCCTTGCCGTTCAATCTGCCAAATCCGTGGACCAAGAGTCATCAATTGGTAGTTGTCGTGTGTCGTTTCCGCCTGGGGCCCAATCCCGGGAAATGTCCGCGCCGCATGAAGATCCGAAACCGGCCCACAGACGAATCCCGCCCGCGTCAGCCGGCTGTGGCGGCGAATCGCGGTGGACTACCTTGGGGGAAGCTATCCAGATACAGATAAAGTCTGTAAAAACTCGCAGCCTTTTCCCCGGGCCCCCCCACAGGGGACGTCGCTTTGCCGTTATTCGTTGTCTTTGAACCTGATCACCTCTCGTTGCTGGTTGCTGGTGACTGATCACCGGTCATTCCTTGTCGCCGCCTGCCTTAGAACTCAGTCCAGTCCGTTCCTCCGTTCACTCAGTCTCATCCATTTCCGCAGGCCACGGACCGCTGAAACGGTCCACCACGAGCACGTTTCAGTGATTTGCACGGTCCCGGAGTTAACGCAAGCTCCGAAATTGACGTCAGGTTCGTAGTGAGCCCCTTCGTACCTGTTTAGCCTCGCACAGTTGCCAGTCGCGGAGTTTTTGTGTTCAGACCCATGCTATCGGCGACAAAATCTATGAACGAGCGTCCCTGCTGCCGACAAGTGGCCGCTATACTGGCCAGGATCTGCCACGTGCGACGGCCCTTATCAGTCTTATTACCACATGAAAGCTTGCGCGCAGTCACAGCCGGCCGGAACATCTCCCGGAGCACGTGCGAAGGACTTGTAGGCGGGTGATGCGCGGAGCCATGTGAGCGGACTGGACTTCAGAACCGCTCTTGCGGGGCTGGAGTTCAGAACGCGACCCAGA
>JBKHIT010000091.1:0-13515 GCA_046538485.1 Candidatus Brocadiia bacterium | reverse complement strand
CATGTGTTTAAGCCAGAAGTCCTGGTCGATGCGCACGGCGAGGTTCACATGTACGACGCGATCCGCGTCGCCCTCGCGTACACCAATCTCAACATCCTGCGAGACCGTGACCGCTCCGTTATTCTCGGAGTCAAAAGCATCGTTGGACACGACCTGAACGTCGTCGAATCCAAAAAAACTAAGCTGCGACGGGGATACGCTGGCCTTCAATTGCCTTCTCCTCTGTCCAGGGTTTCCACGGGGTGGTGGACCGTGCTTGGTCAAACTGATCGCGCTGCTCCGCACACTTCTTCGCCGGCTGCCAGTCCTTCTCGTCTCGCTCCGTCAGATGATCCGGAAGGTTTGAGGCGCGCTCCATGTGCACGCCGATGTCGACGCCCAGTGCGGAGGCCATTTTGCCGAGCATCTGGAGCGTGAAATTCTGCGTCTCCCCGAAAATACGGGAAACGCGTGCCTCCGATACGTCCATTTTACGGGCAAGCTCCCTCCGGGTTATATCGTTCTCATCCATGTAATCGAGGATTTCAGCCGTGATGTCGTTGTACAGACACTCGGCACGATACTCGGGATCGTCCCGGTATTCCTCGTGCATTTCATCGAGAAAGGATCCAAGGTCGTTGGTGGACATCATTCGCCTCCGTGTGTTTTCCGCAAGAATTTGGCTGGCTCAGGATAAAAATGCCGTATCTCCAGAAAACAGGCAACTGTTATTTCTTTTGACGATAATCGGTCGGATCAAGACAGGCATCATAAACGTCTCTACTGATTTTAATCCAATCCGTTCCATTTATTCCACGAGTATTACGTGACGTCGGGCTACATGGAAACGCACAGGCGACTTTAATCCACCGGCCCTGATCCATAGAAATCTGTTTAACTTCGTCCGCCACTTCCGACAAATCCTGATCCTGGCCAAAAGCCTCTTTCGCGGAATGAAAAAGGTTCTGACCATCAATGAAGGCAATTGCTTCCTTCTCATTCGGCTCTGGTGGCATTGCATCGTTCCCTAAAAACAAAACCCCGCCGGAGGCCGTTTGGCTGATCCGACGGGGAGCAAATACTATGTTTGTCCAACACATATAACTTACCGCCATACATCATGTTTGTCAACCTGGCCGAATAAACTTTTCGTAATACTAATTCCACTGTCATGTTCATCGTTTGATCTCGTTAATCGGCCCCGTTTCGTCGACGTCAAACTATCTTTCGATCGCTTCACACCCCGCAGGAGTCAAAACTCTCTTTCAGCTGAGTCAGTTGGGCTCTCATCTTAGCAATTTATTGCCTCGGTTTTATGGATCACTCTCCATATCCCAACCCCTCAAGATTTTCCCGTATCTGTTCTTCCAGCATGTCGGCCTCGTCGAACTGTTCGTACAGCCTGGCCACCAGTTTCGGCATTTTTTCCTCGAATGGCTCACCATCGTCCTCCACTTCTTCCGCCCCCACATAACGACCGGGCGTCAGAATATAGCGGTGACCCTCAATCTCTTCCAGATCGGCCTCGGCACAGAACCCGGGCACATCTTCGTATTCGTCGGTCTCCGATTCCCCGCGCCAGGCGTGGTAGGTGCCGGCGATTCTGCTGATATCCTCATCGGTCAGCGTTCGGTGGGTGCGATCTCTCATTTCGCCCATCTCACGTGCATCGATAAAGAGCGTATGCCCGCGACGATCGCGGAAATTTCCGTTTTTCTTATCACGCGTGACGAACCACAGGCAGACCGGGATCTGAGTGGTGTAAAAGAGCTGGCCGGGCATGGCGACGATGCAATCGACCAGATCGTTCTCCACCAGTCCTTTTCGTATTTCCAGCTCGGCAGATGTGCTGGTGGACATGGAGCCGTTGGCCATGACGAATCCGGCTATCCCATCCGGCGCCAGGTGGTGGATAAAGTGCTGGATCCAGGCGTAATTTGCATTGTTGGCAGGCGGGGTGCCGAACTGCCAGCGGACGTCTTCCTTGAGCCGCTCCCCTCCCCAGTCGCTATCGTTGAACGGTGGATTGGCCAACACGTAATCGGCCCGTAAGTCTTTGTGCAAATCATTGTAAAAACTGTCGTCATGCTGACCGCCCAGATTGGCGTCAATACCGCGAATGGCCAGATTCATTTTGCACAACCGCCAGGTGGTGGGATTGGACTCCTGTCCGTAAATGGAAATATCGGTGCGTTTTCCACCGTGCGCCTCGACGAACTTCTCCGACTGGACGAACATTCCGCCCGACCCACAGCATGGATCGAACACCCGACCGTGGTAAGGCTCGATCATCTCCACCAGCGTTTGCACGACACATTCGGGCGTATAAAATTCACCACCTGATTTACCCTCGGCGGCCGCAAATTTCCCCAGGAAATACTCATAAACGCGTCCCAGCAGATCGAGGGAACCCTGTTCACCGAAGGAAACGTTGGCAATCAAATCAACGAGTTCCCCCAGACGTCGTTTATCCAGAGATGGGCGGCTGTAGTTTTTCGGCAGGACATTGCGGAGCGAATCGTTTTCTTCTTCGATCAGCCGCATAGCATCATCAATCAGCGTGCCGATCTGTTCCGATTTACAGCGTTTATGCAGGTGTTCCCACCGAGCTTCCCGCGGCACCCAGAAAACGTTGTCGGCAATGTATTCGTCACGATCCTCAAGTGCCTCTTCTCGAAGATCCTCATCCTCGATATAGAATTCGTAGTCGGGATCGCTGTATTTTCCCCGCAATTCGGAGCGTTTCTGCTCAAACTTGTCGGAGATGTATTTGAGGAAAATCAGTCCGAGCACGATGTGTTTATACTCGGACGCGTCCATGTGGCCGCGCAGTTTGTCAGCCGCCTCCCACAGTGTCTTCTCGAACCCCAGGTTAGCTCTCGCCCCATCGTCAGTATCACCCATAAACAACCTCGCTTGCCTGTTATGTCGTTTTGACAACTGGTTTTTATAACGTCAAGTAATCGTCCTTACGCACAGGAAATATTATATGTGCATCAAATCGTCACGCAAGCATTTCCGTTCCGCCATCGCTTACACAATTGTATCTCGGATTTAAGTCACGATTCAGCATACTCGCAGCACAAACGCGCTCGGCTTGTCGCGGTGGCGCTCGCAATCCACCACCTCCGCCTGGCCCAGGTAGGTGAAATCGGTGTGGTGTTTGTCGCGATGAAAGACGTGAATCTCGTCGTCGGTGCGGTCGGCGTTCAGCATCCGATCCTCCGCATAATGATCCGTGGGGCCCTCCCACATCAGGTGCAGCCCGATCAGCCTGTCCTGATACTGGGTCTGGAAGCCCTGTTTCTCCTCCGTCACGAACAGAATGATTTTGTGGTCGTCCGCTGGCGTGACGACGCCGCGGGCCAGGGCATGGTAGCTCTCATAACCCCAGATGTCCGCCAGGTCCGGTCGTGAATATGTCTCTCCCCGTTCGATCCGGTCAAAGTCCAGAATCATTCTGAATTCCTCCCTGCGGTTGAGCAAACGCGCGATGTCTGTATGTCAACGGTAAAACTGTGATCGATTTATTGCAAGGGGGACGGCAAATGAGAGTTTTGAGTTGTGAGTTGTGAGATAAACCACAACGGCCAAACGGCTGGATCCCGCAGAGACGCAGAGGCGCGGGGGACGGCGGGGGACGGAGCTACAGAGGTCAGAAGTCAGCGACGATAAACGGCGGGTGATCGGTGATCTGTTATCGGTGATCAGAGGTCAGCGACGGCGTACAGCGAACGACCGATGACGACTATGATTACGAGTTTTAACGGCGGGACGGTAAGAGCGAACGACGTACGGCCGACAAAGTGCGCGACGAGGCGCCACGGTAAGCGGCAGGGGGCAACGGCCAACGACAAAAAGCTTCTGTCCACAGATTGCACGGATTACACCGATTTATGGATGTACGGCGACGGCTAAAAGGATTTAACGGACGATTACGGTAGAGTAGAAATGTGGCGCGGTGGCGTTTAGGCCCGGCTTATCTGGTTCTCGCCCTTTCGTCTGCGAGTGCCTAAATAGCCTGACCATGCACTTCGTTTCCACATTCCTCTCGTCAAATCGGACGTGCGGATTTCCCGCATCCGGCTTTCTCTGTTATCAAAGGTAATGCTCGGCTATCGGCTCGCACCTTTGCCACGCATACCTGACATACTCGGCAGCCTCTCGACATCTTCAGGAGCTTATAGGCCAAATGGCCAGTCTCCTTGCCTTACACGCCGCTTCCTATGTCTCTTTCAGACCAAGGCCCCTCCCCTCCACCGGTTTTCCCGGCTTCCGCGGTAATATGGGCCTCTCCGACTTCCAACCTGACCTGGCACGTCCCTCACAGGCTGCCAGTTGCAGCGCTTCATCAGCACCTTTGCCGGGCTGGATATCCCGTGTTGCTACAGAGTTCCTGGGTCTGCATGCCCTCGCCACTACCCCGGCGGAACCACTGGCTTGCTGGTCGCTCGCTGCGCCAGTGCTGGCAGCCTTCCCCAACCTAATGATGGGTCGGCTTCCGCAAAATCGGTTTCGAGGCCTGCTCGGCGTTCAAACGAATTGGGCCTGCAAACTCGCGGGATCACCTATAAGTGACCCTTTACATCGAAGTGCTTCCTTCGCTTTGTTACCTCCACAAAGGCTCCGATTGCTACCGGCTGGAGCGACAGTTACCGGGCAGGTATTAATTCCTGCTGAAACTCTGCGCCTTATCACGGCGCACATTAGGATCACGACTAGGATTACGATTTTGATGGCCGGGTGCGAGCCTGCCCGCCCGGTACATAGAAAAGTCGAAGGGGTGAAAAAGTTTTCTGATCTCTCAGAAGCTGCTGAAAGAAGTTTCGTCTCTCTATGCTTCTTTCAACTTTCTTCTTTTCCATCCCTTCGACATTACTCTTTATACCCTATCCAGCGCGTCTGGCAACTTTTTTCTCGGAAAACATCCACGGCAATATCCCGCAGAGACGCAGAGGCGCGGGGGACGGCAACAGCGAACGACGAGCAACGAATAACGAGATGCGAGAAACGAATAACGCGGGACGGCAAAGGACTGGTGATCGGTGACCCGTCATCAGTGATCAGAGGCCAGCGACGGCGTACAGCGAACGACCGATTACGACTGGGATCACGACTATGATTACGAGTTTTAACGGCGGGACGGCAAGAGCGAACAGCGAACGGACGACAAAGTGCGCGACGAAGTTAGCGACAAAGAGGACAACGGAAAACGGTGGGCGGACGACGGTGAGGTTTTATTCTCTCAGTGCGGACTCCAGTAACTCTTTTTTGAAAACCTTCAGATCCTCCGAGAATCTCCGCAACCCGTGCAGCATTCGCAGTGCGGTGCCACCGTGAAAAACCAGTTCCGACAGCCAGTCGAGTTCAAACATCTCACGCAGAATGGCGTGCTGCAGGTATTCCCGCAGGTGATTCAGTTTACCCTGGTCGGTCGGCACGTCGGCCACAATCTGTAAAGCTTCATCTTTCACCGGTCAACTCTCCGGAGTAAAGTTCCAAAAAACGATCCGCTGCGCGACTGACTTTGGGGCTTTCAAACCGCTCCGAATACCGTCGCAATCTGTCGGGGTCAAACTTCTCCAGCGACTGAAAGCGCATGGCGGACAGCCGACCTCGGGTCCATTCACCGGTCTGGAGATAGAACAGATCCAGCAACGACTTCTCCGGGTCGGCAATGAGAAATCGATTCTGAGCCGGTAACGCGTCGAGGGTCTCCCGGTGGTATCCCCAGAAACGCGCACGCTTGATCGACCGATAGCTGAAATCCGCCAGCTCCGTCGACCATTCGCGACCCTGCCGCGGGGTCACGGACTGAACCAACCCCACCGCTTCGGGAATCAGACCATAGAACTGAAACGCCGTGGTGAGGCTCACATATGACGGGCGATAAAGGTAGTTGGCCACATAATAAGTCGATGGCGTGAAGGTTCGGTAACGGTCTTCCAGCAGGTATTTCCCCGACCGACACCGCATTAATTTCCCCTGCTGCACCCACTGAGACAGCTGGTTGGCCAGCTGACTGTCCGAACAGGTGGCCAGCGCCCGGACTTCCTCCAGCTCAAAAAACGGAGCGGTCCGAAAATGATCGACCAATTCCTGGAATTTCATGTCACTTACTCATATCTATTTGTGATTTATAGATATGAACCTACCTAACGCGGGGGAATTGTCAAACACGTTCCAGCGCCCAACATCGAAGTATTAACGGCGTACGGAAAACGGACGACAAAGTCCGCGACGAAGTCTACGACAAAGATAAACGGCAACAGATTAACGGATTTAACGGCCGATTTTATTGTGGGAGCGACATCTGAAACTGTCGGCTCTACTGTTGAAAGACCTCTTCGATATGCTGAGTGCTACAGATGGTGATCTCCTGCCCACCCCGGCGTATCGCATACGGCGCATCGACGAAGGGACACATCAGCACGTTTTTCCCCTCTGGATAATGTTCCCGGAATACGGTCAGCGATTTAACATTGAACGCATCCGGATTGACCTTCGCCTCGACGGTATCCACCGCACCTTCGGTTCGATCAATGACAAAGTCCACCTCGCGCTTACTTTTGTCGCGCCAGTAATGCAAACAAGACGATGCAAAATGGTCCCTCAGTTCATCCAGGACCATGTGTTCCCACAGATGCCCCCGATCACTCTCCCGGATCGAATCCCATCCCCGCACATGCGCGACGATCCCGGTATCAAACGCATACACACGCCGCTGGCGCGTAATCTCGCGGTGGCCTCCACCGTGAAACGGCGGGATTCGGACGATGGCATTGCTGATCTCCATCGCATCCAGATACGAATGCACGGTCGGACGACTGATCTCCGCCTCCGACGCCAGATCGGTGATGTCCAGCTGCCCCCCGCTGCGCAGACACAGTAATTTGAACAGAGCGATGAACCCGGTGCGGTTTCGAACACCAAAGAGCTCGGAAATGTCCCGCGAAAAAAAACTGTCCAGCCACTCTTCAAAATAACTCGGCCCCAGATCGGCGTTCAGCAACCTCTCGGGAAAACCTCCCCGGATCAACCGGTAATCAAAATCACGAACACCAAAATTGCCCAGGCATTCCCGCCACAGCACCGGGAACAGATGCACCGAAAATTTGCGTCCCGTGAGGGTGTCCCGAAACTTTTCGGTGGCCGCCAGCGTGGAGGATCCAGTGGCCAGGAATTTCATATCAGGAAAAACATCGGCCCCGATCTTCAACAATACGGTGGGTTCGTCCAACCGATGCACCTCGTCCAGGATAATGGTGGCATCGTCAGGTTGCTGAGAGAGAAAAAACTCCGGATCGGCCATCTGTCGCTGCGTTGAGGGAAGATCACAGTTGAAGTATCTGCCCTCCTCAATCTGACCACATAAAACAGTTTTCCCCACACGTCGCACCCCCGACAGCCAGACGATGCTCCGCTGCTGCCAGAGTTCCTGTATTTTTTGTATCCAATGAGTTCGCTGAATCATAAGTGTATTTTACACTGAGTCGTCTCAGTGTCAACTACGATTTTCGCGTGGAGAGAAGGATGCGCATTCTGCGTGCAGCCCGCCGGAAGAGCGTCCATCGGAGTGGAGATGCCGATGGTACGGGAAAATCCCAACGAATAAACGGCAGATTTTACGGAAGTATTGCAGCGGGGTGCAAACAGCAAACGGCGTACGGACGACAAAGTTGCTGGTGAACGGATAACAAACTGGAGCTGGTGAGGTAATAAGGGACTGGAGTTGTCAAGTTCTAAGTTCCGAGTTCTAAGTTCTAAGGCAGACGGCTGCGACAAACGGTGATCAGTGATCGGTGATCGGTTGGTCAGAGATCAGAGGTCAGCGACGGCAACGGAAAACGGCAAAACGACGAAAAATAACGGCAAAGCGGCGAAGAATCGCCGCACTCCATAGCCGGCTCGCGCCGGCGGGGTTCATCCACGAGACGGTACTGTTACGATTGTCCGGCACGCAGAGTATTCCGTTTCGCAGCAAACGGCAGAGGTCAGACGTCAGAGGTCAGCGACGGCGACGGATTTAACGGCAAAACGACACGGAACTGCAACTGAGGACTTTGAATCTTGAACTTTGAACCTTGAAGATCGAACATCCAGCGCCCCACGGATTGACGGATTTAACGGGCGATTACGACTGCGATCACGATCAGGATTGCGATCTTTTTAACGACGGGATGCAGGGCGGGCGCAAGAGCGTGGAAAGGAACGAAAGAGACCCAGGGGACTTTAGGGACTTCTGGAGCGGCCGCAAAATAAAAATCGGGCGAGTTCTTTAGTCTGTTCAACAATCATTCAGTCAACTTGCTGACCAAAAACTCTTTCCTGAACGCTTTCATGTCCGCCGGGTCCAGCAAAAACGGCCTGATGTCCTCCTGAACGCTCGACCAGTCAAGCTCCTCGACTCTCGTCCGGATTTTATCTTTCCAATTGCCCGCATCTATGGCGCTTCCCTCATACCCTGTCTGCTCCAGCGCGTTTCGGAGATACCCGAAATTGGGCTCAACCCCCTCCCACCGGGTCAGATAAAACAACAGGTCGAACAGGTCTCTGCCCTTGCACCATTCCCGCTGCAAGATAGCGTGACATTTCCCGGCAACAAACGTTTCCCTGTCGTGATGAGTCACGGCGATGGGGAAATACTGATCCAACAGCGATGTATCGGTGCCAAACCCGGCAGGCGGATTGGTATCGATCTCCAGCTTTATCCGAAGCTTCTGGTCTTCATGTGGGCTGATACCCGCCTCATAAAGCAAACCGCCCCCGAATTTCACAAAACTGCTGCACACAGCCCCCCCGGAAAGCGGGCTACACTCGATGTCATAACCATTGAGCTCAAGCCGGCGACGAAGGTCCTTCAATTCCGATTCGACCGAGTAATCCCGGACGGGCTCCCGAAAATGGAAATCCAGATCCTCCGAAAATCTCCGCAACCCATGCAGCATGCGCAGTGCGGTGCCACCGTGAAAAACCAGTTCCGACAGCCAGTCGAGTTCGAACATCTCCCGCAGAATGGCGTTTTGCAGGTATTCGCGCAGATGATTCAGTTTACCCTGGTCGGTCGACACCTCGGCCACGATCTGTAAAGCTTCATCTTTCACCGGTAAACTCCCCCCAGTAAAGTTCTAAAAAACGATCCGTTGCGCGACTGACTTTGGGGCTGTCGAATCGTTCAGCATATTGCTGCAATCGCCCGGGATCCAGGCTTTCAATGGACTGAAACCGCATCTCTCTGAGCCGCTCGCGCGTCCATTCTCCTTTTTGGAGGTAGATCAGATCCAGGAGTGCTTTCTCCGGCCGGGCGATCATAAAACGGTTTTGCGCCGGAAGTCTGTCCAAAACCTCCTCCCGGTATCCCCAGAACCGCTCGCGCTTGATCGACCGGTAGGAGAACGGCCCCAGATCGGTGGTCCATTCCCGCCCGTGACGCGGGGTAACAGACTGTGTCATGGCCACCGCTTCCGGGATAAGACCGTAGTGCTGCAGGGCCGTCGAAAGGCTGACGTACGAGGGGCGATAGAGATAGTTGGCAACGTAATAGGTCGATGGGGTAAATTTTCTGTAGGGAACCCTCAGCAGATACTTGCCGCGTCGCAGGCGGAGGACTTTTCCCTGCTGCGTCCACTGCGACAATTGATTGGCCAGCTGACTCTCCGAAGTCCTCGCCACCTCGCGCAGTTCCTTCAGCTCAAAAAAGGGCCTGTCGGCAAAATACTGGACCAGCTCCTGGAAAAACATGTCATTATCTCATAAGATACTGTGATTAATTGACATGAGTGTATCCGATGTAATTCCCATTATCAAATCCGAACGGCAGACGACAGAGATCAGAGGTCAGAGGTCAGACGTCAGCGACGGCAAACGACAGAGATCAGAGGTCAGAGGGCAGACGTCAGCGACGACATTACGGCATAACGGCGCACCAGCAACGGCGGGACGGACAGAGGACAGAGATCAGAGGTCAGAGGTCAGAGGGCAGATAGGAAGATGGGAAACGGCAAGAAGCTGGGAAATTACGAAGTTTAGAAACTACGAAGTTTGGAAGCTGAGCCACCCTCCGCGGGGATCTGTCACCAGCTCCAGTTCGTTATCCGTTCACCAGTAACCAGAAACCAGTAACCAAAAACCAACAACGACTTCTCACCACGAAGGGCGCGAAGAGTGACGGGCAGGTTAAACGGCGTAACGACGGGTTTTCCCGCGGAGGCGCTGAGACGCAGAGGGGACGGCAAGTTGCTGGTTGTTAGTTGCTGGTTGCTGGAATAACGACCGGCGAATAACGACAGTTCTGAGTTGAGTGACACGGGAGGAACACGACGAACGGCAGACGGCGGGTGATCGGTGACCGGTTCACTAACGACTTTTTGGTCCACAGATTGCACGGATTGCGCGGATTAAACGGCAAACGGCCGAGCCCTTGAAGGGGCTCACTACGACCCTGACGCTGGTTTCGGGGCTTGCGTTAACTCCGGGAACATGCAAATCACTGAAACGTGCTCGTAGTGGACCGCTTCCGCTTCAGCGGTCCGTAGCATGGGAAACAGGCAACTATTATTTCTTTTGGCGATAATCGGTTGGATCAAGACAGGCATCATAAACGTCTCTACTGATTTTAATCCAATCCGTTCGATTTGTTCCACGAGTATTACGTGAAGTCGGGCTGCATGGAAATGCACAGGCAACCTTAATCCACCGCCCCTGATCCATGGAAATCTGTTTAACTTCGTCCGCTACTTCCGACAGATCCTGATCCTGACTAAAAATCAGGGCAACATCGTACGCCTTCCGTCGAGCCAAACGGACGACGTCCAGGGCAATACGTATGTCGATTCCCTTTTCTTGACCGACAAGAACGGTTTTCGGGGTACCGTCAGAGCTGGGAACCTTTTGATTACGGTATCGCAAATGCCGTGAATATGTGATGATGCCCCGCGTTCCCATTGCCCCTAATTTAGCAGTCCAAAAATGGTGCCAGAAAGCGTCATCTTCCACATCGGGTATACCAGTATAAAAGTGAATATCGGTCAACTCCCAACCCTGAATTTCACATACTTTTTCGGCCAATTTCTTCGGGGCGTAATTGGGATAACTATGGCCGAAAGCTTCTTTGGCGGAATGGAAAAGGTTCTGACCATCAATGAAGGCAATTGCTTCCTTCTCATTCGGCTCTGGTGGCATTGCATCGTTCCCTAAAAACAAAACCCCGCCGGAGGCCGTTTGGCTGATCCGACGGGGAGCAAATACTATCTTTATCCAACACATACAATGTACCGCCATACATCACGTTTGTCAACCTGACCGAACAGACTTTTCGCAATGTTAACTTCCCTGTCATGTTCATCGTTTGATCTCGCTGATTGGTCCCCTTCCGTAGACGTCAAACTATCTTTCGATGGCTTCGCACCCCACACCGGTGATCAGTTCACTATCAACTAACAACTCAGTGCGAGCTGGAGAGCCTGTGCTACATAACACCGGCGGCTATCCGCTTGTGTCTAGCCGCATCAGTTCCAACCTCATCACGTTCGCGAAAAGATAGCCGTAGGGCATGAATTCAGGACGGAGCATCACTTCCTGCTCGCCCTCCCCTATCTCAATCTCCCCTGCCAACTGACACTCGAAATCCGTCATCCCTCCTGTCCCTTCAACAACTGCGCGCGTTGCGCTTCGGCCGCATCGTACCACGTACCGAGAACCGGCATAAATATCCTCGCAGGCGATGGCAACCACCACCCGGTAACGCCCCGCTTCCGGGCAATCCACCCGCCAGACGGCCTGCTGCTGCGGGGTCTGCCAGCCGGCGAGGTAATCACCGCTATTTCCCCGCTGACATCGGATTTTGGCCCCTTTTACGCCTTTCCCCCGGCATTCGGCCTCCGCTGCGGGCAGGAAAACCGTGCCGCTCCCCGGCAAACGAATCACCGACTGTCTTCGAGCGACCTCGGTCCGCCAGCGCAGATCAGGTTCCTCATCAAAACGCAGTGCGATCGTGGCCGGACCCGACAGCAATGCGGTCTCCGGCAATTCCGTAAGCGTGAGGCCGGTCTCCTCCAGACGCGTCATCACCGGGTATTCCGACCCGAGCATTTCAGCCTCTGGCGGTTCCGACAGGACTCCCGGCACGTGCATGCGGTTCGTCTCGGGCCATTCCAGGAGGTGGAGGTAGATGGTGCGCTCGTTCCGGGTCGCCAGCAGGTCTTCGCTGCCGGTTTCGATGGGACATTCCCGGGTGCCGTAGATCGATTCGCCGTGTTGACCGAGCCATTCCCCGATCGGGACGAGTCGTTCGACCTGTTCCACGGGGATGGTGCCATCCGGTTTCGGGCCGACGTTCAGGAGATAATTGCCGCCCGCCGCTGCCATGCGGATCAGCGATTCGAGCAGAACGGCCGGGTTGTGAAGCGGTGAATCGGGCGCATACCCCCAGTGCTCGGTCTCGATCGACTCGCAGGCCTCGAAAAGATACCCGGATAGGTCCTCGGGCAAAGACCGTTCGGGCGTGTAGAAATCGCCGAACCGTCCCCGGTCGTTGACCACGGCGTGGGGCTGGTGTTCCTTGATCAGGTCGTAAAGTTTCCGCCCCTGCCAGGCCAGTTCGCTCTTGTGGGATCCGTCGAACCAGATCCCGTCGATTTTGCCGTAATGGGTCACGAGTTCCCGGACCTGCCCTTCGCAATATTGCTGGTAGCTCCGCCAGTCCGGTTTTTGATCCGCCGGCGGCGAATCGAGGTCCTTAAAGGCGCCTTTTTTGTGCACAAAGTTCGGGTGATGCCAGTCGGGCTGGGAATAGTAGAAAATGATCCGCATATCGCGGTCGTGACACGCTTCCACGAGCTCCCCGATCAGGTCTCGGCCGAAAGGGGTGTTCGTAATCTTGAAATCCGTCAATTGTGAGTCGAACAGACAGAATCCGTCGTGGTGTTTGGCGGTGATTGTGATATATCGCGCGCCCATATTTTCCGCGGTTTCCACCCATTTCTCGGCATCGAACTTGTGCGGGTTGAAATTGTGAATCAGCTTCTTGTATTCATCGCGCGGGATATTTTCATCGTACATCACCCATTCGCCCCGTTTGAGCATGGAGGAAACCCCGAAATGCACGAACATGCCGAACCGGGCTTCATCAAACCAGCGGAGTTTCGGATCGTTTTTGCTTTCTTTCGATACAATAGGCGTCGGGCCTGTATCTATCATCAATTTCTCCCGGAGAACATCGGAATAATCACATATTTGGTGGTTCAGATCGTGCAGGTGGGGTCTTAGGCCGATCGTATCGGTGTTCACATTTCCACAGATGCAACTTCGACTCCTTTTCAAGTATACCACAATACCACACGTTTGAGGAATTTTGGACTGGGAGTTTCACAGAAGGAATTTGCGCTGTCGGTAAGCCCGCGGAGCGGGCGTGGCAGACGTAGCCCGGGGCGACATGAGGCCGTTGTTTGGCCGAACGAACCCCGGGTTACCATTGGGAAGCAGCCGAAGGAGGCGGATCGCCTCGCCGGAGGCGAGCGCCGCAAGCTTGCCGCGCCG
>JBKHIT010000030.1:0-57449 GCA_046538485.1 Candidatus Brocadiia bacterium | reverse complement strand
AAACGCCGGTTCGGTTTCGCAGGGAACCGACACCGAAGACAAAATTCAGTTTGCCATGGTAAAGATCTTTGTGGGTGAAGCCAACAACCGCAAGCTCATCGTCGCGTTTCTGCGCCAGAGGTACCATGACATTTCGAAGGAGTTGCCCTGCATCATACTGTCTCCGAGTTTTGTCGAAAGCGCGATCGGGGAGAGGCTGGGGTTCCAGCTGAACAACGGGTGTGTCGAAAAAATACGAGTAATATTCCGCACAGAGTTTTATTATACGAGTATGTTCGCTACGGATTTTACCCAGCGGCACGATGTAGATTTTATTCCGATGGTTGGATTTTCGATTCGGGGCGTCGTCTTTATATTCCTGGAAAGTCTGGCCAGGCTCATCGAAAACGTATAACCATTCGCCGGGGCGGGGTTTTCCGAGTCGAACCCAATCTTTGCTCTGCACAGGAGGGGAAACGTCCGGTTCTTTCTCACCGTACGTTTCGAGTCCACCGCGGCATATGCTGAAGCAGGCTAAACTGAGCATGAAAACAAGCGCACTATATTTAATCTGGGACAATCTGCTGTTCACAATCCGAATCCTGTCTCGGTCTCCAGGAAAAGCCGCCCTGATATGATATACATTTTCAAGCCGTTTTGCTTCCGTTTAAAAATTGTCAGTTTATAAGTCTCCTCCCACCAAGATACATGTTAGATTGTAGCTGCCAGGGGCCTGACAGCGCAAGGGTTCGGGCGATCGCTCACCGCATTTATTGACATTTGTCTTTGCAAAAGAAACGGGCGTGCAATACACTTTCAGGCGGGTGGTCGAAGCCTTTGGCACCGCCTTCGAATTAAGCAACAGTGGAAACTGCGCATCACCAATTGGAGTCGTTGGAGTCTAACAGCCGGGATTACAAATGAGCGAAAAAGACAAACTTTGGGCAGGTCGGTTTGAAGAAGACACAGATCCGCTTGTGGAAGAGTTCAGTGAGTCGGTATCTTTCGATAAACGGCTTTACAAGCAGGATATCCGAGGGAGTATTGCGCATGCCAAAATGCTGGCCCACTGTGGACTGTTATCGGAATCCGAACTCGTGCAGATAAAAGAAACACTGGAAGAGATCAAGCGTGAGATTGAGACGGAAACGTTTGACTTTCGCCGCGAGCACGAAGATATACATATGAACATCGAAGCCGCATTGATTGACCGAATCGGCGAAGCCGGGATGAAACTCCACACCGCCCGCAGCCGCAACGATCAGGTCGCCTGTGATTTCAGACTGTGGATCCGTGGGGTCATCGATGAGATTGACAGATTGCTTTCCAGATGCCAGGTCGCCTTCGTAGAGAGAGCGGATACGTTCAAAGAAATGGTTGTTCCGGGGGTTACCCATCTTCAGCATGCTCAACCCGTTTTGCTATCACACATCCTTTTGGCCTATGTCGAAATGCTGCAGAGGGACCGAGACCGATTGGCCGATTGCCGAACGCGCGTGAATGTGAGCCCGCTGGGGGCCGGCGCTATTGCCGGAACCACATTGCCCATAGACCCCGGATTCACGGCGGAACAGCTTGAGTTCGAAAAAGTCTTTGAAAACAGCATTGACGCGGTGAGCGACCGAGATTTCGCCATGGAATTTGTCTTCGGTCTGTCCACTATTGCGTGCCATCTTTCCCGGCTTGCAGAAGACTGGCTTATCTGGTCAACCCCGGAGTTTGATTTCATCGATCTCGACGAATCATTTTGCACGGGTTCGAGTATCATGCCGCAGAAGAAGAATCCCGACGTGCTTGAACTGATGCGTGGCAAAACGGGACGCATTTACGGGCATTTGATGAGCTTGCTCACGATGCTCAAGGGACAACCTCTGGCTTATAATCGAGACCTGCAGGAAGATAAAAGGGCGGTTTTTGATGCTGCCGACCAGGTGAGGAAATGCCTGGCTGTGCTCGCGGAACTCGTCCCACGGACGACTTTCAAGGAAGAACAGGCACGCAAGGCCTGCAGGAAAAATCATCTCGACGCCACCGCGCTGGCCGACTATTTGGTAGGACGCGGCCTGGCGTTTCGGGAAGCGCATAAAATCGTCGGTCAAATTGTCCGCAAAGCTACAAAAGATGAAAAGACCCTCCCGGAAATGACGTTAGAGAGCATGCAGTCGTTCAGCGAACTCATCGCCGAGGACGTCTACGACTATTTAGGGCCTCAAAATTGCGTAAACCATTACCGCTCGCGTGGTTCATCATCTGCCGACGAAGTGCAGAGACGTCTTGACGAGTGGAAGAAACAGCTAACCGCTGAAAACGGCCGCGAATAGCATCCATTTTTGACATCTCCAGTCGGCGAGAACACGTCATAACAGCCTTGCCTCTGTATGCGAGGGAAAATCGTGAGAGTTGAATGCGAATGTGGACACACTTTTGAAATTCTGGATGAGAAAAAAGGAGACGTGGTCAATTGCCCGGCCTGCGGCCGTCCCATCCAAACCTCTTCGCCCGAAGATGAAGGGGGCGAACTTGATTTGGATTGGGGCGGAGAGTTTGCACTCGAAGGCCAGGAACCGGGAGAAACGTCGACACCTGAACCTCCCGAACCAGAACCCGAATCTGAGCCAGAAACCGGGGCTTCTGAGGGAACTGAAGGCAGCGGGGAAATGGAATTCGATTGGGATGAAGGGTTCACCCTCGAAGGGGAGAAACCCAAGACCGATGAACCTGAGCCAACTCCTCCGTCGACGGCTGAAACTCAACCCAGAGAAGAAAAAGAAGAAGGTTCCCTCGATTGGGAGGCCGAATTTGGCCATCAAGAACAGAGTGGCCAGCCGGCAGCAGAGCAACCCGAAGGAGTGGGAGCCGATGAAGATCTTGGATTCAGCGCAGATGAATTCAGTGTGGGGACTTCAGAAAATGGGTTTTCATCCGAAACCGAAGGGCCAATAGAACTTTCTAACGACCAGATCATGGACTATCGTAAAGAAGGAGGGGAAAGTAAACCACCCCAAAAAACGCCGCCTCAGGGGGGAGAGATGAAAGTCTGTCCGGAATGCGGCGCGGTTACCACTAAAGATGTGATAGCATGTCCCGAATGTGGGGCGGATTTTGGTGGTGCGACTCCGGCGGCAGGTGGAATAAAAGGGTCATACTGGGGCAGTTTTGCATATGCTTACTTGGGAGCCGTCGGCAAAGAGGGCTGGAAGTATGTTGGCATGTATGTGCTGCTCGGTGTTTTTGCGCCGATGATTCTTGTTTTTATTCCCTGTGTCGGATGGGCGCTCGCCTGGGGCGCTAAATATGGCGCTATTGTTGGGGCTATGTACAGTTTCATGGGAATCACCGCGAGTAAAGGTTCTGTTGCGCTTGAAAAAGCTCGCAAGCCGTCTCTGCTTGGTGATATGATCGAACCGGCTTTTAATGTCGGCTGTGCGAGCTTGCTTGTTTGGATTGTTTTGGCTCTGGCGATCGGAGCGTCAATCTTTTTTGGCACACTTACCCTGGAACAGTTAACAAACAGAATGGGGCCTGGCGAAGCACCTCAACTGCGCGATCTTCTACGGCTTGTCGGTGGCGCAAGTTTCGTCATAGTCGGCGGAATCCTGGCGATGTTCCTCTGGCCAATGATTCTTATGATCTTGGGTGCATCTCAGAGCGTCGTGAAAGCGCTTAATCCTATCAATACGGTTAAGGCGATTGCTGCTGCGCCCGGTCCCTATCTCGGCATTTGTCTGTTCTTCTGGATAAATTATGTTCTTTCCTTTGTCATTCGTGTGCTTCTTGGAATTGCGGTGCCACAATCCAGCGGCTTCATAATTGTCCAGATCGGTGGCGCACCGGCACTTGCGGTCGCAAGTTACATGGGAGCGGTTAACGGCTGGAGAATGGGGGTTTATCTATATAAAAACAACAAAGTATTCGACCATGTCTGAACCACGCAACGGACAAAAGTCACAAGATAGCAGGGAAAGGGCACAGGCACCCGAAAGGTTCCGTAATCGGAATCTGCAGGTTGGTGTACTCCTCGGATGTATTTTGTTCCTGATCTTTGGGGGCGCCCTGAAACCCGATCCGATCGGGCTGGGCACACATACCCACTTTGGGACCAAGGCGTGTAGTTTTCTTAAGCTGACCAAGATACCCTGCCCGCTGTGCGGAACCACAACGAGCCTTGCGTTTCTTTTAGACGGTCAGATCGAGGAGGCCTGGCAGACACACCATATGGGGGTTGCAATAGGATTCCTCATGATGGTACTCATTCCGTTTTCGATGCTCTCATGGTTCTTTGATATAAACTGGTTGAAGCCTTTGGAACGCATTACATGGGTCGGATGGGCAGGGGGCATAGGGGGCCTTTTCGGTTTTTTTTGCTGGGGTGGGAAGCACGCATAGAACGGTATGAAAGACGCGTTGTTAGCGGAATAGGAAGAGCAACTGAACGGACAACAGATCAGAAGCAATCCGGCTGCCACTCGGCTCAGTGCTGGTAAAGAATAAGCTGGGTGAACCATCAATATCCCCAGGCAACTCCCATTTCAACAGAGTCGGCTCTTCTATGTAAGGGGGGGAGCCATTTGCGTTGATCAGAAATATTGGCACAGTTGGGACTTAGCATAGCCAGAAAAGAATTTTTACCCCAAAATCCGGCTCTGAGAGCCGTTGAGAAAACGGTTTAGCCTGAAGAAGCGGTTTTTCATCCCATCGCCTTTAGTGTTTGCCCGCCTCAAGTCCCCCTTCGTCCGCCTGAGCGGACTCAGCTGAACTCGAGTCTGCAGCATGCGCGGTCGAGAAGCGGAGTTGCAAGCTTACAGAATGATTGACACCAGACATGAGGTTTATGTTACAAAAACCTGTAAAGACTTTTCCGAAGGAAACTCGGGGGGGGGAATACCTTGTTTCCCAGTTATTGCTGTATTAGAATATCAACTGCTTATGTGGGCCTAATGGTTTGGCTGTCCTCCCTGGCCCGAGAGAAGCACTGGCGCAGCAGATATAAAACTACGTTTCACGCGCTCCGCTGGAAACCATTTATATGTTCTGCTAATGAAATGGACTGAAATATGGGAAAGATGAAATGTCCCAGATGCGAAAACGTTGAACTCGAAATCGGACTGGAAGGGAAGACGGTCGAAGTTGATCACTGTCCGAACTGTGGCGGTGTGTGGCTGGATTCAGGCGAGCTTGAAGAAGTCATCCGGCAGCGTAACCGCGCGCAACAAAATCTTATGTTCGAACGGCATCTTTTGCGGGCGCTTTTGGAACACGCCCCGGACAGAATCTACTTTAAAGATCGGGACAGCACATTTGTACGGGTCAGCAGTGCCAAAGCCCAGGAATTGGGCGTCCCCGCGTCGGAGGTCGAGGGAAAAACCGATTTCGATTTTTATCCCCCCAAAGTGGCCGCGGCCATGTTGCGCGATGATATGGACGTAATGGAATCGGGTGAACCGATCGTCGGAAAAACTCAGAAACGCACTGGACCCGATGGGGATAGACGCTGGTTCTCGGTTACGAAGACTCCCCGCTACGAGGACAACGGCAATATTGTAGGCACACTTGGTATCGAACGCGATATCACAGCTCTTATGGAAGCTCAGGAAAAGCTTGCTGAGCTCAGCAGTACCGATGAGCTAACCGGCGCTGCAAACCGCCGTCACCTGAATGAAGAACTGGAAGTGGAAGTGGCGCGTGCCCACCGGACCGGCCATGCTTTTGGTGTGCTGATGATTGATCTGGATTTCTTCAAGGGAATCAACGACGAACAGGGCCATCAGGTGGGGGACCGGTTGCTTAAAAGATGCGCAGAATTGATCCAGCGCAATGTGCGGGAAACGGATTTTGTCGGGCGGTATGGAGGCGATGAGTTTTGCGTGATATTGCCGGAAACCGACCCGCAAGGGGCCGAACTGGTGGCAGAAAAATTACGGAAAAGCGTTGAAAACTCAGAGGATCTGCCCATGACCATCAGCGTGGGGCTGGCTATCTGGGAACCCGGGTACAATACGGAACGCATGCTCAGGCAGGCAGACAAGGCCCTCTACGAAGCAAAAGATGACGGCCGGAATCTCGTCCGTGTGGCCGAATGAACGACACACATGGATGTCCGGCGGGATATCGGACCGCGAAAACTCAAATACCCCATATGAATTGGCAGCTCTCTGTCGAGAGACGTCATAATAGAAAATAGTAGTCTATTCCAGTCTGTACTGAACATTCCCTGTTTATAGTAGAACCAACAGAAATATACCCAGGTCAACACCTGCTTGCCTTAAATTCAATCCCGTCATTTTCATGCGTCTCTCACTCGCAGACAATCTCTCTGCAATGGCTGTGTCCGGCATAATGTCTTAAAATTGAGCCCGGCTTGTAACTGAGAGGCTGGAGGCAATAATGACTGAAAAATCTCTTGATTTTTTCCGGCTGGAGCAGCTGCTGGGTAAACTTCCTGATATCAAAATCGCTGTGTTGGGTGATTTTTGTCTCGACGTCTACTGGACGATGGACGATTCTGCGGCGGAAAAATCGGTCGAAACTGGCTTGCCCACATGCCCCATCCGCGAACAACGCTACAGCCTGGGGGGAGCAGGAAATGTGGTCAGTAATCTCCTATCACTTGGGGTTGGTGAAGTTAAAGCCATGGGGGTGACCGGAGATGACCCATTCGGCCGTGAAATGCGAAGGTTACTCGACATATATGGGTCGGGTTGCGACGGAATGCTTGTGCAGGAACAGGAGTGGGACACTCCGACCTATATCAAACCGGTTCGCAACGGGGAGGAACAGAATCGCCTCGATTTGGGCAATTACAATCGTCTCCAGGAAACGACTGCAACCAGGCTGATCGAGCATCTGCACAATCAACTGGACGAACTGGATGGTGTAATCATTAACCAGCAGCTACTGTCCGGGGTGCACACATGCCAGGTTCAGGACTTACTCAGGGAAGTGTTGAAGGCTTATTCTGAGCAAACTTTTATTGTGGACGCCCGCAAGCTGGCGGCGGTTTACGCGAACGCGGTTTTGAAAGTTAACGCCGTCGAAGCAACCACGATGTGCGGTGCCGAGCACCAGCCGGGAGATCTAATTGCTCTGGATGAGGCCCGCGATGCAGCGCTGCAACTCTATCAGGACCGTGGCAAACCGGTATATGTCAGTCGCGGCCCGCGGGGTTGTCTTGTGGCTGACGAAACCGGCCCGTACACTGTGCCTGGGCTCCACATCGTCAGTGGGGTGGATCCCGTTGGCGCCGGCGATAGCATGACCGCGGGCATAGCTGCATCACTGGCAGCCGGAGCCGATCCGCAAGAAGCCGCAATATTCGGCAACCTGGTCGCAGGCGTCACTGTCCAGAAATTGTTTGAAACCGGGACGGCTTCTCCCGAGGAAATAAGAGAAATCGGTAGTAATCCCGATTACATCTACGAACCAGAACTCGCAAATGATCCACGTCGCGCCCGCTATATCGATGGTACGGAAATCGAATGCATCGATACGCCCCCGACATTCTCAAAAATAACGCACGCGATTTTCGATCACGACGGTACCATATCGACTCTGCGTCAGGGCTGGGAAGAGGTCATGAAACCAATGATGATCAAAGCGATCCTCGGCAAAAAATACCAAACTGCGGACGAAACGCTCTACGACAGGGTGGTTTCTCGGGTTCGCAAATATATTGACGCAACCACCGGCATCGAAACTCTCCTCCAGATGCGGGGTTTGGTGAATCTCATACGTGAGTTCGGTATCGTTGATGGATCGGAAGTGCTCGATGAATATCGCTACAAAGAAATTTACATTGAGGCCTTAATGCAGCGAGTGAACCGGCGATTGGACAAATTGCAACGGGGCGAACTTGAGGTCTCGGACTTAACCGTAAAGAACGCACCGGACTTTCTGAAACGTCTCCACTCCGAGGGGGTGAAACTCTACCTCGCCAGCGGTACGGACGACGCCGACGTCATCGCGGAGGCCGAAGCCCTCGGTTATGCGCAGCTGTTTGAGAATCGGATATATGGAGCCGTTGGCTCGGTGCAGGCAGAGACGAAGAAAATGGTGCTTGATCGGATTCTTGCCGATATTGATCAGACTGATCAGGCGGGTTTGGCGGCTTTTGGTGATGGGCCCGTTGAGATTCGGGAAACGCGTAAACGGGGAGGCCTGGCCATTGGCGTCGCCAGCGACGAAGTCAGACGCTATGGTTTGGACCCGGCAAAGCGGAGCCGCCTGATTCGCGCAGGGGTTCATATAGTCGTTCCTGATTTCTCGCAAGGAAGCCGCCTGTTTTCTGAAGTGATGCAGCCCGGCAGTCGGCCTGCTGGCGAGAACTAAGAGCCCCTCCTACAAACAGGAACGAGGCAGACCGGAATAAGATGGGCCGAGGATTTACATCCTGAGCAGCATAGCTTTCAATCCAGCGGCCGGCAGAGAGCCCCGTTCGGAATTTGTTGTTTGTCGGTCTTCCACTCAACAATTGTCGCCTTGGAGAATGTGGGCAAACCCTCCGTTATTTTGATGATCGCGATGGGGATTTCCGTGAAACCAAGTCCTCTTCCTGACGTGGGATCAACAATTTTCTCCCCTTGTTCGATCACTTTCATTTTGGTGCCTTTCTTCAAGCCTGGACGGTTCAGATAGACCGTGTTGTTTTTGTAGGCAGCCACGCGCACAGGAAAGAGTCTGTTCAAAACTGCATCTACCATCTTTTCGGCAAGTTGCTGGTAGGTTTCTTGCTTAAACTTTTCAGGAATCTGGCGGTATTTAGTATCAGGATTTACAGTTTTCTCTTCGTGCTTGCCTTTCATGCTTTCGGCCGCTATGATTTTTCCCGTCTCAGCATCGACAATCCGCATGTCGGCCCCGACACTGTATTCCATAACCCGTTGTTTTCCTGTTTCATAGGGGAGGTTTTTGTGACTGACTGAACCTTCCAACATTGAAACGGAACCGAATAACAGATAATCCGCCCCCAGAAGCTTGCCCAGCTCGATGGAATGTTTGGGATCGCTTAAATCGCTGCGGCTCAACTCTACCTCTTTCATAAGGGCCCGGAGCCTCTTGCGCTCGAGAACAGATACTTTGCCGGATTTGGTCAAAGCCGTGATCAATTTCCCCGAAAGGAGAGACGTTTCGTACGATTTCCTTATCTGAGAGTTTCTACTGTGTTTATTTCCCTCGACAGTTATCTTCTCTGTTGCCTTTTGAGAGAGTTCAAAATCGAAGACTGCAATTGTCGGCTTCTCCTTTTCGGCCGTTTGAGCGGTTACTGTTAAACCCACGGTAAAACACACAACGATTACAAGTATCAACTTTTGAAGCTCTTTCATCGGCCCGATCCTTTCCTGAAAACCACATCGGGAGAAAAATTCAGCTCCGTTCCATGCCTTTTTGAGGCTTATTAAACAAAAAATGACTCGCCTTCATGTTACATTTTAACCCGGTTGTGCCCGACGTCAAATCGGTCTAATTTGGATGGTTTTTGACCGCTTAAGTCCCTTTTAAATAAGTTCTTACGCATACATAATGGTGGGCGGACGCGGACTCGAACCGCGAACCTCCTGCTTGTAAGGCAGGCGCTCTCGCCAATTGAGCTATCCGCCCACGTTCAGCACGCTACCATCTATCGGGCCGCCCGTCAAGTTATCGTGACTCTTGATGTTTTGATGAGGGATAGGGGGCGGTTATAATCGATGGCCCAACCATTTTCTGACATCGAAAGGAAAGCAATGAAAATTATTGAACCCCATATTCACATGTACAGCAGGACTACCGACGACTATCAGGCCATGTACGAAGCCGGAATACGGGCCTGCGTCGAGCCATCTTTCTGGCTCGGAAGCGAAAGGCGATATGCAGGAACGTTTTACGACTATTTCTTGCATATTCTTGATTTCGAGACGCAACGGGCGGAACGGTTCGGCATTGATCACTACGCGGCCATCTCGGTCAATCCAAAAGAAGCTGAGAATATTGAACTGGCCAATGAAGTGCTGGACGGAATGGAGGAATACCTCGATCATCCACGATGTGTGGCCCTCGGAGAGATCGGATTGAACGAAAATACCGAAAATGAGCTTGAGGTGTTCCGGAGACAACTGCTGCTGGCAGAACAACGCGAAATGCCCGTGATCGTTCACCTCCCACATGTCCCAAAAACTGAAGGGGCAAGAATCATCGTGGATGTGATAGAATCGGAAAGGATAACTCAGGAACGAATTTTGATCGACCACAATGACGAAGAGAGCATGCCGGTGAGCCGACAGACCAATTGTTTCTGCGGCATGACCGTCTACCCGTATTCCAAACTCTCACCCGAGCGAGTATCAGAGCTGATCGGCCAGTATGGAGCAGAAAGAATGATGGTTGCGGGATCCGCGGACTGGGGGGTTTCGGACCCCATTTCGCTCGTCAGGGTGGTTGAGCGCATGAGAGGGGATGGTCATCCGGACCAGGTGATCCAAAAGCTGGTGCACGATAATCCTATGGAGCTGTATGGACATTCTTCCAACTGGGAACCCCGTCTTGATATCAAGCCGGTCCCAGTATCCGAGTTCCAGCGTTGAAGCCGGAAAGTATGGCTACGGAAAGTCAATCAGAGAAACGGGTGGGGCGGTTGGGAGTATGGATAGAACTATTCCGAATCCCGAATTTTGCCACACTTCCCGGCGATATCATCGCGGGGTTCTGCCTTGTCGGCGGTACTGTCCAGGGGACTGTGGCAGAACTCCTCGGTCTGGTTCTTGCCTCGGTTTTTCTTTACGGTTTCGGGCTTGCACTGAATGACCTGTTAGACTTGAAACGCGACTCGCAGGAACGCCCGGATCGCCCGCTACCATCGGGGCGGATTCCGCTGAAGCACGTCAGAGCGGTGCTTGCTTTTTTGGGAATCGCGGGAGCAGCCGCAGCTGCAACGGCGGGGTTTGACGCGCTTCTGATTGCGCTTGGACTTCTGATCTTCATTGTCCTTTACGACGGCCCCGGGCGCCGAATAGGAGCCTTTGGCTTTTTTCTAATGGGCGTCTGTCGGGGCGGAAATGTCATTCTCGGCGGATCGATTGCGTTGCCGGCGCAATGGTCAATGCTATATTTGGTGGCCGCTATTGAGGCGGTCTACATTGCGTGCGTGACGGCACTGGCATCCAGGGAGACCGAAGGACCAATTCCAGCAAAATGGAGAACACTTGTGCCCCTGATACCCGCCGCTGGCCTGGGTATACTGATCGGGCGAGCCGGGTTTTCGTGGACCGGACTGGCGGCCGCCGTGGCGGCGGTCGGGTTTGTCCGGACGGCCCTGTGCGGGAGCGACTCAGTGAAAAACGCAGCTCCGGTGATCGGTTCGCTTATTCGGGCACTCATCCCTCTGCAAGTGGCGTACATCGTGATAGTCAAACCGGATGCGAGCTGGTGGGCGTTGCCGGTGTGTTTGCTCTGGCCTCTGGCAAAGATACTTTCGTATGTCGCTCGTGGAAGCTGAAAAAATGAAAAAACTACTTGTCGTTCAAGTCGCTGCACTGGGCGCTGAATTTCTCTCCCATCATCGCCAAAAGCTCGAGCTGGCAAACATCAAGTTTAAACCCATTCAAACCGTCTTCCCGGCCGTGACATCCACGGTCCAGGCCTCGTTTCGGACAGGAAAATTGCCAAATGAACATGGAATGGTAGGGAACGGGTTCTTCTCACGCGAACTCAGAAAACCGATGTTCTGGGAACAGTCATCGAATCTGATTAATGGGGATCGTATTTGGGACAGGTTTCGGGAAAACGGTGGGACAGTTGGTATGGTATTCTGGCAGCAAAGCCTGGGAACGCGGGCCGACGTAATCCTTTCGCCGGCGCCGATTCATAAACACCATGGGGGAATAATCCAGGATCTTTACAGTCGACCGGCCGAACTCCACTGGCATCTCACCAGCAAAATTGGCCGGAGTTTCAATCTTGCCGATTACTGGGGTCCGAAGGCTTCCATCAAAAGCAGCGAGTGGATTGTCGAAGCGACCCGACAGGTGATGGAAAGTCCGTCCCCGGATTTGCTTTTGACCTATCTGCCGCATCTTGACTATGAACTGCAAAGGTCGGGACCTCAATCGAATCAATCAGCGCAAACTCTTGAAGAGCTGAATTCTCTACTGAAGCGACTGCTGAGTCATGCAAAAAGTTGTGATTATCAGTTCGTGATATTTGGCGACTACGCGATGCATGAGGTGCGCCGACCCATTTTCCCGAACCGTATCCTCCTACAGGAAGGGTACCTGAGAACACGACGGGTTAAAGCAATGCTGTATCCTGATTTCCACACAAGTTCCGCTTTCGCTGTGGTCGATCACCAGATTGCCCATGTGATAACAAGTGACGAAGAAACGAAGGAAGAAGTGGAAAAGTTGTTCGGAATCCAAGAGGGAATTAGCGATGTTCTCCGCGACACGGAGAAGCGCGAGTACAGAATTGACCACCCCCGGACCGGGGATCTGGTTCTGGTTTCTGAACCCGATAGCTGGTTCGCTTATCCGTGGTGGGAACAGAGCGAAGCGGCCCCTGAATATGCATCGCATGTGGATATTCATAACAAACCGGGCTACGATCCCTGCGAGCTTTTCTGGGGTTTATGGCCGATCTCAGTATGTTCCGATGCCTCGCGCATCTGCGGCTCCCACGGTCTGGCTGGACCGGACAATCGCGTGGTTTACGGCAGCAGTTTCGACCTGCCGCCTGAAGGCCATTTGACGGACCTCTCGAATTACATCAGCGAAGAACTATTGGGCGATTAAAGGATAATATCCGAAAAGCTTACTTAAATAAAGGCTTACAACTTCTTCGAATTGGTCAAACCACTGCATTTCATGGTTGAACATCTGGAGTTTCATCTTGTATCCTAGCATGGGTTCTACGGATAATTGGGAGCTATTGTTGCCCAATCAGGGTAGAATCTTTATTGAAACACCGTTCACAACCCTTCTCAGCCAAAAATCCGGGCTAGTGGCCCCGTGGAGAGAGTGAATGCTGGAACACAACCCTTGAGACGTACCAGCTGGATTTTCAGTTCACCGGCTCATATTACAGCCTTTCGGAAAGCTCTTGCGCAGTTTTGGAAGATAATCCAAACCGCGGTGTATCCGATTCCGGTTTTCGGTATCATCCTGCCCAGCGGCAGTTTTCGTAACAACTTCGTTTTCCCTCCAGCGAGGCGGACGTGCACAATTCTCACCTGACTATTCGACTGTTTGTCCTGGTAGTATCGGCTCTTTTGTCGATGTTTTTCAGCGGCTCTGAGACCGCACTATTCAGCCTGCCCACCCAAATTGTGCGCCATATGGAGGGCAAACCGGGGACAAAGGGAATAGTCGCGCAGTTACTGGGGAATCCCAAAAGGCTGCTGACGACGGTGCTGTTCGGCAACATGGTTGTCAACGTGGTTTTTTTCAGCGTTTCCTTCTTTTTAATCGTTCACTACAAAAGCTCGCTTTCAGGGACGGGGGCAGCCGGCCTGAGCATTGCATCACTTATCTTTGTCATTCTGTTTTGTGAACTGTTCCCAAAAAATCTTGCCGTTGTTTTCGCGCGATCTTCCAGCCTTCTTGCAGCGTACCCGCTCCTGGTTTTCCAAAAAGTTTTCATTGTTCCCATCTTTCTTCTTGAAAAAATAACCGACCGTATTTCAGCGCTTTTCGGAAGACACGTGCAACCCGATCCATTTATCCGTTCTGAAGAACTCGATATGCTCATCGATTTGAGCGAAAAAGAGGGGGTGGTCGAGGAAGATGTCGGCGAGATGATGGCCGAAGTCGTAAGTTTGACCGATGTCCCTGTACGCGAGATTATGATCCCTCGTGTTGAAATGGCCGCTCACAACATTGATGCCGGAGTGGAAGGTCTTCAGGAAATGTTCTCAAGATACAAACATACTCTGATGCCCGTCTACGAAGTTCGCATGGACAATATGCTTGGTGCCATTCATGCGAAGGACTTCATGCTTCGCGAAGAGGGGAGTAATTTGCGTGAACTCATACGGGAAATGCCCTTCATGCCGGAAACGACCTCAACAGAACAAGTTCTGCGGCAGATGCGCGAGGAACACAGCCGCATGGCTTTTATTGTTGATGAGCACGGAGCCGTGGAAGGTATGGTGACGATTGAAGATATCCTGGAAGAAATAGTGGGTGAAATCCGGGATGAGTACGACGCGGAAGAGCCTCAAGCTGTGGAACGTCTCAGCGACAGAAAATTCCGGTTGCGCGGCAGTTTGAGCATTCGAGACTGGCAGGAGTCCTTCGAGACTGATGTCCCGGAATTATCCGTGGATACGGTCGGCGGGCTGGTCATGGCGCTCCTGGGGCGTCTGCCGCGCCCCGGCGACCAGGTGGAACTGGGTAACCTTCAGTTTGAGGTGGAGGCCGTGCGGGGGCACCGCATCACAAGGTTGATATTGCTGTTGAACAAGCGGGAAAATGAGCAATCAGAGGGGGAACTCAATGGTTGATTGCCTGCTGATTGCGTTGTTTGTAATGCTCGAGGCTTTTTTCAGCGGTAGCGAAACCGGGTTCTACTCCTTAAATCGGACACGCCTGCGGTTCCGGGCGGAGCATGGTTGGATGGGGGCCGTTTCACTGCGCAAACTCAGCCGCAAGCCCCAACTGGCTATCAGCACCATGTTGATCGGAACCAACATTACAATCTATTGCGCTACAGCATTATGCGGAAGTTTACTGAACAAAATCGGGCTTGCGTACCGGACAGACCTTTACAGCAGTCTTATTATGCCGCCAATTCTCCTGATTTTCGCTGAAATAATTCCAAAATCGTTGTATCAACGGCGTGCCGATACATTGATGTACCGGACAGCACCGATCTTAAGATTCTGCGAAATTATATTCTCGCCGTTGATTTTCCTGCTCCAGGGTCTATTACGGGTTATGCGGAAAATTATCGGCGGAAAGACGGAAAATGCCGATGTGTTTACGCCTGAAAAACTCCGGTTTTTCCTCAGCGAAGGTGCCGCGCTCGGAGTCCTGTCACCGTACCAGCATCGGATGGCAGAAAATGTGTTGAGAGTAAAATCACTGGAACTTTCCGCTGCCATGGTGCCCCTGGATGAAGTTGCAATGATTCCAGAATCAAGCACTTTTGAAAAACTGCAGAAGATAATGCGGGAGCATCGATTCTCACGTTTCCCCGTTTACGCAGAAAAACGCTCAAATGTCACTGGTATCATAAACGTCATTGACGTACTGTGTGCCGATGAAGACCGGGCGGACATGCAGTCCTTGAGTCGTCCTCCGGTCTACCTCGATGAGAAACTATCGGTTGGAGAAGCTCTCTACGTTCTGCAACGGGCCCACCAACAAATGGCAATCGTGAAAAGTGAATGTGAAGTGGTCGGGGCCGTAACAGTCAAGGACCTTGTGGAGGAAATTGTTGGTGAACTTGCTGCATGGTAACCGAACGGAAAACGGAGACTCCGCTATCCCGCAGAAATCATTATCGGAGAAATTTGTCTGTGCAATTTTGGGCAGCGTAACAATCGTGTGTCTAATCATGGGATCGCTCAGAGCGGCCCAACCCGGAGGGGCGGATTTTCTGAGAGGGGAGGGGGCAATCGGTGGTGTCAGGGAAGCAAAGGTCCAGTTATCGGCTGAATTAAAACCGGCCAAACAGGTCCCGGGACATCGTGTAATACTCGTCACCCACCTGGATATCTCGGAAGGAAGCCGCGTTTACGCTGACAAAGAACGCTTTACCATTACCGTCCAAACTCGCAATCCAGACAAACTAACGGTGACTTCGGAGCAAGGCCCCCTTGGAATATCACAGGGCGAGAAAGCCCGTTCTACGGACGAAATCACCGACTATTACGATGGAGAAACCGTGCTAAAAAATTTGCTCCGGATCGGGGAGAATTCTGTCGCCGGGAAATATGAACTCATTGTGAATGTAGATTACCAGGCATGCAGGGAGACAGTTTGTTACCGTCCCTCTAAAAAAAGCATCGTGCTGAATTTGCAAGTCTTACCGCGTGACTCGGAGCCCGTTCCAGTTCCCTCCATTGCAGAGCCGGCCGGTCCCAAACAGGACGAAATCAGCCAATACAGCGTCGATTGGTACGCAAAAACAATCAGCGAAGGCGGCGTTCTGGTCGCCTTGGCCCTCGGTTTCGTTGCGGGTCTTCTGCTCTCACTAACACCCTGCGTTTATCCTATGATACCTGTAACGGTCACTCTGATTGGCGCGGCTTCGACAGATCGCAAACTGAGCGGCTTTCTACGATCGCTCGTTTACGTTCTCGGCATATCGATCACGTACGCGACCCTCGGGCTCATTGCTGCTGCGGTGGATCAGGCCTTCGGTACAGTTTTTCAGAACGCCTGGGTCTACCTGTTTTTAACCGTAATATTTGTAGTTCTGGCTGCGGCAATGTTCGGTGCATTTAACATACAGCTCCAGAGTTCAACTGTGTCTCGCCTCCAGCAATGGCTTCGCGGACGATGGGGGCTGGTGGGGCTTTTATTGCTGGGCGCTGTCAGCGGCGTAGTGCTCACGCCCTGCGCTGCTCCTGTGATACTCGGAGCACTCATCCTGGTGCGCGAGTCAGGGGACTGGTTACTGGGTTTCTTGAGCTTTTTCGCCATTGCCTGGGGCATGGGGGTTCCGTTGATCATTGCGGGCACATTCAGCGGTCTACTGTCGTCGTTACCAAAATCCGGAGCGTGGCAAACCACAATCACAAAAATCTTCGGTTGGGGTCTAATTGGCGCAGCGATTTACTTTTTCGCCAAATCAGCAGTATTCAGCGATCTGATTGTACGATCGATCATTGCCATCTACCTTCTGGCAATGAGCGTGTTTGTGGGCGCCTTTGATCGGCTCACACCGGGAAGCGAATTTCATGAAAGAGCACGCAAATTCGTGGGTTTAATTATTCTCCTTGGGGCTGCTTTCTGGTTCGTCCAGGCCAATTCTGGTACTGGCGGCCAGAGGCTCGCAATCGATTGGGAGACGGATCTTTCCCGGGCAACCGCTAAAGCAAAAAAGCTTAAAAAGCCAATGATGATCTATTTCAGCCAGAAACGCTGCGCGTCCTGCCGGAAGCTGGAATCGAAAAGTTTTACTGACAAACAGGTTGTTGCGGAATCAGACCGTTTTGTTTGCGTCAAAATCGACGCCACAGATTTTGAAAACAAAGTGATACAACAATTAGTGAAAACTTATGACGTTGGAGGATTTCCTACCCTGGTATTTGTCCCTGTCGGGGATGATCCGAAAGAGAGCAGAGAGATTTTGGGATACGTTGGTCCCACAGAACTGCTCGAAGCTATGCGCAGGGTCAACGCCGTGAGCGGAACGAAATGACTTTCGCTTGAATTCTCTTCGCGGAACCGTCACGCTGGATATTGTCTACATTGTTATGCTTGACCGTTGAGTATATTTGTTTAAAAGGAGCGATTGATGATCGATGCGGAAAAAGTCAAAGAGATAATCGCGAACCAAATTCGGCCGGCTCTGCAAACGCATGGCGGAGATTGTGAGCTTGTCGAGGTAACGGGGGATGGCACGGTGAAGGTAATCCTGAGTGGGGCATGCAGGGGATGTCCTATGGCTCAAATGACCATCAAGCGGGGCGTGGAAAGCAAACTCAAGGAGGAAATCCCCGACGTCAAGGAAGTGGTTGGAGTCGAGCCGCAAGAAGCCACGGAAACAGAGTAATGTCTCCGAAGAACGGAACCGGGATTTTGATGCCCGGCTCAAACGTTTAGCTGCAGAGAAGCTCCCGCTCAGTAACATCGCCTTTTGTTATTCGGCGCGGAAATAAGGCTTGTCTTTGATGGCTTCGGGCACCGGTACGTTTTCAAATCGCCTCAAAGAGTAATGCGGGATTGCTGCCGGACCACCAATGAGATAGATATATTCATCAATGAACTCCTGAGTGGGTCCAGCAAAATTTTTGATGTAGTCCAATGGAACCGTCTCCTCCCTGGCAGCAATGTTCTGAACGTCAGTCAGGCCGGTCATCGTGTAGCCCGCGCTACGCTCGAGAATGACTGACTTGAGGTTTTCTCCGGATTCAAGCGCTTCAATACACGCGGCACCAACCTGATATGCTTCAGAGGCATCAATTCTCGACATCATACAGCTACGCTGGACGTGCTGGGGAACCAGAGCCACATCTTTAACCTTGCCATAAACGCAATCGACCTTGAGTTCCTGAGTGCAGAGTTGTGAAAGGAAAATAGCCGGGGAGAAGGACGTCGAACGCCCGTGCTGTATGTTACCATGTTCGTCCCGCTCCACATCTGCGGTGTATTTTTCGGCCAGACTTTCTCCCGTTTGAGCATCGGTCAGGTCTTCCTGCACCACGACGACCGCTTCGCCCAGTCTGGTTATAAGTTCCTGCAACTGTTCCAGGAAAATCTCTTGCGAGAAAGGAACTTCACGGGAAAGGATGATGTGGGGGGGGCGGTCAGGCTGAATATCACCCTTAGGGTCAACTTTTGCAAAGCCGGTTGCCTGTGCCAGCCAACCGGCTTTTCGCCCCATAACCTGATAGATTGCAACAGGGGCAACTCCCCAGCCCTGTTTCACCTCGCCATTGCTTTTGTAATTTCCACGGACACGATAGGAAGAATAGTCGCTATGCACGTTTTTGAGAGCCGTCGCATTATAAAGACTCGCCGAACCGTATCCGGGACTGTGATGGGTCACAGGCAGATCGTTATCAACCGTTTTGATACCGTGGATCAATTGCGCGTCGGTGAAAGCACCAAGACCGCGCAGTTGGTCGGCGGAATCGTTTCCTCCGAAGTAGACCACAGCGTCTATCCCAAAAGCATCAAGATTTTCTCCGATGCGTTTGTATTGTTCTTTCTTTGGTTTAATGCGCGTTGTGCGCAAACAGGCGCCCGGCCCATTGAACGCAAAAGACATCGGGTCGATTTTTGTCAGATCAACGACGTTGCCTTCCACGTTTCCATGCAGCAGCCCTTCGAGACCGTTGATCATACCGTAAACTTCCCAGCCAGCCTTTTGCGCCTGATCGACAGCTCCGGCTACTTCCCAATCGATCACCGGGGTAGGGCCGCCGGATTCGCCAAAAATGACTCGTTTTTTTGCCATTGGATCGCAATCTCCAAGATAGCAGGATTCCAGAAAACAGTTATTATTTGAGTGCGAATCAGAAGTATAACGAAAGTGTCCAAAAGGAGCAAGCCCGGCTGAATTGCACCTTATTCCAGTTCCTATCGAATTTTATTTATGCCGAGCATTTCCGGGGAATTTTGAAAAAATTTCAATAGGGGGTTGACGAAACGGTTCGTTCCTGATAGGATGCTGTTTTGAGCCTTGTATGCGTATGACAAGGACTTCCTGTTTCAATTCACGTTCACCCACCTTTTTCTGTACCTCAAATGGGGACGTCTGCCGGGCTAAGTTATGTCTGAAAAGGTCCTGAAGAACCTCGCCGGGAAGCATCATCTTGACGTAGACCAAATTCAGGAGCTGCTCCAGCTTCTGGATGCGGGATATAGTGCACCTTATATTCTCCGGTACCGCAAAGATCTCGCGGCCAACCTCGATTATGAGGTCTTGGACGAATTGCGACGCGAGGCACGGCGGCTGAATAGATTGGACAAAGAGCGCCAAAAAATCCGGGAGAAATTGCAAGATCAGGGTGTTCTTACTGGAGACCTGGAAAAAGATATAGAGTCCGCCAGCTCGATGAGCGAGCTGATCGACTATTATGTGCCTTTCAGGCCGCGCAAACGGTCTCGCTCCCGGCTTGCGTTGAGTCAAGGTCTGGAGGCTCTTGCTTTAAAGATTTTCCACCAGGAAGATCCGATACCCTTGCTATCGGATGAAGCGGAATCATACGCTGACGAAGCGCAGGGGCTTGAAGAGGTAGGCGAAGTCCTGGACGGAACATTTCACATTATCTGCGATTGGATTGCTGAAGAGAAATCCCATCGGGATAAACAGCGCCGCGTTCTTCGCGAGAAAGGGAAGGTTGTTTCCGAAGGGACCGGGCGATCGAAGAAACGCTATCGCAGTGAACTGCGCGATTACATGAAATTCGAAAGCCCGGTCAAAGATGTCCATCCCTACCACATCTTGTGTATGATGAGGGGGAAACGCCTGAAGGTGCTTGATTATCGCGTTGAAGCCCCTATGGAAGAGGTCTTTCAGACCGCAGCGGATCTTTATCTTCGGGGGGGGCGAGAACAATTCAGCCAGATTGAAACCCGCTTCTACGACGTGGACGAGAAACCGGACGGCAAGGCCCTGGGGGAATTGAACGCGGCGGAATTCCTGTATTGGTGCATTCGGGTCAGTCTGTCCAATGTCCTTATACCTATCCTGAACAGAGAGCTGGAAAAAGAACTGCGAGCAGAAGCAGAAAAACTTGGTTTGGACATCATTAAGTCGAATTTGCGATCACACCTGATGAGGCGGCCTCTCAAGGGCGCTCGGGTGCTTGGCATTAGTCCGGGCTATAGAACGGGCTGCAAACTGGCTGCCGTGGACGAAAATGGTGGTGTCCTGGAATCAGCGGTGGTCTACCCTAACACCCCGCGGGATGAAAAGGAAAAGGCGAAAGAGAAAATTGTAGAACTGGTTCAGGGACACGATTTAAGTGTGGTCAGTATCGGCGACGGCACAGCTTGCGACGAAACTGAGAAGTTGCTGAGCGAAATCATTGAGGAAAGCTTCGACGACTTGCAATACTGCGTGCTTGACGAACGCCCGTCCGACGCTTATGCCGGAAGTTCACTGGCAAAACGGGAGTGCGGATCTCGGAAAAAGGGAATCCAGTCGGCTATATCGTTGGCGCGTCGTCTTCTTGATCCGCTTCGAGAACTCTGCAAAGTAAACCTCAAAGATCTCTGCCCGTCCCGCTACGTGCAAGAAGTGGATAATATTGCGTTGAAAGAGACTATCCGCTCTGTCGCGGAAGAATCGGTTGGGCAGGTCGGCCCCCAGCTTAACGAAGCCCCGAGAGGTATGCTTAAATATGTGCCGGGGCTGCATGGCCGAGCAGCAAACGAAATTGTCAAGTACCGCAATGACAACGGTCCGTTCGACACACGGTGGCGGTTGCGCGAAGTTCCCAAAACAGACAAAGAGACCTGGGAACGCGCGGCGGGATTTGTTCGAATCAAAGATTCCGACAACCCACTGGACAACACGCGAATCCACCCGCAAATGTATCCAGTTGCTGAAAAGATAGTTGCGGAACTGGACTGTAAACTGGAGGATCTCAAAAACGAGGAAACCCTCGAGAAAATCCGCGAAAAGCGCGGGGAAATAAAATTTGCGGACCTGGAGAAGGAATTTGATGTTCATTACCTCGTTCTGAAAGACATTCTCGATGAGCTGTGCGATCCATGGCCGGATCCGAGACAAAACGAAGAAGGGCCTGTGCTGCGGCAAAAACCGCTCCGTTTTCAGAATCTTGAGCCTCTGCAGGTCCTGCGGGGTACCGTTAGAAAAGTTGTCGATTTTGGCGCATTCGTAGATGTGGGCGTCAGTGAAGATGGCCTGGTTCATGTCAGTGAGCTAGCGGACGAATACGTGGAAAGCCCTTACGATGTCGTTTGGGTGGGCTCGAAAATAAAAGTGCGTGTCGTTGAAGTTGACCCAGACAAACGCCGAATTGCTCTCTCTATGCGTTCCGAGGACGCGGTTCGCAAAGCATCTGAACGCAAACGGAAAGCTGAATCTAAGAAAGAGCAGAAGAAGGAGAGACGCAAACAGAAACAAAAGAGCAAAATACCGACTGAGGTCCCCGACGTTGAACTCCCGTCATCCGTTCAAAAACCAAAGAGTACCGTAGGCAAAAAAAGCCGTCGTATGGAACGCCTTGCGAAATTTGATAAGGAGAGCGAGGGGCAAAATGCGATGGCCCAGAACTCGGAAGAGGGCCAGGAAGGCAGGCAGAAGAAAGGAGAAAACAAAGGAGAAAAAGCGGACGTGGGAGATCTGTTGGACAAGCTTGATTTCGCAGCGATTGAAAAACGAGGGGAACAAAAAGAATAGGGATTGCCCTGGCTGAGAAGATTCAGTTGGAATTTATTCGAAAAGCTGCTATTCTATCGGCGCGCAGCCAAAATGGCCCCATCGTCCAATGGCCAGGACACCGGACTTTCGATCCGGCAATCGGGGTTCGAATCCCCGTGGGGT
Organism: Candidatus Brocadiia bacterium; assembly: GCA_046538485.1. GTDB lineage: Bacteria > Planctomycetota > Brocadiia > SM23-32 > SM23-32 > JBKHIT01. The sequence goes on along the minus strand of JBKHIT010000030.1, from coordinate 35,315 downwards.
CACCATTAATTGCCGATGGCGCAAGTTCCGAGCATATCGGGACTTGCGCTTTTCACGTTTGATAAAATCCTGTAATTTCATTTTGTCGGCTTCGATTCGAAAGCTACGGAGTTAACTCAAAATGTACAAAATCGCCGTTATTCCCGGGGACGGAACCGGACCTGAAGTTGTCGAGCAGGGATTGAAAGTTCTCATGGCCGTCACCCAATTGGAAAATTTCGCCTGCGAAACCACGAGCTTCGATTTCGGGGGCGAACGTTATCTTAAAAGCGGGGAGGTCCTTCCAGAAGGGGCCCTGGATGAACTCCGCAAATTCGATGCTATTTATCTGGGTGCCGTGGGACATCCCGACGTCGAACCGGGCATTCTCGAAAAAGGGTTGTTGCTGCGGCTACGTTTTGAACTGCAACAATATATAAACCTGCGTCCGGTGAGGTTGTATCCCGGTGTAGAGTGTCCTCTCGCCAACAAGGGGCCCGAGGATATAGATTTTGTCGTGGTCCGGGAAAACAACGAAGGGCTCTATTGCGGTTCTGGAGGGTTCGTCTACAAAGGGACTCCAGATGAAGTCGCTATTCAGGAGATGGTTAACACGCGTATGGGAGTGGAACGGTGTATCCGGTATGCGTTTGAGTATTGCAAAAAAAGGAACGCGGAAAAACGTCTGACATTGTGCGCAAAGACTAATGTCCTGACATATGCGCATGATCTGTGGTGGCGCACATTCAATGAAATCGGGGAGGAATATCCGGACATCGAAACGGATTACGCGCATGTTGACGCGACATGTATGTGGATGATTAAGAATCCGGAATGGTTTGACGTCATTGTGACTCCCAATATGTTCGGCGATATTATTACCGACCTCGGAGCGATGATTCAGGGCGGTATGGGTATTGCCGCCGGGGGGAATCTCAATCCCGATGGTGTGTCGATGTTTGAGCCTATTGGCGGAAGTGCCCCCAAATACACTGGAGAGGGAAAAATCAACCCTCTTGCCGCCATTTGTGCGGTCAGTATGTTGCTGGAACATCTTGGAGAATCAAAGGCCGCAGAGCGAGTTGAAAAATCCGTAATGTCCGTCACAAACGACAAGCTTGAGAGCCTGTCGGCGGGGAAAATGGGCTACACCACGGAAGAAGTGGGCGATCTGGTGGCCGAAGCCCTTTAAGCATATTTTGCCATATAGGCTGACACGATGCCCGGGGGGGCGGCAATCGATCCGATAACAACGCCCTTGCCACCGACGATCAGCTTCTTTGTCAGTATTCTTGTCCACATGCTTTTTTAGAACGCCGTTCTCCGTAATATAAAGTAACGTCGTGCCTGTCAGCCCTGCTGAGTATCGGCCGGTTTGGTTGCTGTAACACTAATCAGCCGAAACAAAATATTACGGAATGTTCAACAATAACGCATCAAAAATGGTTTTACGAAAACTATGCCAAATTTGTTTGACATCGGCACACCAAAGTAGTATATTTCCTACAAGAATGGATTTAAGTTTTTGCGGAGGATACAATAAGCATGAAGAACTCCTGGGCAGCACGAATCATTTGTTTGATGGGTGTTTTGGCCATTTTGTTTGTCTGTGGTTGTAACGCATTCAGCGCCCAGAGACAACGCAGACGCAGGTACGTGATTGAGACAGATCTTGATCACATTGTTGACGACGTTGATTGGGTTCTGGGCCTGCACGAACCTTCTGGCACGTTTGACGAAACCATGCGTTGACGCAAGCGTTGCCCCAGAGGGACAGACTGAAATAGAGAAAAGGCCGGGGTAAATTCCCCGGCCTTTTTTGTACTTTCGGAGCCCGCGGTTGGCATAGATTAAATGGGCGAAAGCGTTCAATCTCCTTTGGGAAAATGCCACTCACCCCAAAATTGTGGGTACATCTTCACCTCATATTTCAACCCTGCCCCGCACGAGGTCGCCTGATTATTCCAGCACTTCCGCCAAACACATGATCCCTCTCTGCCTTTAATAATACCCAAATCTCCCCGCAGAACGAGCCCGTTCTTCGGCTTGATACCAAGCAATTTAAGAGGAACGGACATCTCATAATGGCGGGGACGCTGTCCGATAGTTATGTCCGCCGTACATTCTTTGACGAGATCAAAGTGAATTTTGGAATCCTTGGATTTGAACGTGTGAGGCTTTTTCTCGTCGGGGGACACAGGTTGATAGAGAACCGCGCAAACCTTTCCGTCAATCCGGGTCACGACAAGTCGTTTATCCCCGGCCACCGGTTTTTGTCTTGCGGGGTCAGCATCAGGGTTGCTCCCGACAAACAGTTCCAGAGCACCGCCGCGTGCAAAAATCTGCTTTGGATCCTCCGCATTGTTCATGAGAAGTTTATCATGTTTGGTCTGGAAGGCAACGTAAAGACGAGGCTTTAAAAAACCGACCGCGGCGCGGGTGTGCTTGTCAATGTGTACCCAGTCGGCTTTTCGCCATCCGTCGAACCGACCGTCCAGAATTGGGGCTCGATTCAGAGCCGATACCTGCAAAGAAAGTCGCCCTTCCCGTTTGATTCGTTCGCTTTCGTAACGGATTCGGTACTGAGCAAGTTTTTCCCGGACCTTCTCCGTCACCTTGAAGCCGCTCATTAAATAGGGCTCCGCCTGTTCCGCCCCGGTGTTCTTAAAATACTCCAGAACTTTCGCCAGATCACTCGGGACCAGTTCAATTGCAAAAGGCTTGATCCGTCTGATTGATGCGAGATTTGTTATCCGGGCAATGCTATGGTGGCTTTTACCGGCGACCAGATAAGTCTGATCGTCCGCTGTATGGGTAAGAGAAATAGCCGGTGTATCAACGCCCATGCTCATGTTTTTAATCGAATCCCCCTGACGGCACTTGGGTGATGTAATATCTTCTTCCCGCCCATCTCCAAGCAACTCGCCGATGAACAACCCGTCTGTGGTGAACAGGTAACATGGTCCGTTGTAGCTGGCAATTCCCCACACGCCCATCTTTTTTACAGAATGGGGGTAAAAGGGCTGCCCCAATAGCCTTACCGCAGCATTAAGCTGCCCTCGGCGAGACGTATGAGGGACTTTTTTGGCCAGGTTGGCACCCACCCATTGGTTCGGGTACCACCAGAGTTGCTTCCCCGATTTATAACCTCTTATTGGCGCCCCGGTAACGATGACCGATCCATCAGCTCCGGGAAACGTTACGCCCTGGCCAAAACCCGCAAAACCATCACAAGCAGAGGTTACTCTCTGTGCTTCATCAGCATCATAAACCGGGACACCACCTGCAGTGTATTGACGGGGATGCAAACGGTAAGAATGAGACGTATAAATGGTCAAATCTGACCCTACGTAGAGCCTGCAGGGTTCAAGTTTCTTGAAAGAAAACTCTTCCGACTCGGCATTTCCGTTCCCATTGAGATCAGACCATATAAAAAGACTTTTCGGGTTCTTCCCCAACACCTGCGAAAACGGCTCAAAATCTTTGGATTGGCTTGTGTGACCGACGGCCGCGACAGGAATGACGCGATCATCGCGCCATAGCCATATACCGAGAGGTTCACCTACGCCACTCTCATGCACATCATATCTATTTGCCATATATTTTCGTCCCTGAACGTATATGGGGACATGCGGAGCCCGCCCAAGAAATCCAGAGCGTCGGTAGATTGTCTCTAAATCGACTGTGCCGTCTGCCAAATCGAGTCTGAATTGCATACCGAGATCGCCTTCTGCATAGTGGAATATTGACCTATCGACAAGATCAACACTACCTTGAGAATCCCATTGTGGCCCGCCATAAAAAGCTTTCTCGTAACGACCATCGGTCCGCCAAACACTGATACGTCTCGGTGATGTGCTATATTCAGCAACCCACAGAGCGCCACCTCTGGTGATCGCAATCCCGCGCGGATTATGCATGCGTTCTGGATCGTATCTGCCCAACTGGGGTCCCCCGGGTTTGCCGATGGAACGGACTTTATTACCATCGGGCGAGAAAACCTTAACCTGATGAGTCCCTCCATCGGTGACGTATATTCGCTTATTCGGCCCGATAGCCAGATCAAAAGGCCGGACCAGTGAGTCGCTGATAAAAGTCTCGGTGTCGGGTACGAAACAGGTGCCTTCGGCCCAGCCAACACCTCCCTTAAACCTCACCACCGATTTCGCCGAGATAGCAAGAAGGCGCCCTCGGGAATCGTAACAAACCCCCCGAGCTTCTTTGAGCGGATAATGGCCCATCAGTTTGCCCGCTGCGGCATCAATGAGCAGAAGTTTGTCATCGGACGGTAGGCTCACCACCAAAACGCCGTTTTTTGCCGCGCTGCCACCGATATCGAGTGTTTTTGTGTTAATAAAGGTCTTTTCAAAGATCTCTTTCTGACCGTTCTTTTGTATTTCACAGATCCCTAAATGATGCTTTTGATCGGATTGAACCACATACACAGCGTAGATCCGCTCGGGGCTCTGCCCTGCGTCCAGGGCCAGCCTCAAAGCACCCACATCGGGTGGCCGAATCCTGTTACGGCCCGCGAGTTTGTGCCCGTCGATATCGACCCAGGCCAGCGCGTCTCCTCGGTCGGCATGCGTTGCCGATAGCATCATCTGCCGTTTCGGAGAAAAGGGACTCCCGTGAGGCAAAAAGAGCACATCGGAGGGGGGGACCATATCGGAAAGCCAACCCCCTCGGGAAGTCCAGCTCCAGGGAGCGTCTGGTTCTCGCCGAAGGTCCGTATACCAGGGCGGGGAACCGGGATGGTAGGGCGTCAATTGGTAGAGAAGATCGATTTTCTCGTGATAGAGCCCGCGAATACTGTAATTGCCCGGCGGAGCCAGTTCGTATTTAACATCGTGACTTGCGTGTCGGGTTTTGCGCTCTATGTTCACAGGCTTTGCAATCAATCCATCCCACCAAACTGTATTTTCCCCGGCTTTAAAAGGCATATCCGAGATGAGATTACGCACCCGGAGCCCCTGATCGTCCTCAATGACCAGCGTGACCCGGGAATCTGTGGGAAGTGTAAAACGTATCGGCACCAATAACGGAGGTTTTTTCTGAGCTTTAGTTTGCCCGGCCCATAGCCAGCAGGCTGAGAGTGCCAATATCAAAAAGAAAAAACGCCCGATAATATGGCTCCCCAAAAAGCTTTCATGGAACTGCCGTGCCTGTTTTCCCATATCAAACTCCTGCCCTCTTTGCTGGGGCTTGCCGTACGAATACTCTTTCTCAACCCGCAAAAATCATATTCATAATGATATTTGCCTCATCTCTCAAGTCAAGTGATATTTTGTAACTTCCGGGGTAAGATTATTGAAACATAAGTTGGGATTGTGAAATAGGATAAGGGTCAGAAGCTCAGGCATATATTTGAAAAGCCATGCTCACATGACTATAATACCGGTTCGTTTATTTGCAGCTATTCTGAACGGGGTTCAGTCAACTTCTGTGTTCGGGATATCTGTCTTTTCCCATGGAAAGGAAGGACACTTTCGTGTTATCGGATTCAGTAGCAAGAGATACACACCAGCGAGTCGGAATTTTCGTCGACGTCCAAAATATGTTTTACTCCGCCAGAACTCTTCACCAGTCGAAAGTCGATTACAGCAAACTTCTTGGCGAACTTGTCGGCGGTCGGCAGCTCATCCGCTCCGTGGCATACGTCGTCCAAAAACCTGACGTCGATCAGGATGCTTTCCTGGAAGCTCTGCGGCGCGCAGGTTACGAAGTTAAAATACGAGAGCTAACCGTCCGAGACGACGGTTCCGCCCGAGGGGATTGGGACGTGGGCATTACTGTTGATGTTATGACCATGGCAAATCGCCTGGATACCATCATTCTCGTCACGGGAGACGGGGATTTTTTGCCCCTCGTTGACGCTATTAAACCAAAAGGTTGTCGGGTAGAAATCGTTTCGTTCGATCAAAGCACTTCGAACGACCTCATCCGCGCCGCTCATGATTTTGTCCCCATCTCCGATGATGTCTTGTTCAAAGAAGAAAAATTCGTTCGCGAACAAGAAGAGGAGGAAGAAGAGGTAGCGAGCACGGCCGAAGAAGACGAACAAGAATACGAATACGGTTTCTACACCGAGGAATAAATTACGACGATCATTGTTTTAAGCTGTCAGTCGGCGTTCCGGGTGATGCCAGGTCACGGGGCGCATAACTGCAGTTCGGGCACCACCGGACGGTGCGCTCCCGCACGAGGAACATTCCACCTCCTGTCAACAACAAGAGCGCCGTCAAACGACCCGCCCCGATTGCCGGACCCCACCAAAACAGCAAAAACAAGGCAACATACCAGGCGACCAGACCTGAAAAGCGGGCCAGAGGGTTCTTCCCGGTTTTCTGCATCCTGCAACCACACAGGGGACACTCCGGCCGTGATGGGTCTTCTCCGGATTCGATACCAACTTTTTCTTGGGAAGGTTTGCTCATCCCAGGTAACTGGCCCTTTCCAATTCTATTTCTATGGCAGGATTCGGATCGCTGATTTCTTCGGGCGAATGAACCGTAATTGTCGGCAGCGTATTCAGCTTTGCGTGAGCTTGGAGCCTCAGACGGCTGTTTGCATCCTTCCCGCTCAGGGCTGAATACCCGATCGTTCGGCACAAATCTCCGAAAAGAAAATCATTAACCGGACATGGCACCTCGTCCAACCTGTCGATCGTATCGTGGTGGCTATCGAACAGATGGGCCTGCGCAAAAGTCTGCCACTGCATTGATATTTCATTCAGGCCCTCGCCGCCGATGGCCAGGCCAGAGCGGATTCTGGCCAATTCTCGCGTCAAATGCCACATCCCTTCGGTTGTGGACGTGCCTTCCACAATCGCATTGAGGTAATTGCCCGTACAGAGGGTTTGATCGACAAATACGGCCTCCAGGTCGAACCTTTTCACAATAGCTCCGATTCTCTCGGCAAGCTCACGACGCCATTTTGAAAGCCCGGGATGAATGTATGCCATCGCGTTTATATTCTGGTGTTCTTGAATCTGACTGGGCGACTGAGGATTGCCAAGCATTTGCCCTTCCTTCCAGCTCCAACCCAGTAGCCGACGTGTATTTGTGTTGCGAAGATGATACGGTCCCAACTCCCGATATAGCGCATGGGATGGATCAACAGCAAAAAAATTAAAATGCGGCATCACACGGAAACCCATCTCCCGGGCCGATTCGATAAACGTTACCCCTGCCTTGTCGGGTTCATAGTCCGGATAATTCTGATCATAATTGTTTGCACGCCACCCAGGGACATGGAGAAGTGTTTTCTCAGGAGGATGACGCTGAGCCAAAACCGTTAAAATCTTTGGCCTGCACGGGCACCACGACAGAGCAAGCGTCACCGAGTCGGCCCAATCCGGTTTTGACGACGCCGCCTTTTGAAGCGGATAAGTATTCCATAACCAATCTTTGTAGCGGACGGCAGGGCTCTGCCAGCCGTCCGAAAACAGGCCCACCCGCCAGGAAAGACCGCCTGCTTCTCGTTTTCCTTCCCATGGGCCATCATTTTCCGAGGTGAATCCACAGGTCCGCCGCGCCTCCTGTGTTCCGGTTGTTATCGTTTTGGGGCGAAAATCTTTGTCCTCCGTCAGACAGTAAAAACCCGTCCCGTCTTTCTGCAGGAACGAAACGTAACCCGCTTCCCATTTTTGAGGCCAGACCCAATCACGCCCGACAAGAAGCTCATCGCCCACCGGAAGGCGTGTCCCCTGGTAAAAAGGCGCCACGAGATCGGTTTCCTCGACAATCCCACTCATGTTCCACCGCACTCCCGCCACACCGTCCTGAATTGCCGTCAGCGATGGCTCGACGATGATCTCATCACGTTCATCATCGCACGTAATACAGATACAGGCGTCAGCCTCCCAATCCGAAAACCAAAAATGTGCGACATGGTCGCCGAGCATCCGCAGTTCACATTCCGAATGGTCTCCGGTTCCAATTGGGTGGAGTGTAGAATCGTGTTTTAGCAATTCCAGAGGCGCGTGGTCGGGATGGGCGTCAACCAATTGACGATCCGTATCCTTGTCTTGTAATTGCAGCAGACACCCACCTTCGAAAACTGCTTTAATGCGACGCCCTTCCACGGTGAGGTTTTGTTGATTTTTTGTAAATTCCATTTTGTACCTTTCCGTATTTCCTGGAAAGAAGCAGCAGTTTGCATCATTTTCAACGCCTGCGCCGTCTGAAATCGGAACGCGGCGATACGTTCTTTGAGGGACGGACGTCTTTCCGCTTGGGCAAGATAAATATGAGGAGGACGCCGGCGGCAAAACCGCCTACATGAGACCAGTATGCCACTCCTCCGGTGACTCCAGATGCAATGCTGCCAAAACCGCGGAAAAATTGGATCAAAAACCACATCCCGAGAACAACGTACGCCGGCAGGTCAACGAACGTAATGAGATAGAACAAAGGCAAAAGCGTAAGAATTCGCGCTTTTGGCCACGTTATAATATACGCTCCCAAAACGCCGGCAATGGCACCACTTGCACCAACGATCGGTAGCGGAGCGTCTCCGCTCACCAAAACCTGGCCTGCAGAAGCGGCAAGACCGCAAAAAAGATAGAACAGCAAAAAGGGCACCTTGCGCAGCTTGGCTTCCACATTGTCGCCAAATATGTAAAGAAACCACATATTCCCCAGCAGGTGAACCCAACCCCCGTGTAGAAACATGGACGTGAAAGCCGGAATAACAATGCCCGTCAGAAAGGAAACCTCACCCTGAAACCCTTGTTTTACCCGGTGGGGGATGAGACCATACTGTGAGAACAACTGCTCGCGCTCAGGAGCCGGTAGAGAAATCTCAAACAGAAAAACCAGAACATTGATCACAATCAACCCGTAAACAACCCACGGTGTTTTATCTGATGGATTTTTGTCCCGTATCGGAATCACAGACCGGCCTCCCGCAGTTAAAAGTGGCGGTTCATTATCTTATTTGATTTGCCTTGCTCTGTCCACACGGACGCCAGGGTCATGCATTCTATTCGGCCGAATTTGACATGCGAGAGCCGGGGAGTTAGAATCTAATTTCATCGGTGGGCGGTTAGCTCAGCTGGCGAGAGCGCTACCCCGACACGGTAGAGGCCACTGGTTCGAGTCCAGTACCGCCCACCATTCCTACGTACCACCTTGCCGCAGCCCGCCTGACCTCTACCGTATCGCAAAAATGGGGGGCGCAGGCAATCCCCGTGGGACGTCATCAATTTATGTTCATTATGTGCCCCGGCCAACAGGGGTTCGTCGGCAAAAAAATGGGTTTGGATCTTTTTGTCGAGGGGCGAGAAGAGTTCCGCCAGTTCGTCCGATCTCTGGCCTACGAAGGCGACGCCAAATTTCAACCGCTTGCTCCGGGCTTTGCATTCGAAGCCCACACGCAGACACAACCGTCTCCAGAGAGTGAAATGAATAAAGGGGCAAAGGAAGAATCTGAATGCGAAGATTTGGATCCGATCGAAACTACAGATGCCTGGGACGACCTGGCGTGAACAGTACATGCACGAGTCCCGAGGCAGTAGGGCAGTAAAGTTTGTTGGGATGTGCTTGCCTGCCCTGCATTTGCATTCGGTGCCTTAACGCCTGTAACCTGCATACTTTCCCTTTCAGGAGAACAATAAATGTCACGCGTTCAGTTGGCAATTATCGGAACCGGTAACATCGTAACGCTCGAACGAAAAGGTCCCGGCAAAGAACGCGGCGGAGCACATATTCCGTGTTTGAACCAACTTCCGGACAAATATGAAATCACGGCGATCTTCGGCACAAACCCCAAAAAGAATGCCGATGCTATGAGCAAAGTGGAACACGGCACGCCCGAACTTTTCGAAGCCGACAAGAAAAATACATGGCCTTCCTATGAACGTCTTCTGGCCAGGGATAACGTCGATGCTGTTCTCATTTGCACCCCCAACGCCACCCACATGGACTACGCTGTTCGTGCGTTCGAAGCGGGAAAACATGTCCTTCTTGAGAAACCCATGGAGACCTCGCTGGAGAAATGCAACCGTATCATCGAAGCGGCAGAAAAAAGCAATAAAATCCTCCAAATTGCCATGGTCTGCCGCCACATGGAGTTCTACCAAAACGTGAAAAAGGCCGTTCATTCCCCGGGATTCGATCCGGGTTATATGCTTGTGGAAGAGGTCCGAAGTCCCTTTGCATCCGCATGGAAGTACAATACTGAGATGAGCGGGGGACTGCTTGTGGAAAAATCCTGCCATACGCTTGATCTGTTCAATTGGATCAGCGAAAAGCAACCCGTGCGCGTGGTGGGTGCCGGTGGAACCGAAGTCATTGATACGGGCGAATTCACCGATGTGCTCGGAAACGTCACAGAGATAGAAGATAAAAGCGGAATTTACGATAATGCGCACGTCACAGTTGAATACGAAGACGGGATGCGATGTTCATACCACGTGTGCTTTTTCCTCAATTCCGACTACGGGATTGTCCATCCCATCCGCGTCGTTGGCCGCAATGGAGAAGAAGTGCAGGGCGATCTTTTCGACAGGTGCTTAAAGTACACGGAAAGGCTCAGCGAAACACTGGCCCTGGAAAACGGAAAATTGGAGATGGAGTATGGCCTTTTTTCACTGGCGGAAGCGGGGGTGGTGCAGCTCGAGCGGTTCCATAAAACCGTAACGAAAGGCGCCCCCAACGCGGCCACGGGACAGGAGGGGAAACTGGCCATCGCGATGGCGCTGGCTGCCCAAAAATCCATCGACAGCGGCAGTCAACCGGTCAATCTGGCGGACTTGTCCGGTTTTTGAGGTAGCGAATTGGTTTAAAATTCAAACATCCAGTCCTGCGGCGTTCGAATATCGTTCTGGATCGCCCTGACCACTCGGACGGCATATTCTTTCAGCCCAACGCGAGGTTTCCAGAGTTCCGCCGTCATTTTCTCGATGTCTGCAACATACATCGGGATATCCCGTTCCTGTTCGACTTCTTCAAAAATAGGATCGATGTCCATCGCTTCGGCTACCGCGAGATCGACGTCGCGATAGTTCACGATCTGATCCCCGGTCACGTTGTAGATGTTCACCGGAGCGCTACACCTATTCGCCGCAGCGCATGTAGCATACAAAAGATCCGAGATGTAGCCCACGGTGTGATACCAGGGGTTCTTGTGGCTGACATGGGTAGGTTTGCCTTCGAGCCAGGCCCGGCACGTTCGGCCGGCACGGCCGCCTTCACCGTAAGGAGCCGCCGGCCAATAATACCGCAGAATAACCGCCGGTATATCGTGTTCCCGGGAGAAGTAGCGGACCATCATCTCCCCGCCGAGTTTTGTATCATCGTACGGATGAAAGCCGCCTTCCAGAGTTGTGATCCCTTCCTTATTAAGATCGTCTTTGTCCTCCGAGTGCTGATAAACACCGCCCGTCGAACCAAAAATCAGCCCGGCGCCGCTGCCGGCGAAATGTTCCATCAGTTGTCCCGGGAAAAAACTGTTTATCTCCATCAAACGTTTGAACGTCGGCCAGGTATAGGTATCATCCAATCCCCATTGGACCGCCTCGTTGAACACATAATCGAAATCTCTCGGCACATTCTGCAGACACTTTGGATTGGCCCCATCAACGGGCCACAGATTCTCGCACCACTCGGAAACTTCTTCCCTGAGCCGCGGCTCGCTAAAGCGGCAAAGTCCGTGGACCTCGTTGTTTTTCGCAAGAAGATATGAAAGTCCCCGCCCAAAAAGCCCGGTTACACCCGCCACCAGCACCTTTTTATTCGAAATAAAATCCTGGCCGACAGCCATGAGTTTTCTCCTTTTTTGGTGAACTGTTTTGTAGAAACTCTATCCAAGCTTGGGATCAGTAATGCGGGTGGTCTGACTCTCGCCGCCGGGTTCGAAACTTGACTTTGCAATACGTTCATCCAGTAAGGCATTGAACTTTTCACGGTCCACTGGAATCGAAACCGGAGAATCAGTCCATGAAGAAAGCATGATCGCATTGGACAATTCCAGTTGATTAAGACCGGCCCGGGCGGGGGATAAAAGCTCTTCCCCGTGCAAAATGGCGGCAGCAAAATTTCGTATGATCTCCGCCTGACCTGAGTTGGCTTCCGGGAGTTCTATCGGACTGCGTTCTGCTTTCGGAGAACCCCACATGGAATCACTGTTCTTACTGAACTCTTCCACTGGAGTATCGTATTGCACAAAGCTCATCTGCTCGCCCATAATGCGCAATTTCCCTTTGTCGCCGAAAATTTGCAGCAGAAAACCCGGTCCTGGTTCGCAGGTCGAGACGTAAAGATAACCCGAAGCACCATTTTCATAAGTGAGCCGCGCCTCGGCCTCGTCTTCGACCTCAATGTCGTGCATGACGGTCCGGGTCCACCCCAGGACCTGGGAGGGAAGTCCGCCCAGCATAAGAAAGATGTCCATCATGTGCGGACCCTGATTCAGAAGGGGGCCGCCGCCTTCTCCGGCCCATGTCGCGCGCCACGTCCCGGCGTCGTAGTAAGCCTGTGAGCGGAACTCTGGAAGCACCAGCAACGTGCGGCGGATCCGTCCGAGCTCTCCATTCTCAACAATTTCCCGCGCTTTCCGCATGATCGGTTCGGTGCGAATCTGAAACATCACGGCAAATATACAATCGTTTTTCTCCGCCTCCTCGACCATACGACTCGCGCTGCTTGCGCGCACCGCCAGCGGTTTTTCACACAATACGTGTACGCCATTTTGGGAAGCCGCAACGGCCACGTCAGCATGATAAAAATGCGGCGTCGCAATGATGATGGCGTCCACGAGACCGCTGTCAAACATCTCCTCGTGGTCCGGAAAATAGGGGATACCGTACTGTTCGCCCACCTTTTGCGCCTGTTCTTCATCGACGTCAAGAACAGCCCGCAGCTCGATTCCCTCGACATCCAGCGCCTGCCGACAGTGCGCCATGCCCATGCTCCCGAGTCCAACAACGCCCAACGCCACTTTTTGATTATCGTCACGCATAGTTGCCTCACTTCAAACAGTCTCAGATGTCGATTCCGCCAACACGGGCGCCATGCACCGTGTTCGGATCAGTCAAAACCTCAGCAGCCCTCTGGCACAGTATAATCACAGCGCCGAAAGTTTCAACCTTTCGAGATCGCGAAACCACGGCCGGGATTGCCTGCAAAAAGACCTAAAAAGGTGATCAACAGTGGAAACGCTCCGAAGATATTCCGCTATCGCACACTCTTAACTTCAGATTAACCCAGTCCCGACCCGCAAATTTCATCAGTCCCAGTCGGGAGCCCAGCCGGGGTTGATAAGACGGCCGTCCTTTGCCAATCCAAAGATGGCATCCATCTCATCCTCGCCAAGTTCGAAATCGAATATGTCAAAATTCTCTTCGAGGTGGTCCACTGAACTCGCTTTTGGAATAGCAACAACGGACGGTTGCTGCATAAACCATCGAAGAACGACCTGAGCGGCGGTTTTATCGTATTTCTTTCCGATTTCCTCAAGGCGCGGTTCTTCAAGTATGCCACCGCGCGCCAGGGGACTGTAGGCAACCAGAAGCGCGTTGTGAGTGCGACACCAGCCCAGCACAGGATCTTGCGACAGGAAGGGGTGGTATTCCACCTGATTACAGAAAATCGGCATGTCAGAGGCTTCCGTGGCTTCTTCCAGCAACGACACCGTGAAATTGCTCACGCCGATGTGGCGAACTTTGCCCTGTTCGCTCGCTTCCGCCATCGCTCCCAAGGTTTCACCAACCGGCACATCGCGATTTGGCCAGTGTATCAGTAACAGATCGACGTAATCAGTCTGGAGCTTCTCGAGGCTTCCATCCAGAGAATTCTGCACACCGTCTTCATCAAGCCATTCGTGCCAGAGTTTTGTCGTCAGAAAGATGTCTGAACGCTCCGCATTCGAACTGCCAATACCTTCACCCACTTCAGCTTCATTCCCATATATCTGCGCCGTATCAACGTGGTTGTATCCCATTCCCAGAGCGGCGCGTACCGCCTGCACACACTGATCGCCTTTGAGTTTCCACGTGCCGAGCCCAAGACCCGGCATGCTGCCATCAGGTCCGTCTAAAATGGGCACTTCATTATCCGCATTATTGGTCATTACTTCATACTCCTTACAGAATTTGTCACGCACCAAATTGCAAACACTCGACTGGACTTTCTGGATATATTACATGAATGTTGCGTCTTCGTTAAACCAGCTCGCGTTCGAATTGAATCCGGTAGAACCGCGCGTATTTGCCGTCTATTTCCATCAGTTCACCGTGTGTGCCGCGTTCCACGATCCGGCCATCTTCCACAAAAAGGATCTGATCGGCTTCAAGAATTGTGGATAGTCGGTGCGCAATAACGAATGTTGTGCGACCTTTCCGCAACTTTTCAACGGCCTGCTGGATCATCAATTCAGTTTCCGAGTCCACCGACGATGTCGCTTCGTCCAGCAACAATATGCGTGGGTCTTTTATCAGAGCACGTGCAATCGATATCCGCTGCCGCTGGCCTTCCGAAAGTTTCACGCCACGTTTACCGATCTCTGTATCGTAACTATCCGGGAGTTCTTCAACAAACTGGCCTGCATTGGCCTTTTCCGCAGCTGATACTATTTCTGCGCGAGACGCGCCTGGGTTGCCATACCCGATATTCTCTGCGATGGATCCGGAAAACAGAAAATCGTCCTGCATCACCATCCCAATGTAAGAACGCAGGTGACGCAGCTTGATCTTTTGCACATCATTACCATCGATTTTGACAGCTCCCTGATAGGGATCGTAGAAGCGGGGGATCAGACGTGTAATGGTGGTTTTCCCGGCCCCACTGGGGCCGACCAATGCGAGCATCTGACCGGGTTTTGCCTGAAAACGTACCCCCCGAAGTATGGTTTCTTCCTCATACCGAAAATAAACGTTATCAAAGGTAACATTGCCTTCGACATCATCCAGCGATACGGCATCCGGCTGATCCTTGATCTCCGGGTCAATATCCATGTAGTCGAAAAAACGCTCGATCCCGGCAAAAAAACGTCCCCCGCGTTCCACCATGATCATGGTGCGGATAATTGGTTCCAGAAACCGTCTCAGATACATTATAAAAGCCGCGAGGACGCCGACCGTAATGGTCCCTTCAATGGTCAACATTCCCCCGTAAAGGAGGACAACGGCCAGGGCAACACCGTTGATAAAAACCGCTCCGGGGAAAAGCATTGAGACCCACTTAATGACACGCATCCGGCTGCGGTAATGGCGTTCGTTGGCTTCGGATACCGCTCCGGCTTCGCGTTCCTCGCCCACAAAAGCCTTGATAATTCGTATGCCGGACAGGTTCTCTTCCAAAACTTCCGACAATGTGGCTTTTTGCTTGCGCACTTCCCGAAATTTTTCCCACATGTGACGTGCGGTTTGCCGCGCATAAATGATCAAAAGCGGCAAAAACGCGACGCTGACCAGCGCCAATTGCCAGTTCAGGTAGAACAAAACCACCACGGTGCCTCCCAGACCAGCAAACGCAAGCAGAATGGTTTCGGGACCGTGATGGAGAATCTCTTCGATGACGTTGATGTCGTCCACGATACGCGAAAGTAATTCTCCGGTCTTTTTCTCGTCGTGAAACGACATTGAAAGTTTCTGGAAATGCCCGTAAAGATCGTTGCGCAACCAGGCCGTTATTCGCTGAGCAACTTCGTGACCCCAGTATTCTTTGGCAGCGGCCATCAGCGCCCAAATCCCGTAAAGCACAACCAGGCCAACTGCCAGAAAAATCAACCCGTGATAGTTTTTCCCAGGGATCAAATTATCAATTGCGTGTCGAATCATCAGGGGCGGGAGAAGCAACATCAGAGCGCTGATAACATGCATCAGTTGCACCAACCCGAACAGCTTGCCCCGGGGCCTGACATACTGCTTGAAAAATCTTTTTACATACTGCCACATAATTTCTTCATCCGTAAGAAAACGGGAATGTCATATCATGGGCATTGTTAACGGTACCGGCGCGTGGGCGGGGCAGATCAGCGGGTCAATTCTTCATGGGCTTCTTTCAACATCTCTCGAATCGGGAGATCGTAAGGACATCGTTCCTCGCATTTTGCACAATCGCGACAGGCGTCGGCGTGAATATCCATTTCGCTGTATCGTCTCTGCGCCCAGTCCGTAAGTCCGTAACGTTGCGAATACGTTGCGAAGAGCAATATCCCCGTAATGTTGATCTCTTCTTGACAGGCCGACAGACAATATTCGCAGCGGCGGCAGAAACGACCTTGCCACTCGTGAGCTTCGGCGAGGAGGGTATCGCGTTCGGCATCCGAAAGAGGGCCTTCGATCGAGAAGTTCTCTTCCACCTCTTCTATGCGCTGCATGCCGGGGATGACGCAGTCAACGGGATGTTCAAGTATGAAACGGAGGGCCAGATCGCCGTTTTGAAGAGCTCCTCCGGCCAGTGGTTTCATTATAATTGAACCCACCTGGCGTCTCCGGGCATCCTCCAAAATAGAAAGCATCTGTTGCTCGATAGCATTAAAAGGGGCCTCAATAACTTCAAACACCTCCCGCGCCAGCGCTTCCTCGAGCACCTCGGGTTTGTGACTCGAAATGCCAATATGGCCGATCAGCCCTTCATCCCGGGCCGCTTGAAGCCCTTCAAGCGCACCTCCCGGGGAGAGAATACTGTCAAGCAAAGCAACACTGTTGACATTATGCACAAGGTAAACGTCGATGGTTTGAACGCCGATGTTTTCGAGGGTGATATCCACGTCGTTTCTGGCACCTTCGGCTCCGCGTTCGTAGGTCTTGGAAACCAGAACTGGAGGGTCCGGACATTCTGCCAGGGCGGCGCCCACTTTCCGCTCGCTATCAGTGTAAACACGCGCGGTATCGATCAACCCGCAACCGAGATCAAGAGCCCGTCGCAGGACATTTACGGCGTCTTCGCGGGAGAGCCTTTGAATAGGAATTCCACCGAACCCAACACGGGTAATCTCCAAACCAGTTGGACCGAGTGATGTTTTTTCCATGACTTTCGCCGAAGTGTGAAAGGAATAGGCAGTATTCAAAAGCCCTTTATTTTAATCGCGATAAAGTTTGCTTGAAAGCAGAAACGACTTGAATTCGTCCGCCCCAACAGAAAAAGCGGACTTTGAAGGTGTCGTTTTTCTCCCCCCGGCCTCTCAGCGTCCGCTTTTTGTTCTTTTAGAACAATTTGGCGCCCGGACATGTGTTTTCCTAAAGGGTAGAGCTACCTTTATCTCCGGTAGCTCGAAGAGCGCACGGGGGGGCGACCATGGCACCGATCTTCGGGGCCTCGTCTCTCGCCTGGTTCGCGGATATCATTCTCACCTCATTTACCGCGCTCTCCAAATCCGCGGCGCCCAGCACCATCGGGAACAGCACGCGCACGTCCCCCTGCTCGGCGGTCCGCAGGATAGTCTTCAGTTATGTGCGTAAGAGCACGAGCTGGTTCTTGGCAAGCTGGAGATTGGCTTTCGCAGCCTCAAAACGCTCCTGCTCGACCATACGCTCGGCAAGCCGAAGGGCCCTCTCGGCGGCGACAAGCGGATTGTCCTCCTTGTTGACCACGAACGTGACGCCGCGCTCGCCACGGTTGTGGGCGTGCTGATCGAGGTCCCCGTCATGCTGATGCTGGTGAAGATCTGCCTGCATACCACGAACTGGTTCCCGCGCAATCCGGCGAAGACGCAGAGACCGGTCACATAAGTAACGGTCCAGCCTGCATCTTCTACCAGATATTTCAGTGTACCGTGGAAAGGCACAGGACTTCAGCGCTACTGTTGCGCGGAAGGTAAAGGCGAATTGCCGTTGAAAAACGGCTGCAAGTATCTTTTGTTGTCGTTCTCCGTTTAGAGAAGGAGAGATGAGGTAAAGCGGAACGACACAGCGGTGAGTAAAACGTCCCGTCGGTCCGCTTTAACACACCGCAATCCACAGCCCGCCGTTGGCGCGCGGGACACCACACGGGCCGGTGCCGGTAGCATCCCCGGTTTTCGGGCAATGTCTCGTGCTGCAAGAGGCGACAGTTTTGTGGTGGACTTTCAGCCCACTTTTTTCTCAATGCACACTGTACCCCGGGGCTCCGACGACCTTCAGCCATTTGCACCCCGGGATATTATGTTACGCCCTTTCAGGTCGGAACAGCCCCATCCGGTGACCCCGATTGCCGCGAACCAGCCCCGCGGGAGCGGTGCTGAAGTCCAGTCCGCTCGCAGGGGAAACGGAGACTCGAGTTCAGCTGAGCCCGCCATCGGCGCGCGAAACTGGACTTGAGGCGGACAAATGCCGGAAAATGAAAATGCGCCTGGAATCTCCAGGGAAATCACACCGCGTGCTGAACTCCAGCCTCCGGCTGAAGTCCAGTCCGCTCCCGGTTTTGCAGGTTCCACCGCCTTGATTGCCTTTTTTCGTTTTCCGTTATGCCGTTGCGCTTTCGAGTCATGGTGGACTACCTGGAAGGGGGGTATACCAATGCCAATAAGATTCAAAATGGCAGGCACGTCTGCCCATCACATCCCCCACGGGGGGGCCAGTTTCCACTCAAGCGCCCCCTTCGGGACGCGTTCTATTTTTCGCACCCAGAACCCCGAACTCCGGCGGCTGACGGCGCCTTCGCACGGGGCTACACTCTCAGGCACTCCTTCGGAGTGCTGAACGATCCACGTGGGGGCTACCTGTCGCGACGGTAAGAGCCCCTGAAAGGGGCGTGTGAGCGCGTAGGCCTGGCGACCAACGGGAGTCGGGGGATTGGTCCTTTCGACGATCCTTTTTCATCATTCCTCCAACACCACAACCGCGTGCCGGTCCAGCCGGGTGAGGGTCACCAGGGCGCCTCCCTCGTTCGTTTCGACTTTCAAGCGTTCGGCAGAGCCGGGCGTGAATCCGTTTTTCCACCGACTGGGAATTTCGATCCGGATCGGGGCTGTCGACACGAAATCCTCCGGCGCAATCGGCGGCGCCACATTATTCCCCCCGGGCAGACGCAGCAGATCGCTCGGGGTGTTAAGCAGATGCAAAACCGCACGGTTTTCCCGGCGCCACAGGTTGACGGTCACATTGGGCGGGGCATTGGTCGTGAACGGCGGCGTAACGCGCTGCGAAAGCAACCGAGCTATGATTTCGCGACTCAACGCATGAGGACCGCTGGCCGCATAGTGGCGTCCGAGATCGGCGGCCACGAACAGGGCAATCCCCCTGCCAATCCGCCGCGAAAGAATGACGGAGCCCTCGACGACCTCCGCGGGGTCGGGCGTGGCCAAACCCTGCGGTGTCTAGCGTTTCCCACCGCCCTTCTTAACCCGTCCCGTATGGAGAAAGCCCTTCGACGTGCTCGCCCAAGGGCTTGTTTTGCAAAATGGTCGGGGCGCCCGGATTCGAACCGGGGACCTCTACACCCCCAGTGTAGCGCCCTAAGCCAGACTGGGCCACGCCCCGACAACTATCATAAAGTAACCGCAAGAGGCTGTAGAGTCAAGCCACCAGATGCAGAATCACCTCTTGTCTCTTTTTCAGCAGGGGGGCAAGACGATGGCGCATCGACCCAGTTCCATGCACCGGCGACAACCCATACACGGTTTCAGGTCCAGATCACACACACGGATGGTCTCGACCTCGTGGCCGCCTTCTCCCAACCTTTGGGAGACTCTGGCGACACAATCATCCGTATTGCCACCTTCCCTCGGGCTCCCTGATAGAATGAGCACTCTGGCCATTGCCCTTTCCCTTCAAAAAAAATACGGCATCTGACACTGCAAACTGCTCCCCGGTCGTGACACACTCACCGTATTATCTTGCGCTTTCCACTTTTTCCATGAAAGCTGCCGCGGTTCGCTGTATTTCGTCCATGTCTCCCTCTTTCAGGGCGTCTTTTTTCACCAATGCACTGCCGACCCCGCAGGCATCCGCCCCGGCTTCGAGAAAATCGAGGATATTGTCAAGATTCACACCGCCCGTAGGGACCAATGAGAGCTGGGGCATGGGTGCTTTTATCGCTTTGATATATTTCGGGCCTCCAATGCTGGCGGGAAATATTTTCACGAAATCGGCCCCCGCTTTGTAAGCATCGAGCGCTTCGGTCGGGGTGTAGGCACCGGGAACGGCGGGCTTGTCGTACCGATGCGCCATCTCGATCATATCCAGGTCAGTAATGGGACTTACCACGTATTCAGCACCGTTCAAGATCGCCGCACGGGCAGTCTCAGCGTCAAGCACACTCCCTGCGCCCACGATGACATCTTCGCCGAGTTCTGCCACGGTTTTGTCAATTACCGACAGAGCATCCGGCGTGGTCATTGTTACTTCGATGAGATCACAACCGCCTTCTTTAAGGGCCCAGCCCACCTCGATAAGCTGTTCTGAACTGTCGGCCCTGATAACTGCAAAAAACGCTGTCTTGAGCATTCGCTGGATTTGTTCGAATCGTTTCATGGTTTCCTCGCAGAGTATCGTCGAAGAAGAATAAGCACAAATGGAATTTTTACTCGCCGTTTATCTGAACAATTAGCTCGCGTTCACGGGCCCGGACATCGAAATCCATGAACACAATCTGCTGCCATGTCCCCAGCATCAGCCGTCTATCGCGAAATGGGATGGACACCGACGGACCGACAAGGCTGGCGCGGACGTGTGAGTGCCCGTTTTTATCGTGCCAGCGTTCTTCGTGGTGGTAGTAATCATCTTTTGGCACAACCCGGTCAAAGTACTCTTTAACATCCTGAACCAAACCCGGTTCACACTCTATTGTGGTGACAGCTCCCGTCGATCCGGGGATAAAAACCGTAACGACACCGTCCTCGATCGATCCGTCATCGACCAGTTCGGCCACATCATCGGTGACATCGACGATATCGATGTCGGCTCTGGTGCTGAATGTAAAACTTTTCGTTTCGACTGCCATCTTTTTTCTTCCGCTCAACGTGTTACTGAAATACCGCTCATATAATACCGCATGATTAAATCGATCAAAAGCGGAAAATCATTTTTCATGTCCCGTTTTTTCTCATGCAAAGCCGCCAGCCCGCGATAATTCATTGCGATAGAGCTTCTCAAGCTCGTGAACCATCGTTTCAGCTCGAAATTGGTCCGCAAACCGACCCCGGGCATTTTCAGCCATAGTCCGGGCCTTTTCGGGGATTTTAATCAGCTCAGTGACTGCTTCAGCGAGTTCCTGGACTGATTCAGGCGGGACGAGACGGCCTGTCTCTCCGTCAATAACAACTTCAGGCGCTCCATCGACGTCATAACACACGACCGGTCGGGCTTCCAGCAAAGCCTGCACGACGGCCCGTGGGAGCCCCTCGCGCAGGGAAGCATGGATCAGCATATCCATCGCGCTGATCATGTCCGGAATCTCTGCTGAATCGACCAGCCCCGTGAAAACCACCCGATCGGCCACCCCCAGATCACGGGCCATGCTTTCCAGATGGGATCGTAGGATCCCATCGCCGACAAACATAAATTTCGCTTCGGGACATTCATGAACGATCTCCGGGGCGGCCTGAAGGACGTACTTATGGCCTTTGAGGTGGAAAAGACGGGCAATTTTGCCGATCACCACGTCATCCTCCGTGAAGCCGTATCGCTCCCGGATTGTATGTCGTCGACTGCCCGCCTCCAGAAAGGCGTCCACTTCCATGCCGCTGTGAATTGTAGCGAACTGACTCTCACTGCCCACGCCGGCGGCAAGAGCCTGTTCAGCCATGGCATCGGCGACGCACGCGATGCGACCGCAGCATGCAGCTCCCAGTTTTTCGGCGGCAATATAAACCGCGTTCGAGAAAACATTCTCATACGGGTGAAAGGGGAGACCATGGATCGTATGAATGACCACGGGGACCCGGGCGAAATGGGCCGCGAGACGTCCGAGCACCCCGGCTTTGGAGCTGTGCGTATGCACAATGTCAGGCTCTTTCACACGCAGATACTCGAGAATTTTCCCAAGCGAGACGCTGTCACGCCACGGCGAAATAGCCCTGCGCATCTCCGGTATGACAACCGTGCGAATGCCGGATTTTCTGGCGCGCCGAATGAGCTCACCCTCGGGTCCGATCGCCGGGCCGGTCAGAAGCGTTACATCCCATTCCGGCGAACGATTGAGCCCTTCACAGCTGAGCAGAGTATTTTCCTGGGCTCCGCCAAGTATCATCCGCGTAATAATATGGACGATTTTTTTTGCCATCAGGAGCCTCTGCCCGGCCAAAAATAGCGAAGGCGCCGCTTTTTATTGGCGGCGCCGGCAAAACGGTTTTTTTTCAGTTCAGATACGCTACGAATTATTTCTCAAACTCCTGAAGGATAAGGCAAACGTTGTGCCCGCCGAACCCAAAGGAGTTATTCATAACTGACCTCAGGGTATGTTCCTGCGCCGTGTGCGGTACCAGGTTAATGCCTTCACACTCGGGATCGACAGTCTCCAAATTGATCGTCGGGGGACACACATTCTCCTGGAGGGCGCGAATGCAAACGAAAGTTTCCAGTGCTCCGGAAGCACCGAGAAGATGCCCAAAAATACTTTTGGATGAGCTGACGGGGAGTTCTCTGGCATATTCTTTGAACAACTCTCTAATCGCCTTCGCCTCGATACCATCACCGGCAGGCGTCCCGGTCCCGTGTGCATTTATGTATGAGATCTCTGTGGTTTCCATCCCCGCATCTGCAAGAGCATTTATCATGGAATAACGAGCCCCGGCGCCTTCCTGACAGGGGAGGGTCATGTGATACGCATCGCTGCTGGCACCGTACCCGACTATCTCGGCGAAAATCTCCGCTCCCCGTGCCTCGGCCTTTTCAAGGCTTTCCATGACGAATATAGCCGCCCCTTCGGCCATCACAAATCCGTCGCGATCTTTATCAAAAGGACGACTGGCTTTTTCGGGTTCGTCGTTTCGGCGTGAAATGGCCTTCATTTGCATGAAACCAGAGACCCCCATCGGCGTCACAGCGGCTTCCGAACCACCGCAAACCTGCCAGTCGACCATACCCTCCCGTATACTGCGGTATGCTTCACCAATCGCGTTAGAACCTGATGCGCAGGCACTCGAGACCGAGAAACTCGGCCCCTTGAAACCGTTACGCAGACTGACCTGGCCGGCTGCCGCGTTTGTCATCAGCTTTGGGATCATCATGGGGCTTGTGCGCGTGGGACCGGAATTCATCAGACGGGTGTGCTGATCTTCGATTTCATGAAGACCTCCAATGCCGGTACCGATATAAACTCCCACACGTTTGGGATCGACACCAACATCGAGCAAGCCGCTCTGTTCGAGAGCTTGATCACTTGCCGCAATCGCAAACTGCACAAACCTGTCCATCCTCCTTGACCGGCGTTTCGAAACGTAGTCGAGGGGGTCAAATTCGGGGATTTCCCCGGCAATATGTACGTGGTACTCGCTGGAATCGAACGCCTGAATGTGTCCGATTCCACTCCGTCCTTCACGGACGGCTTCCCATGTGCTCTTGCAGTCCATCCCGACGGGAGACACCGCTCCCATTCCAGTGATGACAACGCGTCTGGACCCCATTACTGCTACTTATTCCCCTGTATATATTGGATCGCTTGCCCAACAGTTTCGATATCCTGGGCTTCTTCATCGCTGATCTGAACATCGAATTCTTCTTCCATATCGATGACCAGTTCTGCCATATCGAGAGAATCGGCCTGGAGATCGTTGACGAAATGCGTTCCGTCGGTAATCTGGGATTCTTCCACATCCATTCTTTCTGCAACCATACTCTTAACCGCTTGTGCGATGTCGTCGTCGGTCACTTCTTTAACCTCCTCATGGAATTAAAAACGGCTTCTCGCTTTGGCGCCCGGGGACCCGACAATCGGGAAACCTCTGGCACTTATGCCACCCCAGGGTTTCAAGAACTTTAACGTCAGTGTGTATCGCATTTCAAGTAAATGCCACCCAGTTCTCGGCTATCATTTTACATGGCCATCCCACCATCCACGCTTATAACCTGTCCGGTAATGTAGCGAGAAGCATCGGACGAAAGGAATAATACTGCTTCCGCAACATCCTCGGGTGTCCCCAGCTGTTGAAGAGGAATTTGGTTCATCAACGCCTCGCGGGCTTCATCTCCGAGCTCTTCCGTCATCCTCGTTTTAATGTATCCCGGAGCCACAGCGTTGGCGCGGACCCCGCGCTTGGCCATCTCCCGGGCCGCGGACTTTGTTACGCCCAGCACGCCCGCTTTGCTTGCGCTGTAATTGACCTGCCCCGGATTTCCCAGCAACCCCACAACGCTGGATATGTTGACGATGCTCCCGCTTTTTTGCCTCATCATCGGTCGCGCAACAGCTTTCACACCGTTGAAAACACCGGTCAGGTTCACGGCAATCACCTGGTCCCAATCCTGCTGATCCATGCGGATCAAAAGATTGTCACGGGTAATACCTGCGTTGTTAACCATTACGTCGAGTGAACCAAACGTATCCACCACTTGTCTCGCCGCCTCCTCCATCTGATCGAATTCCGTCACGTCGGCTTCAATGGCCATAAACTCCCTATCGTTTTCCTCGACGAGCGCCTGTGTCTCGTGCAACGGTCCGGCGTCGACATCGAGTCCCGCCACATTGGCGCCGGCCACAGCAAGACGCCGTGAGATCGCCTGACCGATACCCCGCGAAGCTCCGGTAACAAGCGCCGTTTTACCGTCCAGAATACCCATGAGATTCTCCTTATCCTTTGTTATTCAGTTTCGCGGTGCGACAAATCCGCGTAATTTTCTTTAACGCCCTCAACATCCCCGATTGATACACAGTCCGCTCTCTTATCAATCCGTTTCAACAAACCTCTCAAGACACGTCCGGGACCGAGCTCTGCGTATTCATTATGGTCTCTTGACAGACACCACTGCATGCTCTGGCTCCACCGGACGGGGTGAGTTACCTGTTGCTTGAGTAGATCCCGAATATCGTCCGGATTCTCACAGGGTTCGGCGGATGTGTTGGCAACAACCGGGCATATCGGTTCCTTGAAATCGGTCGCTTGCAGTTCTGCCCCCAGCTTCTCAGCCGCCGTCTGCATCAGCGGGGTGTGGAACGCTCCCGCGACTTTCAGCTCGATGGCACGTCGCGCACCGTTGTCTTCACAAATCTGCGCCGCCTCCGCCGCCGCTTCCTTCCCACCGCTGATAACCAGCTGGCCGGGAGAATTGTAGTTGGCCGGCCAAACCTGACCACCACGCTCGCGCACCTGGCTGCATGCATCTTCGATGACCTCATCGTCAAGACCGATAATCGAATACATTGTTCCGGGATTTTGATCACAGGCTTCCTGCATATACGTACCGCGTGCAAAGACAAGCCGGACAGCATCCTCCAGCTCAATGGCTTTGGCTACAACGTAGGCCGAATACTCTCCCAAACTCAGGCCGGCTACAATGGAAGGCGCCAGCTCTCGCCCCAGCTCTTCTTCAATGGCTTCGTGAACAGCAATACTGGCCGTAAGGATGGCAGGCTGGCACAGGTCGGTTCGGTTCAATTCTTCCCGGGGCCCCTCAAAACATACACTTTCCAGGTCGACATCAATGCTCGCTGAAGCTTTTTCAAAGACACGGCACGCCGAATCATACGTCTCACAAATATCCGCACCCATTCCGACTTTCTGCGCTCCCTGACCGGGGAACAGAAGAACCTCTACAGCCATTTGTTGTCTCCTGGCAACGAGTTCACTTTTTGCACAACGAACAAGCCCCGTGAAATTTGGCAATAGTCGGTTCAATTTATCCGTAAAATCCGGGCTCAGTCAGGTCTGAATGAAATCCATAATTGTAGCGGAAGCGTTCAGTATCGGAACAGTATTGAGCCCCACGTCAAACCCCCACCGAAAGCAAGCAGCAGCACATAGTCGTCTCGTTCAACAATACCTTTTTCGACCGATTCAGTGAGGGCCATCGGAATCGACGCGGCGCTCGTATTACCGACACGGTCAATGTTCAGATAGGCAACATCCAGCGGGAGAGCTGCCCGTTCGCAGACACTTCGGATTATACGCTCGTTACTTTGATGGGGGATGATCATCTTGATTTCTTCAAGCGCGACGTCGGTCTCTTCCGGGATCCTCTGGACGAGTTCGCCGAGTTTGTTAACGGCATATTTAAAGACCTCGCGGCCTTTCAATTTCATGTAGTGCTCACCCGCGTCGACGGTCTGATGACTTGCCGTTTTTCGCGATCCACCGGCGGGGATGACAAGAATATCCGGTTCCGATCCGTCGGCTCCCAGGTCGCAGTAAATGATTTCTGCCGATCTGTCGGTGCCCGTTAAAACGGCCGCTCCCGCGCCGTCACCAAAAAGAATACACGAACGTCTATCTTCAAAATCCGTGAACCGACTGAGCGATTCAGCGCCGATCACCAGTGCATTTTTGGCAATTCCCGATTGAACCATACCGGCCGCCTGGGTTGTGCCAAACACAAATCCGCTGCAGGCGGCCTCAAGATCGTAGCAGACGGCGTTGGTTGCGCCGATAGCATCCTGAACAAGGCACGCGGTGGCCGGAAAAAAATGATCCGGGGTGCAGGTGCAGACGGTCAAAACATCCACATCCTCGGGAGCAAGCTCGGCATCGTCCAGCGCTTGTTTGGCAGCCGCGACAGCAAGATCACTTGTCGCCTGATGGTCCGCCACCAACCGTCGTTCCTTAATGCCTGTTCTTTTGGTGATCCATTCGTCGGAAGTGTCAACCATTTTCTCAAGGTCGTAATTGGTCAACACTTTATCGGGCACATACGAACCGAGACCGGCAAACTCGACCGGAAGTTTACAGAGGCTTTTCATTCCATCCGTTGCCAAAAGAGTAGGGGGGTTAACTGAATTTCGCCGCGTGTTCCTGGTCGGAATTCTCACTCATCGATTGAGCCGAGCGAAGTGCTTCGATAATGCTGCTGTTGACCTTATGGCTCACAAAACTCCGGGCTTCGCGCACCGCGTTCTCAATCGCTTTCGCGTCGGACCGCCCATGACCGATGATTGTAACTCCATCGATACCCAGCAGGGGAGCCCCGCCGTATTCGGCGTAATCGGCGGAATTCCGCACGGCTTTAAAAACGTCTTTACAGAGTGCAAAACCGATTCGCCGGAGAAACTTTTTGCTGATTTCCTCTTTAAGATACTGGACCAGTTTCATCGTAAGACTTTCACTGGTTTTCAGAAGAACGTTTCCAACAAACCCTTCGCAGACAACGATATCGCATCCGCCGAAAAAGATCTCCCGCGCCTCAATATTGCCGACAAAGTTGATGGGGGCATCGGCGAGAAGTTCGTGGGCTTCCTTCAGCAGAGTTGTCCCTTTGCGCTCTTCCTCTCCGACATTCAGAAGGCCGACACGACGTTCAGGTTGCTTAAGAATATCCCGCGCAAAGACATCGGCCATCAGAGCATACTGGAAAAGGTGGGTCGGCTTACAATGAACGTTTGCCCCGACATCGATTATGAGGACAGAATGGTCCAGAGCGGTAATTGGAATGGCAATGCCGGGTTTCTGAACGCCCTCGATCAACCCCATTCCCAGCGTGCTGGCGGCCACCACCGCGCCGGTGTTCCCGGCACTCACAAAAGCATCAGCAGTCCCGCTGGCAACAAGAGTCGCTCCCCGGTTTATTGAGGAATCGCGTTTCTCCCGCAACGCACGAACGGGCGATTCATGCATCCCGATGACCTCGGGCGCCCCTTCGATCTGAAGGTTGGAAGGCTGCCCCCCGTGTTTGGTTACTTCCTCCTCCAGGAGTTCGCGAGGGCCCACCAGGGTAATGAGGGTCTTATCAAAACGCCTGGCCGCTGTCACGGCTCCTGCAACGGGTTCTGAGGGCGCTCTGTCCCCGCCGACACCATCAACTACTATATGGAGCTTGCCGTCATCAAAAGAACGTTTCTGATTCGCGCTTTCGGGTATCGCCATATTTTGCTCGGAATGCAGCCTACCTGATGAAGCTTTAGCGCTCCACTTCGATCATCGCCCGACCACGGTAATAACCGCAGTTGGGACAAATCGAATGGGGCGGTTTCGGTTGATCACAATTACTGCAAAAAAAGCGCTGAGACCGAGAACTCGGGGGATGGGATTTCTGCATCTTCGGAACGTTTGGGGGATCACATCCCTGGTGGGTCCGTCGTTTCCGTTTTCTTGATTTGCTCGTTTTCCGCTTCGGAACAGCCATTGTTATATACGTCTCCCGTCGTCAAAAGTCAGACATACAAAAACCCTATCACACAATCCCATAAATTTGAACTCGTGAAAAGCACTGATGATAGGAAGTAACGCCTTTGTGCGGGGCTCTGTACTGACCTGGAATGTTCTCCAAGTGGTAAAGGTTCTCTCACGAGTGAAATTATTGTACGGATAGACCGCACTTCTGTCAATTAAAAATGCCCTTAAACCACCTCAGATGCTTTTGGATAGGTTTCATAAGGGGTACTGGCCCCTCGATAATAATAAAAATATGTCCCGTAACCTCCGCCTCGCGAGGGAAAACCCCTATGAGGTTGCACTCGGCGATCTGCGAAATTAAACTCGCCGTTGACTTCGAAAGGAGAAAACGTGCAGTTCAAAATTAAAAAGAGCAATCTCAGAGGTCAAATCCGCATTCCGGGAAGCAAATCCCATACAATCCGCGGCCTTATCCTCGGTCTGCTCGCCCACGGACAATCCAACCTCCGTGAACCCCTGGATTCCTCCGATACACGGAGCTGCTTGAAACTCGTCCGCAGCCTCGGCGCTGCGGTCGACGACTCCGATCCTTCGGTCTGGAAAATAACAGGCACAAACCGTCAGCCTGTGGCCTCTGAGCAAACCGTCGATATCGGGAACTCCGGGACAACGCTCTTCCTGGGTATGGGCGCGGCCGCCCTGGCGAACGGGCTCACTGAGTTGACGGGTGACGATCAGATCCAGCGCCGCTCGGGAGCGCTGCTCCTGGAAGCACTTTCATCCCTTGGCGCGACTGCCTACTCCAAAAAGAAAAACGGATGTGCCCCCCTCATCGTCGGAGGTGGATTAAATGGGGGAGAGGTCGAAATTGAATGCCCCACCAGCCAGTACATGTCGTCCCTTCTCATCGCCTGCCCGGCCGCAGAAAATGAATCTTGTGTCAATACCCCGCTACTCCACGAAAAACCATACGTCGAAATGACACGGCGGTGGGTGGAAAGTGTCGGAATTGAGCTGGAGGCGTCCGAAGACCTCCAGAATTTCCGGATCCCCGGAAAACAGAAATACCGGGCTTTCGATAAAACCGTCCCGGCCGATTTCTCCAGCGCGACCTTTTTCCTCGTCGCGGCCGCGATAACGGGCTCGGAACTGGTCCTCGAAGGACTCGACATGAACGAT
This sequence comes from Candidatus Brocadiia bacterium, assembly GCA_046538485.1. Taxonomy (GTDB): domain Bacteria; phylum Planctomycetota; class Brocadiia; order SM23-32; family SM23-32; genus JBKHIT01. Next base: position 6,032 of record JBKHIT010000030.1, on the reverse strand, counting down.
AGCCAGGGCGATAAAGCCGTCGTCTCGATGATGGCAGAAATGGGGTGCCGCGTCGATGCCAGCGAACGAACCATTCGCATCCAGGGACCGGAACGACTGCAGGGCGTAACGTTTGACCTGAACGCAACGCCCGATGCGCTTCCCGCGCTGGCGGTGGCGGGAACCCTGGCGGACGGGGAAACGCGGCTAATCAACGTTCCTCAGGCTCGCATGAAAGAAACCGATCGCATCGCTGTGATGACGGCTGAATTGCGGAAAATGGGAGCCACCATCGAAGAACTGGAAGACGGACTGGTTATTGAAGGCGACAGCCTGGCAGGCAACGTTGTCGATGGGCATGCCGACCACCGGGTCGTCATGGCCCTCGCAGTGGCGGGGCTCGCAGCGTCCGGTCAGACAACAGTGAAAACGGCAGAGGCTGTGTCAATAACCTTCCCGGAGTTTGCCGATCTTATGCGCGAAATCGGAGCCCGTATTCAGACTGAATGAGTGTCAGATCACCCCGGTAACCTGCAGCTCGCCATCTTTGTCTTCCAGAATAAAATAGTGAGATAGCGTCTTTCCGGCGAAGCCAATTTCAACGAGAGCCTTGTATCGGCCATTCATCTTCTCCACGTTTTTCACTCTGGGTTTTTCAGCTCCGTGCAACCAGGCAGGCATCCGTTTTTTCTCCGAGGCTGACGCCCCCTTTGCCTCGGCAAAATATGCTTCAACCGCCGATGTTACCTGCTTAATTTCTTTTTCGGAGGTCCCGGAGGTGGAGTATTCGCCTCCGCATCCGGCAAACGAAAGAATCGGCAGAGCGAGAACCAACAAAATTATCCAATCCTCTGGAAAAAAGGGCCGAGCGTCGGTGACTGTGGAAGCCAAAATAGAGATCCTTTCCATGTGAAAATCATTCAGAGTATTTGGCCTGAACCCACAAACTCAAGTGGAATGGACCAATTTACCAATCTCTTTTCCGAATCAGCAGTACCAGGAAAAAGGGCCCACCCAGCATTGCCGTCAAAACCCCCACCGGGAGCTCTGTCGGCGCCAGCACGGTCCGGGCAAACGTGTCGGCGATCGCCAGGAACGCAGCCCCCGCGAAAAAAGATCCGAACAGCAATACCCGATGGTCCGGTCCGAGAATCAAGCGAATTGTGTGGGGTATGATCAGGCCCACAAATCCGATCGGACCGGCCACCGAAACAATGGAAGCAGTCAGGAGCGATCCTCCCACAAACGCACTGATCTGAACCGCCGGGACGTTGAGACCGCGTCCGGCCGCAAGCTCTTCGCCGAAAGCGAGCTGGTTGAGATTGCTCAACTGGCTGAACAGTAAAACAACGGCTGGCAGATAAAGCGGGAGCACGGCCGCCAGTGTTCTGTAACTGTTAACCTGCAAACCACCCATGAGCCAGCGGTCCAGCCGGACCAGTTTGTGCGGGTCGGCCATATACCGGATGAACATGATCATCGCCGAAGCCACCAGGGCCATCGTTACGCCCGCGAGAAGGAGTTTCAGTGTGGAAAACCGTTCTTTATGGCGGGCCAGCAGATAGATAATTATCATGACGCCAAGCGAACCCGCCAGGCCGCAGATCTGCACCATTCCGAACGCACCGAACGATGGAAAAGTGAGATCGAAAAGTATTGCAACCGCGGCACCGAGCGCTCCACCGGCCGAGACCCCCAGCGTATGGGGGGTCGCGAGTGGATTGCGCAGAAGCGCCTGAAAAACCGCGCCGGCCACCGCAAGCCCGCCACCGGCCATAAGCGCCAGGAGAACCCGTGGCACCCTCTGATAAATCACAATGTTGAACGGAATCTCCTCGGCGGGTCCACCGCCGGGCAAAAGTATCGAGAACACCTCCCCCACACCGAGGGCAGCCGACCCAAAAAAAACGCATACGATGCCCGCCAGGAGGCTGATAACAAGAAATACGGCAATTATCAGACCCAGTTTGCGGGCGCTCAGGTCATGTCTGATTTTGTTCACGAGTTTTCTTCCCCAGAACCAGAACCATCGGTTTGCCCGTTACCGGGTGGCCCACAACCTTAACCGGTGTATCATAAGCGCTGGCCAGCAATTCCTGATTCATCACTTCTTCCGGTTTTCCTTTGCGCTCCAGCGACCCTTGATGTAAAAGTGCCAGAACATCGCAGTAACGGCTGGCGGTGTTCAGATCGTGTGTGACCACCACCACGGCCATCTCTCTGCGCGATATCGTCCACAGCAGATCAAAAACGTGCGATTTGTGGTGAATATCCAGTGATGCGCTCGGCTCGTCCAGAAGAAGAACGCGTGGTTCCTGCGCCAGGACACTCGCCACGAGAACCCGTTGTTTTTCCCCGCCCGACAGGCTGGAGAAAAATCTGTTCCCCAGATTTTCGGATTCGGTTTCGGCCAGCGCTTCGGAAATCACCTCCTGATCTCCCGCTGTCAGAAGTCCGAAAGCGCCCTGATACGGGTGACGTCCGAGGGCAACCACTTCACGAACGGTGAATTCGAAGGAGGATTCAGGACTTTGTGGCAGAAACGCTACCTCCCGGGCAAAGTCCCTTCGTTTCATCGATGATACCGGGTGTTCGTCAATCGTAACCTCACCGGTAGAAGTCGAAAGAAGACCCGCCATTATCCGCAAGAGCGTGCTTTTGCCGGATCCGTTAGGCCCGACGATCCCCAGCATTTCCCCCGCATGCACATCGAGCGTAACATCCTGCAGGCGGAATTCCCCCTCTCCGTAGGAGAAAGAACAGTTATTGACCGACATCACCGGTTGCATGCGTGGATCTTTCCATAATGGAGGGATGGAGAAATTCAGCAAATCTGCGGGCGATTTTCGTCAGGCGAGGCCCCGGCAAAAGGGCGTACGTCGCCCCGATCGCGTAGATTCGGCCGGTTTTGACGGCCCGGATCGAAGACAGTTCGCTCCATGTCTCCCGAATCCTGGCTTTTCTTTTATTGTCAAACATGCCTTCTCCGTGGAGTTCGATGATGACTTCCGGAGATCGCGAGGTGACCGCTTCTTTCCCGACGCTTGAGTAGTTCTTTTCGATATCCGCAAAGATGTTTTTCCCACCGGCGATCTTGAGAATATCGTGCAGAAAACTTCCTCTCCCCGCCGTGGAAAGATTGCGCAATGTGCCCGAGTCGCGACCGATAATAAGCAGCACTTCGGGCCGAGGACGGTTGCGTGTCTTCCGCGCGATGTCGCGCAGTTGCTCGCGCAAGCTATCGCAGAGCTCCGCAGCCTTCCCCGGCGTTCCGAGTTCATCCCCGATCTCGCGAATGGCCGCAAAAACCGATTCCAGATCGCTCAACTCAACCGAGTGAAAATTAATCCCGCGGTCGCTGCAAAATTCGTTGACGCTTTCGCTCAAACCCTGGCTCAAGACGAGATCCGGTTCGAGAGCCATCACCTGTTCAAAATTTGGATTAAAGAAACCGCCGCATGTAGGAATATCGAGCGCTTCGGGGGGATAGGTGACATACTGGCTGATACCCACCACACGGTCTCCCTGCCCGAGCGCAAAGACGATTTCAGTGACCGCCGGCGACATGCAGATGACGCGATCGATAGCTTCCGGGGAAGCGTCGTGGTGGGGAGAAATATTTTGGAGAGACGCCGATCCAATAACACCTGCAATCAGCGCAAGAGCCACGCTCATGATCGTTGTCTTCTGCATGATCTATCCCGGAGCCTCTTCATCAACCGTTTCGGAATCGATACCCCGGCGTGTCTTTCTGTTCCACCGTTCAATTGCCGTCGTAGTAGGGCGATGTGCTGCGATAGACAAAATCGCAGTTGTTGTTGGTTTCCAGAAAGTCGGGCCTCGGCGGCTGAAGACCCTCAACATGTCCGTCCCAGAACAAAGCATTGAGTCGGCCATTGTGTCGAAAATGCCCCGAACCATCGCGATCCGGATCGTTGAAATCATTATCAGCCACCGGGTACCAGTCGATGGTCCAGTTTTCCCTTAGGTTGCCGTAATCGTTTGGACTTCCCCAGCTAACCAGATAATTGATGGCAGAATCTATGAAGCAAAGTGTTTTCGATGTCTTTTCGATGCTCTGGATGCGGTGATATTCGTAATCGTACCACCCCGGTCCCGTCCACGTGTTGGCAAGGTTGAAATTGTAACCATACGCGGATGCTACCCGGTTGTCCGGCAAAACACGGGATATCACGTCACCGGATTTGAGTTCTGGACAGCGCCAGATGTCCCCATTCGAACCGGATATGAAATCGGACAGAGACCCACGATCGTAGTGAACGTCTTGATTGCCCGTGTTATAGCTGCCGAAAACCACAGTGTAGTAGGTGTTGTCTTGGGGGTCTGGATGATAGTCCATCGGTGGGAGCAGATCATCCCCGGCGTTCAGGTACATCTGCGACGCCAGCCCCAGCTGCTTGAGATTTGAGAGACAACTTGCTTGACGAGCCGATTCCCGGGCAGAAGCCAGGGCGGGCATTAACATGGCTGCAAGGATCGCGATGATCGCGATGACAACCAGAAGTTCTATCAGAGTAAAGCCTTTAGAACGGAACACAACAAACCTCCAGGGATCCAACGAGATACAGGAAATCCCTTCGGGAGGCGGCAGGCAACAAAAAAACCCGATGCAGCTGTTGCATCGGGCAAGTTGCAGAAGAAAGGAACCCATCGGGCTCCGTGCCGCATCTCTTGGCAGTCGGCCATACGCCGCACTGCAACCCGAAGATACAAACAGCACTGTGCAACGAGCAGGTCTTCTGGCTTCCGGTCGACGCGGCGCCCAACCTTCCCATCCAATCGGACAGTGGTCGGAACCGGGCACTCACTACCGGTTACAGCGGCGGGTCCGCAACGGAGTCTCACCGTTTTCCCTGGCCTGCTAACAACGACAGGCTCCGCTCGCTACATCATTCATAGTACAGAATCGGCGAGATCTGTTCAAATGATTTTCCGATAAAAATCTTCTTTTATGAATGCGCGCCTTATGCGTTCCAATATCTCTCTGAACTGCCGTTTATGACAATTTTTCTCTAAGGTTCAGTAGAAATGCAGGGTAACCGTCTCCGAATCGGCTTGTGCTGGGCACCCGCCGGCGCAGCGCGCCGGCTGTGGAGTGCGGCGATTTTTTGCCGCTATGCTGTCAGTCGTTGCTGGTTTCTGGTTAGCTGGTTTCTCGTGTTCGCCGCGTACCGTTGCCGTTTTCCGTATCGCCGTTGTCGGCGCTGAGGACCGTGTTGGACCGCAGCACGCCGATTTTTACCCCAGGCCCCCCAAAATGAAAGTGTGCGGTATCCGACGTTTTCCGGAACGACACAGCGGTGAGTAAAACGCGCCTCCGGCCCATTTTAACACACCGCAATCCACAGCGCGCCGTTGGCGCGCGGGACATTTCGCCGGCCGGTGCCGCCGGCTACGGAGTGCGGTGGCTCGCCACCGCTTTGTCGTCAGTCGTTCGCGTTCGTCGTTCAACCCGCGCAGCGGGTGACACTCGGATAGCCACGGGTGCAAACCCGTGGGACAGGTGCGGGAAAAAACAACCCCGAACCCGCGCAGCGGGTGGCACCTCGTCGTTGCCATATCGCCGTTCTGTCGTTCCGCCGTTGTCGTTTTCCGTATTGCCGTTGTCGTATCGTCGTTATCCCGTAATGTCGTCGCTGTCCTCTGTCCTCTGTCCTCTGTCCTCTGCAGCTCTGTCCTCTGTCCGCTTGTGTCACCCCCTGCGGGGGTTCATTTTTGGGGCTTGTGGCCCCAAACCCCGGGTTCACACCCGGGGTTAGAAAGCCGGCGCCCTCTGCGAGGGCTGACGGCGTGTCCGTTTTCCGTTCCCCGTTCACTCTGAACTGTCGTTACTCACAACTGCCGTTGCTCCGATCACCGCGTTCACCCCGGTGGAGCCGTACTTTACACTACCGGCGGTCCACCCACACCCGCGTCACCACCGGCTTTACGCCGATATGCGTTTAGCGTGTCGACTGCCGTTTCAAAAGAGGCCCAAAGGGCCGGAGCAGACGTAGTTAATATGAAGGCCGTTCCTGCTGTAAGATTTATAG
>JBKHIT010000090.1:0-13783 GCA_046538485.1 Candidatus Brocadiia bacterium | reverse complement strand
CTAAAGCATTGCTTACGCCAGATAACGGCAGGATATCCGTAAAGTTCAGGCTAGGGTGCCCGGTCCGTGAAGGCCAGCCCGCTCCCAACGTGCTGCTTGATTTCGACGATGCGGCGGTCCGGGCCGGACTCGGCGAGATTGGTTACCTTCAGACTTTTGTCACGCCGGAATTCGGCACGCGGCAGCGCTTCTACATCATACTGACCGACGCCGAGCTGGAGCCGACCCCGGTTCGTCCTCCCGAGATCTGTCCGCGCAAGGCCGAGTTCGCCCGTTTTTGCCCGCTCGGCGCCATCGACCCCGAGAGCGAGCAGACGCTGGACATCTGCGGACAGAGCATGACGGTCGCCGGCATTGATTTTGATAAATGTGCCGAATGCCAGAACGGTGCCCGGCCGAACAACCGGCATCCCAGCGGGAAACCGGACCGCATCGCCGCCGTGTGCATTCGGTCGTATTACGACTACCTGGAACGCTCCGGACGTCTCAGCTGCGATTACATGAATCCGTTCCGCAAGCGTCCCGCATGGGTGCTGCAGAATGGAAAGAGTCGCATCGAAACGAACTATGAGATTGAGTGAGAGAGGAGTGCGCGATGAGCGCAATCGACGCTGCGACGATTAAACAATTTGCTTTGGACCAGGGGCTCGACCTCTGCGGGATCGCCAGTATCGAGCGGTTTGAGGAGGCCCCTCGCAACATGCATCCGGCCACCATCTTCCCGGAGGTCAGATCGGTGGTCGTGGTGGCTCGACGCATTCCTCGCGGAACGTGGCGAGGGATCGAGGAAGGCACGTATTGGCCGAGCTACACGTATTTTGGTTATCACGGCCAGCTCAACACCACGTTCATCCATACGCCCATGTTCGAGACGGCGTGTTACATCGAGGATTTTGGCTGGGAGGCCGTGCCGTATTATCCGTCGCCGACGCCCGAGGACTTCGATCCCAGCGGGGAGCCGCTTCGGCCCGGCGGGGTCGCGCCCGACGTCAACCTGAACGTTCGCCTGGCCGGCGTCGCCGCCGGTCTGGGGGAGATGGGATGGGCCAAGGTGTTTCTTACGCCCGAGTTCGGGCCGCGGGTCCGCCTGGCGGCGATCTTGACCGACGCCGACCTGGAGCCCGATCCTCAGATCGAGCCCGGTACGATCTGCGATCGCTGCATGTCGTGCGTCCAGGGGTGTTCGGCCTGCGCCATACCGCATCAGCGCGAAGGTAAGACCGTATCGGTGCGCATCGGCGAGTACGAATACGAATGGGGGGACGTCCACATGGGACGGTGTACCCTGAGCTATCACGGCGGCGATCCCATGACCTCGCCGTTCATCCACCGGGAGTTGCCCGGCTGGCATTTTGATGTGACCGAGCAGGAGATGAGCGAGGAAGCGGCCTACAAACTCGCCTGGACCATGTCCACCGGGACCTGGCGCGCTTCGAAACGGTTCCCCTCCGGCCACGTGATCGAGGGCCACCATCGCCTGCAAATCTGGGGCGAGGCAGGCAGTTACGGTATCGAGGGATCACGCGGATGCATGCGTAGCTGTTTTGATCACCTGGAGCAACGGGGCACGATCGGCCAGACCTTCCATAACGGCCGGTTCATCAAGCGCGACCGCTGGTTGCTGCCATGCGAGGTGCCCCCGGATTCGGTGGAAGAGACCTGATGGTCACGTTTTTCCGAAGAGTGCCGGGAGAGTAGTTTTGATACATTAGCCGCTCTCCTGTGAGGCCAGTGACCGTTTTGGCCCTGTTGTCAATGTTCAACATAGAAGAACGATAATCGCCGCTTATGGACAAACAACCGAACATCCTTTTCCTCCTGTCCGACCAGCACCGATGGTCGGCGCTGAATTGTTACGGCAATTCCGACGTGATTTCTCCTAACTTCGACCGTTTGGCCGCCGACGGGGTGCGATACACCAACTGCGTGTCGAGTTCTCCCGTGTGCTGCCCGTATCGGGCCACTGTGCAGACCGGACTCTATCCACACCAGCATGAGGTTCGCCTCAACCAGTCCCCCTGGCGCGGGATCTACGACGGACGCTATATCTACGCGATCAAAGGAGCTGAAGATTCCTGGGAACCGATCTCCCTCATCGACACGGTTGCGGACCCGTACGATCTTCAAAATCTGGCTGAGGATCCCGCGCATGCCGAAAACCGTGCGCGTCTGCAGAACGCGCTCGAACGAGAGCTATTCCGCACGTCCGACTACGAGTTCCTTCAGCGGACGGACATGATGGCTGAACACGGTGTCGTTCTTTTGGGGGAGAGGTACAGATAGAAGGAGGAGATTGCCGGGGCAGCAGATCGCCACAGGAACTCTCTGCACTGACGCCAGGAAAGCGCTCAGAAGATGTTTTTGCCCGATTCAACGGTAGGGCATGGGTGCGGTTCGGACGTAGGGCAGGAACCAGACAACGAAACTTCCGTTCGGCTGGCCGTAATTATTACCGCGGAATCCTACGTCGCCAATCTGGCTGTCGACGCTGCCGTCCATGTACAGAGCGTTCAGTCGTTTATCGGGATGGTTGTCCACCACTCCGTAGCGGTCGTCTGAATACACCTCTTCGTCGAAGAATACCGGCCACCTGCTGGGGCTCATTGCTTTCATCGGCCGCACCGGACCGGTGTCATATTCGCCACCGTAGACATCCTTCGATTCGTCCTGGACATCCTGTGAGAGCGGGTAGGCCTGCCCATCACGCGCATAATGAATGGCCACGGCGTTGCCCGCGACATACGGTTGGTTCGCGATCTTCAAATCTTCTTTGAACTCCTTGGACGGACACCAAAATACGCCGATAGGGCCGGGACGAGGTTTGTTCGGATAGTCCTGCGCCCCGCAATAATTGCAGGCCAGGTAGACGAATTCCTCGCCCCATATGTTATCATTACCCCCCCCGTTGTCATACTCCTTACTGTATAGTTTGGGGCCGAAAGACTGACTCCACTCGGTGCTGATGGGCAATGTTCCATCGTAATCGTTCTGATACATCATACCCCCCAGTCCAATCTGGTGCAGGTTGCTTCTGCACGCAGCTTGGCGAGCCCCTTCGCGTGCCCGCTCCAGCGCCGGCATCAGCATCGCTGCCAGGATGGCGATGATGGCAATGACCACCAACAATTCTATGAGCGTGAAGCCAGGTTTCCTATGGAAAGATTGTTTATACATGGCCCTTTCCCTCATAAGAAAATATTATAATCCAGAAATAAGGACACAGCTACCGCAGTATCATTCGGCGTACACGCGTGTTTCGTATATTCGTGCGTGTAGATCACCGTTGTTTTCTCCATGCTTATTATAACAGAAGCTCGAAGATTCGTTCCCCACCTTTGGTCTGCTCTATTAAATGTCCAAAGTCGGGCGGGAAAGTCGATTCCCGCGATGGCCAGCAGGTCCAATCGTAGCGGAGCTGGTATGCCGATTCCAGGTTGTGAGCATTATAGATGGGTTTTGAAACCAACGCAGTTCCTTTCGCAAAAAGAAGATAGCTCGGTGAAATCACCTTCACCCGCGGCGCGAGGCCGCGGGGGTCGTCCTTGCGCGTGACGGCCCATTCTCTAGCCGGCTAATCTCTCTCACCCGCGGCGCGAGGCCGCGGGGGTCGCGGCTGCGCCTGGCGGCCATTCTCTAACCGGCCAATTTCTCTCGCCGGCGGTACGAGGCTATCGTCCCCCTGCCACCTTGAGTGGCAGGAGACGCAGATTCGTGGGCTAGAAATCCGTGCCCCAAAACAAACGGCCCCTGCCGGCTTGTCCGGCAGGTGAAGAAGATCCCGCTCCCTACGGTCTCAAAGCACGACGAATGGCCTCCATATTGTATTCACTGAAAGACCCCACATAATAGCTGTAATTCCACACGGCGTTCTGGCCAAGCACATATGCCAAATTGTTCTGGAATCCGAGAGCGACTTCCTCCGGACTGTGCTGTATATTACCGCGAAGGGCAATATGAAGATGATCCGGCATGGCCGAAAGAGACGCAATTCTATACCCCTTTTTGTCGGCAATTTTGAAGCTCATATCGCGAATTCGGCCCAGCTGATCGCTATCAGTGATGAGATATCTTTGTTGAGTGGTAAGGACCAGGTGCAGATTATACCAATATCGACCACCTCGAGTTTCAGTGGGGAGGGAAAGATCAACTTCGGGGGATACCACGACAAAATCCTCGAGTCTTTCTCGAAAGCCCTGATCAAGATAACGACTGTCAAGAGCCTGCCGCTCAATGTATCTAAGCATTTCCTTGCTGTGGGCGTTACCCACCGTGCGCAAGGAGAGCTTCCGGCTGAACTTTATCGGAGAACCAGCCTGCCGTGCGGCATATTGAAGGCGGCCCTTGGCACGTTGCGTGCAGAATACGGCCGAGACCTGTGGTGTGACGCTGAAAAGAAGCTGAGTTTGTTGCGAAGACACATTGCTTTCCAGCAACCGCAACCCATCGTTCTCCCAGACATCTTTGGTCTGCTCTATTAAATGTCCAAAGTCGGGCGGGAAAGTCGATTCCCGCGATGGCCAGCAGGTCCAATCGTAGCGGAGCTGGTATGCCGATTCCAGGTTGTGAGCATTATAGATGGGTTTTGAAACCAACGCAGTTCCTTTCGCAAAAAGAAGATAGCTCGGTGAAATCACCTTCACCCGCGGCGCGAGGCCGCGGGGGTCGCGGCTGCGCCTGGCGGCCATTCTCTAACCGGCCAATTTCTCTCGCCGGCGGTACGAGGCTATCGTCCCCCTGCCACCTTGAGTGGCAGGAGACGCAGATTCGTGGGCTAGAAATCCGTGCCCCAAAACAAACGGCCCCTGCCGGCTTGTCCGGCAGGTGAAGAAGATTCCACTCCGGCTGCGATCCAAAGTCGGGCTACAAACACCTTCCACTTTGTCCCAAAGCTCGTCAATACGATGCCCGGGCTATTTTTCTCTCTTCACGCCCACGCGCTGTTTTGTGCTTACGGGACCCGCATTGAGACGGTTGCCGGAATAGTTGACCAGTACGGTGAGCGTCTCGCGATCGGAGCGAGCCTGCACGGCCTGACCATCTTCCAGCCCCACCTTCTTTCCGGCTGCGTCCACCACCGGCACACTCTCGATCTGCACCTTTCCGCTCTCGCCTTTGCCCAGCGGCCGGAACGCGGCGGCAAAACGCATCGTCTTGCCCGTCTGCCGCCACAGAATGCTGTCGTGGTTACGATATGTGTGCGTGATCCGTGTGACGTATCGAGTGCCGACCGGAAGGGAAGCCGTCAGAAGCCCGCTGCCGTTTTCCCGGTCCCAGCGGGCGGGTCGGTTGTCGGTGAAACGACCGGTCGGTGGGAGCGAGTCGTAGTGCACGGATTTGCCAAATCGTTCGATGCGGGGTTTGCCCACGTTTGTTTTGTCCAGCTTCAACCCGCAACGGTTGGTGTGGTGGAGCCAATCGTAGACGTGTTTACTTTCGCTCAGGCAGCGATCGATCACGATCAGCATCGATTCCGTCAGGACCAGCGTCCGTTCGTGCTCCACGTCCTTCCATGCGCCGATCTCCCGACCCGACGCAACCTCAGTTCCTGCTATCGACCCGTGGAACAGCAACTCGCCGGTGTCATGGTCGGCGTCCGCGCCGTCGACCATGATGCTTGAAGCGCTGGCGCTGGTCTGGAGGAAATCGTCGAAGTTATGCCCGTAGCCGCCCATGACGTTGCGAGCGTACCACCCTTTCTTGCCGTAGGCGTTGATGGAGAGTTTGTTATGGTGGCCGTGCGTCAGCTCACGCCCGAAATGGAAATAGGAGTAGCGATCGGTTCCGGGGATGCGTAGCGAGATCCCGCCGTAGTCCGGGGCCAGTGTGGTTTTGTCGGGGATAGGGCTGACAGCTTTTCCCTCCGGCACGCGCGGTTTGCCATCCCGGAACAGCGCCAGGAGACCAATATTTCGATGGGGACGGGGTTTGCGGTTGTAGGCCACCCAGGCCAGTTCGGGATCGGTGATCCACTCGGCCAGAGCGGCGATTGCCGCATTATCCATCCCGTAGCTGGTCCATCCGCCCGTTCCCAGAGTTGGACTCCGTCCATCGGGACCGTAAAGCTTGTAGGATGCCTTAAGGATTGTCTGGAAGCGCTCGTTCCACGGGATGATTTCATTGTGGATGGCGGTCACCAGCGCCGGGTAGGCGGCGATCTTCGCCACGTTCTGGTAGCTGGGATTCTCCCACCAGTTGCCGTCATCCAGGAACCCCACCTCGGTCAGCCGGACGATCCCGTGAGAATCGTGCAGTGCCCGTGCGGTCACGTCGGGGAGTTCCGCCGCCAGCCCCGCCATCAGCGAGGCGGATTGAATCATCCACTGCAGATTCATCGGCCCCACCTTGTGATCCATCATATTGTGGGCTGAGGGGCTGAACACATTTTCCGCCAGACCCCGAAGATCTTCTGCTGAGAGCACGCCGGCCGGGCGTATGCAGTCCAGACCGATGGCCATGGAAGTGAGCCAGGTCCGTTCCCGCATGTAAGTGCTACCGATGGGTACGGTGCCGGAGGTGACGCTCCCGACCGGACTCCCCTGCCTGGGGGCGATGAGGGGAAGATCGGGATAAACCTTGATATAGGGCCGCAAAATTGCCGCCGCCTTCTCGGCGAATTCCCGGCGTCCCGTGACCACGAAAGCAAGTCCTAAAGATTTAGTGACGGCCGCGTTCTTCAGATGTTTCTGCTTCCATCCCTGCATGCCCGCATCGTAGAGCGGCCCCGAATAGGAACGCCCCGAGGATGGATCTTGATAAACCCGCTGGGGGCGGTTGGGCACGTCGATTTCCACCAGCCTTTTCCCCGAGATCGGGTCCTTGGTGCGTCCCTGCGCCGCGACGGGGGGATACTCCGGCTTATAGGACAGCGCCTGCTCGCCCCGCCTGGCGATGTTACGAAACGCCCGCTTCATCTTTTTGCGGGAATCCTCGGATGAGTAACGTTTCCGCAGATCCGCCATCCGTTCGGGCGAGCAGACGATGGACGGGTGCTCGAGCCGGGCCGGTTTCGTGCCTGCGGCCAGGTCGGTGTAGAGGACCAGTCCGGGTGCCTCTTTGGCAGTCACGGCAATCCGGGCCGTCTCACCATACCACGGGGTAACCTCATCGATCATCGGGGCGGGTGCCTTAATCCGAATGCGGAGTGTCCGGCGGGCCTCCTCCGATGAAGAATCTGTGGGGGAGACCTCCACTGGATCCGGCAGTTCAACCTTGAACCGGTCCAGCGTCCCGCCCTGAGCCACGGATGTCTGGACCGTCAGAGCTTTCTCTCCGGTATTTTCAAGCGGAATCGCAAACTCTGTCAACTGCGATCCGTCAGGCTGCTGCAACCACTTCCCGGGATAGGAAGGGCGGAGGGCGAGCGGGTTCTTCATCAGCCGGATGTTATCGAGATAGATCTGGGTCGACCCGGGCCCGGCGAGTTGATGCACCTCGAATTGGAACTCCTGATTGGTGGCGTTGTAGGAGTCCGGCCAGGCATTCTCCCATCGGCTCAGATCCTGCGAGAGCGTGAACCACCGGCCGAACGGATGAAGTCTGTCGATACTGTAGTAGAGCCCCCGGAAACCGTAGACGGCCGGGCGCTGCTGGACGATGGGGTTTAGGTTCCAGATGGGCTTACCGGCGATCTTCACCTCGCACACCAGCAGATCGTATTGACTGAAGTCGATCTCTTCGCGTTTCAGGTTCCGGAAGATGATGTGGCCGAGCCCATCGTCTGCCGCCGTCCACCGCATGGCTCTTTCGCCCTGCACTGCATCCTTCAGCGATTCCAGCTTGCCTGTATCCTCGTTTTTCCACCGCTCGATGCCGTCTTCAAAATTGTCAATCGTGAGGACTTCAGGCCACTTGTCGCTGCCTTCTTTAGCAGTCAGAGTCATCACCGACACAAACAGAACAAATGCAAAGATCATCCATTTTTTCATTATATTCTTCCTCTGAACTCACAGCTAAATGTAGCCAGCACCACCCCAACACTCGGCCGCGGGATAATCTTCTGAATGGTAACTGGCTTCTGCCGAGACACAAGGCCGCTCAGCCCTCGGGCTCAATTTCTTTCATTCCCCCGATGTACGGTTGCAGAACCTCGGGGATCTCGATGCTGCCGTCCGGTTGCTGATAATTTTCCATGACCGCAATCATCACCCGAGGGAGAGCCAGACCTGAGCCGTTCAAAGTGTGAACGAACTCGGGTTTCTCCTGCGGACCGGGGCGATAGCGAATCATTGCGCGTCGTGCCTGGAAACCACGCATGTTGCTGCAAGAGCTGACCTCCAGCCATTCCCCACAACCGGCCGCCCAGACCTCGATATCAAACTTACGGGCCGCGACGAAACTCAAATCTCCCGTGCACATTTCCACAATGCGGTACGGAAGGCCAAGCCCCTGGCAGACTTCCTCGGCATCCGCGATAAGTTTTTTCAGCTCCGCGTCCGAGTTCTCGGGACGGACGTATTTCATCAATTCTACTTTCTCGAACTGGTGCCCGCGTTTGATACCGCGGACATCCGTTCCAGCTTTCATCTTCTCGCGCCGGAAACACGGGGTGTAAGCCGTGTAATACAGAGGCAGATCATCTCCTTCAAGGATCTCCTCACGGTGGAGGTTCGTCAGCGGCACCTCGGCGGTTGGCACCAGCCAGAAATCTTCCTCGGCGTCGTGATAGAGATTTTCGGCGAATTTCGGAAGATTGCCCGTCCCCACGAGACATTTCGACTGCACGATTGCTGGCGGATAGACCTCCTGGTAACCGTGCTCGCTGGTGTGCAGATCCAGCATCCACGCGATAAGCGCACGCTGGAGCCTTGCCCCCTGTCCTTTGAGCACGTAGAAACGGGAACCACTGAGCTTGACCCCCCTCTCGAAATCCAAAATCTGGAGTTCCGGCCCCAGTTCCCAGTGCGGTTTGGGATTAAACCCAAACTCAGGCTTTTCGCCTTCGACACGGCGGACCACATTCTCGCTCTCGTCCTCCCCTGCCGGCGCATCCTCGTGTGGCATATTCGGCACATTGAGCATTAATTCATCGAGTTCCTGCCGAAGTTCTTCGGCTTGCTCATCGAGTTTATCGATCCGGTCGCCCAGTTCACGGAGTTCCTGTATCAGCTGCTGACGCTCGTCGTCATCTTTGGCCGTCCGAACCTTATCAGAGTCACGATTGCGTTTCGCTTTAAGATCCTCACTCTCGGAGACTAAGTCTCGCCACTGTTCGTCCAAAGCCAGAATGCGATTGATCAGCTCGGGATCAGCGCCGACTTTCTCCATGGCCTTCCTGACATCATCGGGTTTTTCTCGTATAAGGTTAATATCGAGCATAATTTTTCTTTTAAAAAGTCCTGAGGAATATCCAGCGGGCGGTCAGTATGCTACGGAGGGAAGGCCGTAGCTGTCAAGCACTGACGGACGTTGCACCCGGAGGGGCACGAGTTGACACGGACGGGCTGGCACACGGGCGGCGCATTTGATTGAGTGCGCGGGGGGAAGCAGATACACTAGCCCGGATTTTACGGATAATTGGACGCCCTTTTTGTCAAGTCAGGGCAGAATCTTTATTGGACACCGTTCACAACCCTTCTCAGCCAAAAATCCGAGCTAAAAACAAACGGCGCATAAATCTGACAACTTAAAATCAGTGATCAGCAACGAGGCGAACGCTACAATGTTTTTAAACGGCATGCGCCGTTTTACATAGCCTGCATCCGTAAGATGCAGGCTAGAATCCTGTAACTTGTGATAGCGGAGGTCCCATGTCCCAAAAACCCTCTGAAAAACAGCAAAAAACCATCCAAAGAGTCCGCTCCGCCGGGCAGGACCATGTCCTGAAATGGATTGACGATCTGTCATCGGAACAAAAACAGCAGCTGCTGAGCCAACTGAAAAACATCGATTTCGGCAAAGTCTCACGGCTTACTCAACAAATCGGCAGATCCGGAGAAGAGATTAGCTTTGAAGAGGTCGAACCGGCCCCGGTCAACACGTTGCCGCAAACAGCTGAAGAAAAAAAGATAGAAGAGGATGTTGCAGCCCTCGGCCATGAGGCTTTTGAAGCCGGTCGTGTGGCCGCGCTCGTGGTGGCAGGCGGCCAGGGAACGCGGCTCGGCTATGATGGCCCCAAAGGCGCCTACCCTATAATGCCTGTCACCGGAAAAAGCCTTTTCCACGTTTTGGCTGGCAAAGTCCTTGCCGCTCGGCGCCGATACGACACTCCCATCCCCTGGCTTGTAATGACCAGTCCGACAAACGATGACCAGACAAGAGACTTCTTTGAAACGAAAAACTATTTTGGACTGGGCAAAGATACGGTCCATTTCTTTTCCCAAAATACCAATCCCATCCTGGGTAAGGACGGGCAACTTCTGCTAAAAAACAAAGGCAAATTGCTCGTAGGGCCCGACGGACACGGCGGGGTCTTCTCAGCGCTGTCGGAAAGTGGCCTCGCCGAAGATCTCCTCAAAAGGGGTTTCGATTTAGTCAGTTATTTCCAGGTCGACAATCCGCTCGTGACGGTTGCTGACGAGAGGTACGTAGGACATCATCTGCGACGGCATGCGGATTTTTCCTGCAAAGTCATCCCCAAACGCGATCCGTCGGAAGGCCTGGGGATCGCCGTCCTGAAAAACGACCAACCGGGTATCATCGAATACATCGATCTGCCGGATGAATTGGCCGAGCAGACAGATAAGGATGGGGAACTCCTTTATAAATTCGGCAGCATCGCCGTCCACATTATCGATACAGAGTTCGCGCTCGAGATAGGCAGGCGGAACGACGCCCTCCCCTGGCATGTGGCCCGGAAGAATTACGAACATCTCGATGAAAACGGCAACGCCCGCCCGGGCGAATGTTATAAGTTCGAGAAGTTCGTCTTTGATTGTCTGCCCCATGTCAGCGATTGTGCATTTGTGGAAGCCCGTCGCGAACGCGAATTTGCTCCAGTTAAAAACGCTGAGGGCTCCGACAGCCCGGAGAGTTGCCGCAAACTGCTTCGCCAGGAATGGCTGCGGTGGCTTGAAAATGCAGGTATCGACACGACACCCGTCGAAAAGTCTTCCGGACAGGTTGAAATTGATCCGCGTTTTGCGGCCAATGAAGAGGAACTTGTGCGCCACCTGCCGGACGATTTTCAGCCCGAGCCACTGTCGGTGTTGCAAGAGGAACGGCAAGAGGCGGAAGGGACGTAAGGGACTCCTGTTATTGGATATCACCGATTTGTACGACGCGGCCGGACTCGTCCGCTCTTCTGGCAGCAGCGGCGATTCTCTGGATTTCCGCACCGACCTCCAGACCTGGCTCCGCTTTCTCCGCACGATGCAAAGAATTCATAAAATTGAAAAGACTGGCGATGTGTCCCCGCAACCATCCGATTGAAGCTTTTGTGGCCGGCCATTTCCCGCCCGGTTCGGGATAACGCTGGACGCACTCGACTTTTTTCCAGCCGCGTTTCCCGCCGATGGGCTCGCCGGGATCGTCCCGGTTGTAGATCTCCAGCCAGTTGGGATCCATCAGGTTGAACCGCAGAGCCCCTTTTATGCCATGAATCTCAAAACGCAATTCGTCCTGCATTCCCGTCGCGATCTTAGATGCTTCGATCGTTCCGATCGCCCCGTTTTCTTGATGCAGAGTTAAGATAACGTGATCCTCGGCTTCAACCGGGACACGTTTGTCGGGGTCTTTTCTGGATGGACGAGTATCATGGAGGATCCGGGTCGAACACGCGACCTCCGTGAAGTCACCAATCAGGTGTCGTATCAGATCGATCACGTGTGTTGCCAGATCATTAATCACGCCTCCTCCCATCGAGGCATCCAGTTTCCAGCCGAGTGGCTTATCCGGATCGACGCTTCCCGAATGGAGATACTCGCACCGGAAACACGTGACCTCACCCACAAAGTTCTCCGCCATGAGCATTTTTGCCCTGAGGGTGGCCGGGAAAAACCGGTTGTGAAACGTCATTTGATGCGTCGCGTTATAGTTTTCCAGAGCCTTCAAGACTTTTTTGGCCTCTTCCCAGTTCGACGTCACGGGCTTATCACAGTAGAGGTTCTTCCCGGCGTCGATAGCGGACAGCAGTTCGTCAAGGTGCAGTGAATTCGGTGTGCATATATGAACGACATCGACATCGGGGTGTCTAATGACCTCTTCCGGTTCCGTTGTCCCAAACTCAAAACCGATTTCCTCTTTTGCGCTCCGGGCCGACTCGTCCCGGGACGTGCAAACGCCAACGAAACGCATATTCCAGGGCAAATCTTCATAGTAATATGGCATTACGTGATGAGAGTACGCGTGCACTTTGCCGATGAAACCACATCCGAGCATTCCAATACCGTAGGTTTTTTCAGGCATTTTCATACCTCCGTTCTGTTTTCAGCCACGGGAACCGCGTTACGAATCAGCGTAACAATAGCATATAGGCATCGACTCATCGAGTCCAGCTCGGCTTACAGGTTGGGCTAAACAGTTCCAAAGTCAATCTCTCTTGCTTGCACGATAGCGATTCAGCGGGGTCTGCCGATCGGCAAAATCGACATTCCGTTTTTCTCGCTCCACTGGTCACTGACATTTTCCGCTGATTTGTCCTTCTTTGGACTTTCGTTTAAACTTTGCACGCTGAGAATATTTTTGAGCACAAGAAGGGCTGCAATGCCAGAACCAAAATTCATATATCTTCCCGGCTATTATTGCGACATCGGTGAGCATGTTTTCCGTACGGAAAAATACGAACTCCTGTACGAACGCATGGTCGAGGAAGGAGTTGTGGGAGCGGATGATTTTGTTGAACCTGAACCGGCTTCCAGAGAACAGCTGGAACTGGTGCATGAGCCCGCGTACCTCGACGATCTGTTCTCTTACCGTCATACCACGCGGACCATATCCAGCGAAATGCCGATCTCAAAAGGTATTATCGAAGCGTTCATCCTCGGCGCCGGCGGCAGCTTGTTGGCCGCAAGGTTGGCAGCCCAACAGGAAACGATGACGATGAATCTCGCCGGTGGATTCCATCACGCCTTTCCGGCAAAGGCTGAAGGATTCTGCTACATTAACGATGTGGCCGTAGCCGCCGCCAACGCGCTTGAAGAAGGTGTCGCAGAAAGAATTCTCATCGTCGATTGCGACCTTCATCAGGGGAACGGGACGGCGTATATATTCCGTGGTAATCCGGCGGTTTTTACGTTCAGCATTCACCAGGAAAATAACTACCCACTGAAACGACAGAGCGATTGCGATACAGGGCTGGACGATTATTGTTCGGGAGAGGGATATCTACAGGCTCTGGAAGCCAATGTAATTCCAGCCTTTGAAAACCATGATCCGGATCTGGTGTTCTACGTCGCTGGAGCCGATCCGTATGAAAAAGATCAGCTTGGTTCTCTGATGTTATCAATAAAAGATCTCCGGCAAAGGGACGACCTGGTGCTGGGGGAATGTAGTAAGCGGCAACTACCTGTGGCCGTAATGCTCGCGGGAGGTTACGCCCCGGATCTCAATGACACAGTAAAGATTCACTACGGCACGGTATGTGCGGTTACAGAGAACGCCGGGCGGCTTGGGGAAAAGTGATACGGTGCTGGGTAAACTACAAGAAACAGTTTTGAATAAACTCGATCCCGTTCTGGATTGGTTTTATCCGCGTCATTGCTATCATTGCGGTAAGCCACTGAAAACCGACGGCCATCCGTATCTCTGTCAGCGGTGTTTCCCCGAATTAACAGCCTCGCGAGTGACGGGGAACTGTACTGGTTCAGCGTGAATTGGACAGTTGCCTCTTCGATTTAAGTAGAAAAAC
>JBKHIT010000089.1:0-13884 GCA_046538485.1 Candidatus Brocadiia bacterium | reverse complement strand
GAAACAGAGAAAACAAACGTCGACCTAACCCAGACGCGCCAGTCTTCGACTCTACCGAACCTAAGGTATAATTATTATAAGCGACAGCACAGAAAGACTTTGCGCTATATTTCACATCTGATCTCGGTACACAGTGTGTAATCTCAGCCTCAAGGGAGCGGTTTGCCCTCCGGGAGCGGCGCCAGCGCTGCATCTGCTTTGTCAGGCTGCAGTTGGGGTATGAGAATACACCCGCCTTTGCCTTCCGCGCAGCTGCAGCACTGGCGCCGCTTGAGAAAAGCGGGTTAATGAACCATTTTGTCTGATGTTATGTAACTGTTAACGGGTTGGCAGATTGTGGAGAGACCTTTCATCATTAAATAGCCATTACGGCAATTCTAATTTCCTATTTTTATCTCCCACCTTGGTGTCAGCAAACGGTGTGTTCCGCGAGCGATACCCTCCGTATTCAATCGCTTTTCCTGCCTGATGATGTTTACGGGAAGAAACTTAACCACCTCCAGAGTGTGCATTCTTAAGGGTGTCGCTCTCATTTCCTGGGGAATGTTTTTTCTGATTGGGACGGGAATTTGATATCTGTGCCGCTCATAAAAAGTTAACACTTCCTTCACAACGAGTTGATACTGAGCGGTTAAATTTTCTTGGTAGCCAGAGGAAAACGGGAAAGGGTGACGACGGTAAATGGTGAAACGCAATTGGAGATAACGATGACTTTTGCGAAGAGGAGGAAATACGCGAGAAAGCTGAAGATTTTGTTTTTAGGACTCATTTTTTCAGGAGAAGGTAAAGAAACTGTTAAAGGAGAACAGTTCAGATGAAAAAGCTTAAACTGGTGGCAATTTTGGCCTGCGCGCTCGTGTTGAGCGTTGTGGTTGGAGCCAGAGCCGCAGAAACAGAAGGAAATGAGCTACGTCCTATCGGTTTCGATATAACCGCTGATAGTATGCTCAGTGGAACGGCCTTAGACAAGGCCATCCAAGAGGGCGAACTTAAAGGCGAGGCCGGTGTCTATTTTGAAGGCACCGACCCGGACGATCCCGATCCTGCGGGCGCCGTGGGAGAGGGAGAAGATGCGGATTACTTTTTCGGCACCGGTTACATCGAGATGGCTTTTGAGAGCGCTTCGGTGAACGGGCTGCAGTTCGGCATCGGCGGGATCGCCGTCAATCAGATCTGGTGGGATCACGAAGAGTGGGACGTTCCCACCGCAGATTGGGTCAATGGCGACGATTACACGGACAATTACGACGACGATGCGGCGCTGAATGAAGCGTTCATTCGTTATTCTTTTCCGAACACCAAATCGTCGGTGCTTGTAGGTCGTAAAAAGTTCAAGAAATCGGCCGTTATGGACGGTGATTTTCATCAGGGATTCGAAATTGCCGTGAAAGATCCCCAGATGGTGGACGTGTATTTTTCGGCCGTCGAAGAATGGGCCGATGATTCCGGGGCCGACGAAATCGGTGGTGAAAGCGAGATGGATGAACTCAACGATGCCGGCAACTGGGGTTATTCCCTGATGGCCGTCATCAGCGGCGATAACTTTTCGGTTATGCCTTTCGTTCATCGGCACGAGGATGTTGTCCTCGTATATGGTTTGGAAGCTGAAGGAAAGGTTGAGATGGATGAAAACATGTCGATATCCTTCGGCGGCACATGGAGCGAGCACAATGAGGATACGCCCAGTTCTATCTCCTCCACCGACGAAGATTGGAATCAATACTTGCTTGAGTGCAAAGTACGTATTGGCCAAGCGTCCATCGGCGCCGGTTACTATTATCTGGATGACGAGGTCGTCAATGCGCCAAATGGAACCGGTCTCTTCCAAGACGATTTTGCCCCGATGGAGGAAATCGGGGGCTGGGCTGATACTTCCACGTACTTTCTGAAATTGGGCTACGATTTCGGCGCGCTGGAGATCGGTATGGCTTACGGAATAGCTGACGATGACCGGGATGATACAGGTCAGACGGATAGCGACGCCCATGAAATCGATCTGGAGATCGAAGCCGATATTACAGATCGCGTTGCGTTCGAAGTTCTCTATGCGGACGTCAACTTTGATGAGGACGATCAGAACAACGATTACGGCTACTGGGAAGGTGGAGTCAGTGTCAGTTTCTAAACTTTAGTAGCTTCCCGCGCCCCGAGGGGTGCGCTGCACACCCGGGTGCGCTTACTTCCTGTTTACTTACCGGAAACCAGGAGAAAGCAGGCAAAGGGATGAGACGACCGGCGATTAAACAAACGCTCATGCTGCGCTCACATTTCTCTAACAATTCGCTCGTAAAATTCAAAAGAGATGGAGCGATGAGACATTTGTTATTGCTGTCGTTTCTCCTGTTTCAAAAGCTTTGTCCTGGCAATCCGTTTTTTACCGTTCCTCAAACCAGTCTCAGCCGTTTCATGAGGGCTGATTACGGGGAAAGCACCTTCGTACTCGGACAAGTTTTAACACCTTAACAAGGAGAAGGAGAGTAGCAATGTTCGCAAGGATGAAAATTGTTGCAATAGCTGGGCTTATCGTTGTCATGTTGGCAGCGTTCGGTTTCACCCCGACCGCGATGGCCAGGGAGAAAGTCGTGATGGACGGTTCAACGACCGTTTATCCGATTGCGAAAGCTTTTGCCGGTTATTATATGGCGAAGCATCCTGACGTGAAGGTCACTGTGAGCGGGACCGGCAGTGGTAACGGCGCCAAAAGCCTTGTCCAGGGCAGTTGCGACATCGCGTGCATGTCGCGGTTTATGAAGGACAAGGAGTTCAAAATGGCGATCGATGATGGCATTCACCCGGTCTTTCACACCGTCGCGATGGATGGTATTGCCGTAGCCGTTCACCCGAGCAACCCGGTCAACGGGCTGACGCTGGAACAGCTGCGCAAGATCTACAACGGCAAAATCGCGAACTGGAACGAAGTTGGTGGCCCCAACAAGGACATTGTCGTGATCAGCCGCGACAGTACCAGCGGAACCTTCGAGGTTTTTGGAGATCTGGTTCTCAAAGGTGATCGTCTCACTGGAGGGGCCGAACGAGCGGCCAGTAACGCCGAGGTCCAGCAACGCGTGAAAACCACTCAGTCCGCCATTGGTTACCTGGGACTCGGTTACATCGAAGGTGTCAAAGCCGTCGCCGTTAACGGCGTGAAACCGAACGTGAAGACTGTCGGTTCGGGACAGTACGCCATCGCGCGTCCGTTGTTCATGGTTACCAACGGATATCCTGCGCTGGGTTCGCCCGAGCAGGCCATCGTGACCATGTATCTGAAACCTTACGGGCAGGAGATGATCAAAGACATCGGTTACGTGCCCGTGACCCAGTACTGAGCGAGTCAGCATTCTAGGAGATCCTTGAGGAACCGCCCGCCTTCGCGCGGGCGGTTTCTTCGGGTAATCGGAAGCATGAGGAGTCCGATGAAGGAACCCCAAAGAGACGAACTTCAGCTCAGCCGAAGAGCTGAGATTGGGAATTGGATCAAGAAGACCCTGGGGCGAGGGTTTCTTCTTCTGGTTACTGTCATTTCGGCAGCCGGGATTCTGTTCATACTGGCCTTTATGTTCAAAGATGCGTTCCCCTTTTTTCGGGAAGTGGGGCCTTTCGGTTTTTTCCACAACGATGTTTGGGATCCGACCGCTGAGGGAGCCCGGCGCAGTTTCGGAGCTCTGGGAATATTTCTCTCGACCGGTCTGGTGACTTTTGGAGCCTGTTTAGTCTGTGTACCAATGGGCATTTCGGCAGCGGTTTGCCTGAGCGATGTGGTACCATTCGGCGTTCGTCAGGTCGTCAAACCCATTATTGAATTGCTGGCGGCCATCCCCTCGGTGGCCTATGGCTTTTTCGCTCTTATCGTGTTTGCACCACTATTGCAAAATGCCGGCGGGCCGATTCTGTCGGTTGTCCTCTGGGTGGTTTCGGCTCCCACGGCGCTTCTGGGATCGATGGTGTTCAGCGAGGTGATCAGCGCTTTCTTTTCCGAGAACGCCGCCAAATTCATCCGTCCTGCCCTGTTCATCATCATGTTTGTTGCTTGCCTGTGCGTAATATACTTCGCCGGTTCGTGGCTTTACAATCTTAAGATTGAACAGGGAGCCAACGCTTTAAATGCTTCTCTGTTTCTGGCGCTTATGGCTTTACCCACCGTGGTCAGTGTCTGTGAGGATGCCCTCACGGCGGTAGGACGGGAAATCCGGGAAGGAAGTTACGCGTTGGGGGCGACGCGGGCCGAGACGATGATCAAGGTGGTGATTCCCGCCGCCAAGGGCGGGATCCTGGCCGCGGTTCTGCTGGGAGTGATGCGCGCGGTGGGAGAGACGATGGTGGTGGTGATGGCGGCCGGTAAAGCCACCCAGATACCAAAGCCCTGGTATAACCTTTTGAGCCCCGTGCGTCCGATCACGGCCACGATCGCCATCGAGATGGGGGAAGTGGCCCGCGATACAACGCACTATCACGCGCTGTTTGCTCTGGCTTTTATTCTTCTGCTTTTCTCCTTCGCTTGCAACCTTATGAGCGAGTGGTCGGTTCGGCGAACCCGCAAGAAACTTGGAGGCTGACCATATGCGTCTTTCAACAAGAAAATTGCTTGATAAAGCCTTCGCAGGGACCGGGTTTTTCTCTTTGTTCCTGATGATAGCCGGACTGGCCGTGGTGATTATTCCGATATTTTGGGGTGGGATCCAGGCGGTCGTCTTCCGCTCTACAGTGGAGAGAAGAGAGTATTTTTGGGACTATCGCGACCGGGGCAACAAGAAGAAAATGGCCGGGGAGATAGAAAGAACCGATCGAGCGCGAGAGCCGGTCTATGAGAAGCTGGCTGAGTATGAGACACCGGCCTGGGATTATCTCACGCAGACCGTTGGGTCGAAACAGGTTTCCGAAGAACTCCGGCGGCGGGTCCGAGAAAGGTCGATCGGTTTGGAAAAAGCTCTCACCCAGGTCCGGACCGATATCGGGTGGAGCGATCCATCGGTCCGTGGCCAACTGAAGGATTGGGAGAAACTTTACGCGGAGTATTTCGAGATCAAAGATCGTCTGCGAAGGTTACTGGGCCCGTTTCCTTACGATGATGTCCCTCCCCTGACCCGGTCTCAGTATGGTGTGACTCGCTGGGATAAAGCAAAGAGGTATCTGCATGATTTTCTTTATCGCAAAGATTATGTCCAGCCCGATAACAGTGAGCGGGGGGAAGGGGCCATTCACTTCGGGGGACTCGTGGAGGTGCGACGGTCCAAACGCTATCAACACAAGGGTGTAGAACTGGAGGATCTGACTGAAGAGGAGAGAGGGCAGGTAGAGCGTGACAGGGATCTGGCTTCGGTTTTCCCCTATGTGGAGGAGAATCTGGAAGAGATGCTCAATCCTCATTGGACGATTTACTGGCGTTTTTTCTTTGATAGACCCGATACGAAGAGCGGTTACTTTTTCGGTGGCATATGGCCGAGTGTGCTGGGGACGTTTTTGCTGGCGATTGGAACAATGATCATTGCGACTCCCATGGGCGTCATCTCGGCCGTTTATCTGACACAGTACGCGGGCGAAGGTCGGTTGATCAGCCTTTTGCGGGTGTGCATCAGCACGCTGGCAGGAGTGCCCAGCGTCGTGTTTGGGCTTTTTGGACTCGCCTTTTTCATCAACTGGATGCATCTGTCGAGCAATTTGGGTTCATGGATGGTTCAACTCGGTTTAACGGAAGATGCCGGACGTGGGCGCAGTGTCCTGATCGGTTGTCTGACCCTTGCTCTTCTTGTTTTGCCGACAGTTATCCGGGCCTCTGAAGAGGCAATTCGGGCCGTTCCGAAGTCCTATAAGGAAGGTTCGTTGAGCCTTGGGGCCACCAAGTGGCAGACCATTGTGAGGGTCATTCTACCGGCTTCGCTGCCCGGTATTATAACCAGCATAATCATCAGCATGGGCCGGGCCGCCGGGGAGACGGCCCCCATTCTTTTCACCGCAGCCGTGGCTTTCAGCGGAGGCGAATCAATCGGATTGCTCGACAGTTTGATCAGCCCCACTCCGGCCCTGCCCTATAGCATATACATGACCATTGGGGAGCCCTCGGGCAGTGAAATTCGTCACGTCCAATACGGAATGGTTTTTACCTTGATTGGCCTGGTGCTGCTTTTGAACGTTACCGCGATTATTTTGCGCGCTAAGACTTCGAAAAAACTGCGAGGATAGGAGAGACGGCAGATGGGAATGACTGACATCAGCTTGAAACCTCGGGATGCACTGCCCGCTGACGATGGATCGGAGGCTATTGAGAACGCCGAAGTAATTGTGAAGGCCAGAAATTTCTCGGTTTTCTACGGCGACAATGAGGCCGTGGAGAAAGTCAGCGTCGATGTGCCGGGAGAGCTCGTGACGGCCATTATTGGACCGAGTGGATGCGGCAAGAGCACATTTTTGCGGGCAATCAATCGTATGAATGACTTGATTCCGCATTGCCGGGCGGAGGGAGAGTTATATCTGGAGGGTCAAGATGTTTATTCACCCCAGCTTGATGAGGTGGCTTTGAGGAAGACTGTGGGGATGGTGTTCCAGAAACCGAATCCTTTCCCGAAGTCTATTTTTGACAACATTGCGTTTGGCCCTCGGCTGGAAAGAAGGCGGAATAAATCGGAGCTGACTGAACTGGTAGAGAAGAGTCTGCGTGGCGCCGGACTGTGGGAGGAGGTTAAGGATAGACTCGGCGATAACGCGCTCGGACTCTCCGGCGGACAGCAACAGAGATTATGCATAGCAAGAGCGCTGGCTGTCGAGCCGGACGTGTTGTTGATGGACGAGCCTTGTTCGGCGCTTGATCCCCGTTCCACCGCGCGGATTGAAGATTTAATTGGAGAGCTGCGGGGAGATTACACTATCATTATCGTCACACATAACATGCAGCAGGCCGCCCGGGTGTCGGACGTGACGATATTTTTGTACGAAGGAGCTTTGATCGAATTTGGTGATACCCAGCAGCTTTTCACGAAACCTGAGAAACAACAGACAGAAGATTATATTACCGGCCGATTCGGTTAAGGAGAGAATGACATGGGGTTTCATATGTTCAGAGAGGTCGAGAGGTTAAAGAAAGAGATCCTGTCGCTTGGAGCTCAGGTCGAAGAGGCCGTGCAAAAGGCCGCGCGGTCAATCGCGCAACGAGATCGCAGTCTGGCTCAGGGAATTATTCATGATGACGATAAGATCGATTCGTTTGAAGTTGAAGTAGAGGAAGAATGTCTGAAAATTCTGGCTCTTTACCAACCCGTAGCTATTGATCTTCGATACATCATTTCTACATTGAAAATTAATAACGATCTTGAAAGAATCGGTGATTTGGCTGTTAACATCGCCCAGGCGACACTTTTTTTGGCGGATTATCCCAGAGTGGATATGCCTTTTGATTTTACTGAAATGGCCAGAAAAGCCCAGAAAATGGTGAGTGACGCACTCGATTCCCTGGTCAATATGGATGCGCAGCTGGCCAGGGAAGTATGTGGCGGTGATATTGAAGTTGACAACATGCACGCCCATATGTACGACCTGGTCGAACGGATGGGGAGGACTGAACCCGAAAACGTAGGAGCTTTGATTCGTCTCTTAACGGTCTCCCATCACCTCGAACGCATTGCGGATCACGCCACGAATATCGCGGAAGATGTTATCTATATGACCGAGGGCCGGATAGTACGTCACGGCGAGGAGAAAAAAAGTGTGTAGGCTTTGAACGAGTTTCCTGGCGGTGGAAAGAATCTGCAGGTGGGGCAAATTCAGATAAGGTCGATTTCTATGTTTATTTTGATGTGACAACTGTGCGAAACTTGTTTTCCTGCCCGAAGCGATAAAAGTTTACCCCGCATTTCTTGCGAACCTAAAGGTATAATTGTTATAAGCGGCCGTGGCGACTGGCATATCTCTGTGTTAGAGCAAATATTTGAGGTGCGTTCCGGCTGCGTGACGATCAAGTCCCTTGATTCACTTTTCTGAGGCGGTAGAATGGATTCAATAATGCGCAGGAAGGGTAAATGAATTCCGGCGTGTAGTGCTGTCTGAGAGAGGTTTTTGAAGATGATGCTTTCGCAAGAAATCCCCGATCGTGTAGGTAACTACGCAATTGTTGAGAAAATAGGTCAGGGCGGTATGGGGGCTGTTTTCAAGGCACGTCACGTCGAACTGGGTAGTTACGCGGCAGTGAAGTTTCTCCCCCCGGACCTCGGGATGAAGACGGCGTTCGTGGGACGTTTTGAGCGGGAAGGGCGGCACGCTGCCAAACTGACCTCGCCCTATAGCGTTCGTATCTTCGATGTGGGCGAGGTTGATGGTGTTCGGTTTATCCTGATGGAATATGTGACCGGCGAACCCATCGACGCGATCCTCAAGAGGGAAGGCAAAATAGAACCCAGTCGAGCGATGTCGATTGTTTACAACGTAGCCGAGGCACTCAAAGAAGCCCACGATATGGGAATTATCCACCGGGACATCAAACCTTCGAATATTATTCTTAACGACAGGGGCACGCCGAAATTAACCGATCTGGGTTTGGCGAAAGACATCGGTTCTGAAGATGAGATCAACCTGACGGTGACCGGGGCGGTGCTTGGCACGCCTAATTATATGTCGCCCGAACAAGCACGGGGCCATTCTGATCTCGATGCGCGGACGGATATTTATTCTCTTGGCGCAACCTTCTATCGAATGGTAGTCGGTGAACTTCCGTTCACCGGAGACACACCTGTCAGTGTTATGCATAAAATAGCGACTGAGCCGCTTCCGGATCCCCTTGAGCGGAACCCGGATTTATCCCCGGAAGTTGGTGCGGTCATATGTAAAATGATGGCCAAAGAGCGAGAGGATCGTTACCAATCGATCGATGAAGTGATGAGTGATCTACGCAAACTGCTGCAGGGGCGCGAGATTAAACTGACGTACGAAGACTCTGTGTACGCATTCCGGGGTACAAAACCCCGATGGAAAAAGTTTTTGTCCAGGGCACGCCCGGCTTTGCACGCTATCGCAGCTACTTTTATTGGTCTTGTTATAGCGTATTTTATTGCTCGATACAGAGGATATGATCTGCTGAACGTTTTCAGAGATAAGCCAATCGGTGGGAAACGAATCGCCCGTCTCGATGAACCCAACCAGGAAAACGAGAATCCCGAAACGGGCGAGCCAAAGGAAGGGACGGGAAAGTCAGAGGAAGAAACAGGGAGTTCGGAGGAAAAAACAGAAAAACCAAAAGAAGAAAAAGCCGATCCTGTTGAAATTCCCAAGCCAAAACAACCGTCCCGCGCCGAAAAACAGTTCAATCAGGCTCTTCTCGCGCTCCGACAGGGCCGGCCAAAAGGTGCAGCGCAAGCATGCGATAAAGCACTGGAAGGCGAGGGCTCCCCGGAGGTTCTGGAGAAATGCCGACTCCTCAAACAGGCCACACTGTGCCAGCAAGAGATTGAAGAAAATCGGCGCCAGGCTCTCCTTTTCCGGGACGATATTCGAGATCAAAAGCTCGAATCTGTTTTTCAAAAGGCACAGGGGAATTACGAAGAATCGTGGCAAGTATTCCAGGGACCGGAAGCTGAAAAAGCCTCATCTGCGAAATTTCAGGATGTTTTAGGCCGGCTCAAAAAGGCAAATACAGGGTTTGCGGCTTTCGCGCGCGATGCTTATCGAAAGGTGTATCCCAGGCTGGAAGACTTTCTCGCGGGAGAGCAATACGCCCGGGGTATGCTGCAGCTCAGCGAAGCGAGGGAAAAATACGGCGGGTCTGACCATATAAAAGAGCTGGTGAAATCTTATGCATCCGAGGATGAATACCTGGAGATTGCCGTATTGTTGCGTGCTTCGAAGGGCGAGGTGACAGGATATAATTCGGCCGATGAGGCCGAGAAAATTGTCGACAAACTGAATCAGGTAATGGCACTTTGCGCTCAGCTGACGGGAAAGGAATCTCCTGCTGGGAGTATTGAAAAGTTGCAACAATTTGCGCTTGAGCGACGCGCTATCGCCCGAGAAGCCAGTGGAAACTACGCGGCGGCTCTGGCCGATGCTTGCTGTGCGGGAAACGGCAAGTTTGGAATTGAAAAATATCCCGACCGTCCGTCTCGGAGATGGGTCGCTGAGCTCAGTAAGACATTAGACCAGGGACAGGGACCTACAATCGAGATGCTGGCTCATGCTGGGGCGGTGTTGGAAAGCAATCTCTGCTTGAGGGCGCGAGAAGCTCTTACAAAGGCGATGCTCGAAGCGGAATTGGCACCTCGGATAATGAGAGATCGCGAGGAAACGATGACCTGGTACCGAAATTTTGGGCCCTTTGAGGCCCCGGCAATGGTGCCAGTCGAGGCCGGGAAGTTTCCGCTGGGGGTTCAATATGCGGGACTTGACTCTCTTGCTCCGAGCAATTCGCCGATGCACATCGTGGAATTGCAGGACTTTTATATCGATTCCCGGGAAGTTACAAATCAAAAGTATCAGCGTTTTTTAGATGCCGACGGTTACAGCCGAAAAAATTTGTGGAGAGCTTACGAAGGCAATCCCACCCGGGATTTTCGCGATGCAACAGGAAACCCCGGACCTGCCGGATGGAGCAACGGTCATTTTCCCGAAGGAACGGAATCTCATCCTGTGAGGGGAATTTGCTGGTATGAAGCCCGGGCTTATGCGCGATGGGCGGGAAAAAGATTGCCTTCAGAAGCTGAGTGGGAATGTGCCGCGGTCGGGAAAATGACCGAAGGAAATGGCGCAGTATATTCGAAGAAAAAATATCCCTGGGGAGAAGAAAATGCTGAAGGGCGAGCAGTTCTACGAGCTGCTGGCCGAGAAAAACCGCAGGCTGTGGCCTCAATGCCAGAAGACAAAAGCTCGATCGGGTGTTATGATATGATCGGAAATGTGCGGGAATGGACTGCGTCGAGCTACGATCCATACCCGGAGACGCGTTGCGAGGACAAAAATTTTGGGCAGGGCAAGATTACAGTACGTGGCGCAAGTTATGCCGATTCATTCATCGGAGCCGAACCAACATTGCGGCGGCCGCTGCCCAAAAGTGAGCGTGATGATAGGGTCGGATTCCGTTGCGTGTGGTCGGCTCCGTGGAAAGAAAATCAATGATCGGTGCGGGTTTTTCTTTTAAATCTCTTCACTGTTTTTGCGGAGGATAATATGCACAGTAAAATTTTGGTTTTTGTCGCTGCTGTTCTTGGTGTTTTTGTGGCCGCAGGATGTGCGTCGCAGGGAGCCTTTGATGAACTCAAGACGGACACCAGGAAGGAGATAACAGGTCTTACTGTGGGGCAAGACGAACTGAAGGAGAATCAGGTAGGGATTGCCGCCGACGTCGAGAAATTGGAAAAGGGGCTGACGGCGCTCGAGAACGAAGTTGAGCAGGTGCGAGAAAAAATCGAAGCATTCGGCAGAAAAAAGGACGAGATCTCGAAGATGCAGAAAGAAATACAGAAATTGCAAGACGATCTCGCGGATTCGAATAAAAAGCTCACAAAATTAACCAACGATTTCGCTCAGGTTACCCAGGGCTTTTCAGAGATGAGTTCGACCTGGCAGGAAGCCCAAAAGCTTTTTGTTAAAAATCTTCAAGCGACTCGAGATACCGCCAAACAACAGTTCCTTGCCCTCGATGAAATTTTGAGCAAACTGAAAAAGGAAGAAGGAAAAGAAGAAGAAAAGCCGAAGCCGAAAAAAGAAAGTGAGTAAGCAAACAAAAAGGCGGACCGTTGTTCAGTGTTTAAAAACAAATGTGGCCCGTTCGTTTTAAAGCGGGCTTAACGGGAAGCAAAAATGAGGAATGGGCGGCCGAATTGAGCGGCCTCCATTCCTCCGTCTTTCAAAGGATGCTTATGACATTTAAGGCTTTTAAATGCCAGAAGCAGCCCTCCGAACGGTGACGCGTTGATAGGAATATTCATGAATAGCAATTCTTGGCATGTACAACCACTTGCCCAGGAACATGTTACAGTTTATGAGTCGCCGGATCCTCAAAGCATTTCCGCTTATAGCCCGGGCCTCGCACTGAGTCAGAATAGGCGTTTGATTGCAACGACCGATCTGGGCGGCGATGGGGTGCCCGATCTGAACGGACAACATTACCGAAGAGGTAACCGCGGTTGGCAGGGAAGGATCTATACTTCCGATGACGGAGGAGATTCCTGGACCTTTCGCACAACATACCCGTTTCTTCATGCCAGACCCTTTGTGGCTGGCGATACATTGTATGTGCTCGGCCAGGCCGATGATCTCATGATCATACGTTCGGATGATGGTGGCGAGACGTGGGGGGCGCCGGTGGCGCTCACGGACGGAGAAAAGTGGCACCAGGCGCCCTGTAATGTCCATTACGCCAACGGCTGCATCTACCTCGTGATGGAACACCGAATGAGTGCCGATATCAAAACCTGGGCGGTCGGCGAGTTCGCGCCGGTGCTGATGCGGGGACGGCTTGAAGATGATCTGATCCGGCGCGAGAACTGGACTTTTGCCTCGGAACTCCCGTTCCGGGACGTTATGCCGAATGTCGAAGATGAACCGAATATCGACTTTTTTGGCGTCCCATTCTTCTCCTGCCCCTATCCCCGGGGAAGCATGCAGGCAGAAGGCCGAAACTGCGCCCCCATCGGCTGGCTCGAGACGAATGTCGTTCAGTTCATCGACACAAATCACTACTGGTGTGATCCCGACGGAAAAACGTACCATCTCTGGATGCGAGCGCATACCGGCGGTACCGGATATGCATGTGTTGCAAAAGTGGTGGAACAGGGGGAAGAACCGGGAACCGGGGAGATGCGGACGATGCTCGAAAGAGTGCCATCTGGCCGGAAAGCCCTGTATGTGCCCTGTCCCGGCGGTCAGATGAAATTCCATATTCTTTTTGATGAGCCCACCGACCTCTTCTGGCTTCTCAGCACTCAGGCCACCGATAGTATGCACCGCGCGGAGCGGCTCCCCGACGATCGCTACAACCTGCCGAATAACCAGCGACGCCGTCTACAGCTTCATTTTTCAAAAAACTGCATCGATTGGTGTTTCGCGGGGCTGGTGGCAGTCGGGCCTGTGGAATACGGTTCCCGACATTATGCCAGTATGCTGATCGATGGCGACGATCTCCACGTTTTGAGCCGTTCGGGCGATGAACGGGCGAAAAATGCGCACGACGGCAATCTGATAACTTTCCACACCATCCCCAATTTCAGGCGGTTGGTCTATTGACCCGGTTCATCCCCTGTGCGGTCCCGTGAGCGGACTGGACTTCAACCGGAGGCTGGAGTTCAGAACGCGGCGCATTCTGGTGGGACTCTCGTGCAGCTTACCAATTCCCAGCGTTTGCCCGCCTCAAGTCCCGCTTCGCTAACGCGCAGCTGAACTCGAGTCTCCATTTGCCGGGAGCGGACAATACCCCACTCCCGCGAGGGCGGGATGGGGAGGTGTCACGTTTCTGTGGCCCCCGCTTCCGCGACGGATAAGGGGGGTTGAAAACTGAAAGATGGTTTGGAGAGGAAGGAGCTTTCAGACACAGGATCGGCGTTGCGGCTCTCGTATCCCGTCCTGCGGAGGTCAACTCGTCCGGGTCTCCCGACCCGGTTCACAGCCTGGAGAGGCTGTACCACATGGGTTTTGTGGCTTTCGTTTGCACATGAACGCGTAGTACGCCTTTCCCGCGAGCGGACTGGACTTCAGCCGAAGACTGGAGTTCAGAACGCGGCACAATTTGTGCGAATCTGCGCGCACCGTGACATGTCTCAAACACTGCCCGTCTCAAGTCCAGTTTCGCCCGCCGGTGGCGGGCTCAGCTGAACTCGAACCTCGGTTCCCCGTGAGCCTGTGGAAGCGGCCGCAGTATCCGTTTAGCGTTGGTGCTGTCGGTAAGCCCGCGGAGCGGGCGTGGCAGAAGCGGGT
>JBKHIT010000088.1:0-13909 GCA_046538485.1 Candidatus Brocadiia bacterium | reverse complement strand
GCAGTCGCGGGACCGAGCCGTCAGCACGCCATTTATAAGAACAGCCTGCAGTTGCGGTGTAAGAACACGAGCGCCCTTGTCTGTTCTTATAAATGGCGTGCTGACGGCTCGTGAAATATCCGGGCAAAAAGTACGGGAGCCGTGATAATCCTGTTCACCCGCGGTGCAGGACCGCGGGGCGGGATTCTGCCCTGGTTCCGCCCCCCCCAGGGAAGGCAGCTTTAGTTTCGTACGTGCATGATATATGGTATGATCTGCCCGCAATATTCTGACAGGTTTCCAGCAGAGAGGACAAAAAAACATGTCCGAAAAAGACAAAGTGATAATTCCCGAAAATGATGCGTATCTGGATCCCCCCGAGGTCATCCGGGATCCCGGACCGGAATACGAGGCGAGCAGGCGAGCGTTC
Organism: Candidatus Brocadiia bacterium; assembly: GCA_046538485.1. GTDB lineage: Bacteria > Planctomycetota > Brocadiia > SM23-32 > SM23-32 > JBKHIT01. The sequence continues at coordinate 13,500 of JBKHIT010000088.1, read as the reverse complement.
CAGGGCATAGCGAGCCTTGCATGCGGCGGTGGGGACCGACGCTGGGCCGTGTGGTATGGTGGGGAAACCCCCGGAGAGGACAGGAATAATTACGTCATTATGGCCATGAGCAACGACGCGGGACGGACATGGTCCGATGAACGGCTGGTCGTGGATCCCGATGGGGGGGGATCGGTGCGGGCGTTTGACCCTGAGATATGGCTGGACCCGAATGGGAAGCTGTGGATGTTCTGGGCCCAGGGCGTCGAGGATCACGGGAAAATAGGCCCCTCGGGTGTCTGGGCCATGACGGCGAATGAGGCGGACGGCGTCGACGCCACGTGGTCGGAACCCCGGCGGCTCTGTGACGGAGTGATGATGTGCAAGCCCATTGTGCTCTCCAGCGGCGACTGGGCACTGCCGGTGTCGCTGTGGCATAAACGGGAGGCCGGAAGTGCGGCAATGTTCGTGTCCACCGATGACGGACAGTCGTTTCATCAGCGCGGCGCGTGTGATGTGCCGCCGGATGTGCGCGATCATGATGAACACATGATTGTGGAACGGAATGATGGCTCGTTGTGGATGCTGGTTCGCACAAAATACGGCATCGGGGAGAGTGTTTCTGATGATCAGGGGCGCACGTGGAGTGAACTGCGGCCATCGGACATTCCGCACGTGGTCAGCCGATTCTTCATACGTCGTCTGGACTCCGGACGTCTTTTGCTGGTGCGCCACGATCCGCCTGACGGGGACTTTGCCGACGGGGAATCGAGGGGAAGCCGTTCGCATCTGACGGCTTTCCTTTCCGACGACGAGGGGGCCACCTGGACGGGCGGTCTGCTGCTGGATGAACGGGGCGGCGTGTCCTATCCCGACGGCGATCAGGCGGAGGATGGCACGATCTACATCACATATGACTTCGAACGCAAGGGGGACCGAGACATTCTGATGGCGGCTTTTCGGGAGGAGGATGTATTGGCCGGCGAAGCCGCCGCCGAATCCGTGCGTCGGCGACAGCTGATCAACAGCGCGACCGCGCGTCCCTACCGGGTGACCCCGGACGATATCCCCAACAACGGTATTCTCTTTGTCGATCACGAGAAGGACGGTCGTTCGGGACACGGCGGCAACTGCCTGACCGAGTGCACCAACGGCGATATCGTGGCTTTTTACAGCAATGTGTCGGGTGAGCTTCACGGGGGCCACGGCACCTGTGGCTGGAGCGAGTACCGGCGCTCGACCGATGGCGGCGAGACCTGGAGCGAACCGGTCACGCTCGATTATTCACGGCGGGTGTATGAAGGGGACGAGGTGGGCTCGGCACTTGTCTTCGCCACCACCACCGCGCCGGACGGCACGCTGGTCGCTTTCGTGAGCCATTTTGCCAGGGAGGGCCTGTGGGTCAAACAGTCCCCGCCCGCCGTGCTGCGGAGTCACGACCACGGGCACACCTGGAGCGAACCGAGCCCGCTGGATCCCGATGCCACGGTTGAAGAGGTCTCGCTGACCTTCGATGCGGTTTTTGTTCGCGATGGGAAGATATACATCGTCTACATGCCCGGTTCGGCCAACTACTGCCCCGGCCCCTACGCGCTGTATGTCTCGGAGGACAACGGCGAGACGTTCGAGCGGCGCAGTGAGCTGCCGTTTCATGCTGAAAACTATTATGTGACCGGCGGTGTGCTTGATTCGGGGGAGATCATCGTCTACTCGTACCCGTATCGCGCCGACGACGAGATCAACGAACACGACATCCCCTACGTGACCAGCACCGACGACGGTCGCACCTGGTCGGAGGTCAGGACAACCCATTTTGCCCGCAGGATCCGAAACCCTCAGCTTTCGGAAAAAATCGGTGATCTCTACTTCATCCACGGCCGCAGCGGCAGCAAGGGTGATAATCCGAGCAATTTTGTCCTTTACTCCTCTGAAGACGGCATCAACTGGGACGATGGAATTATTCTTAAGAAAAGAACTCCCGGCGGCGACTGCTATTCGGCCAATACGGTTGTCGGTCAATACACCCCTTCCTGCGCGAAACGTCTGCTCATCCAATCGAGCGTCTCTTACGACGGGAGCCGGGTCAACGAGTGCCACTGGTGGGTTGAACCGAAATAACATGACTGAACAACGAAAACGCGGCACCGACAGCATCGAATCCCCGGGTCATGCGTTTGTGGATGTGGCGGGATCGGAACAACCCGTCCCGAAGATCATAACTGAACCGGGACCGAAATATCAGGACGCCAACAGGCGTTTTGCGAATGTCACGACTATCACCAAAACTCCGGGAGGACGGCTCTGGTGCGGGTTCTCCGGCGGTGGAGATGGGGAAGGGCATCTGAACTATGGAATGGTGGTTTTTAGCGATGACGACGGGGAGAGCTGGACCTCGCCACAACTGGTCGTCGATACCGACGGCGAGGGGCCGATCCGCACCGATCACATGGTGGTCTGGACCGCGCCGGACGGCGTGCTGTGGGTGATGTTCAATCAGTATCCGGAAACTCTTATTGGACGGCGCTCCTCGCTGTGGGCGATCACGTGCGACAACCCGGATGATAACCACCGGCAATGGAGCGCTCCGCACAAACTCGTCGATGAGCAGAACATGCTCAACCGGCCGACGGTGCTCCGGGACGGCACATGGATTTTCCCCACCGGCTGCTGGATCCGGTGGGAGGATGCCGATCTCAAAGAATCACGCCGACGGTTCCCGTCGCGTCCTCTCATCTCGCGGGATCAGGGCGAAACCGTTGTTATCCGGGTCGGACCAACCGAAGTTGTTGGTGGAGCTTGGGATAGGACAAAAAGATCCCTCATATATGGCTTAGACGGGGCATTTTGTGGGGGAAATGGGGGGGCTAAGCGGAAGGGAACGGCAGTTGAGAGTTGGTGACGCGATATGAGGTGCGTGATACGAGATGCTGGTGAACTGATTCGGGCGCTGGGGCGGGGAGGTCGCGATTTTTCACGAGCAAGAAAGATCAAAAAGTTGCCATAACATGCCTTCCGTGATATCATGTATTTATGATTCAATCGTTCAACAATTCTGCCACCGAGGACATCTTCAACGGTCGTAATACGAAGGCGGCCCGGAAGCTCTGTCCCCGATCCATCTGGAAGAAAGCCACACGAAAACTGGACCAGTTGGATTCAGCGGAAAGTTTGGCGGATTTACGGATACCTCCTGGAAACCGATTGAAAGCCCTGAAAGGTGGACGATCCGGTCAATACAGTATAAGGATTAATAGCCAATATCGGATTTGTTTCCTATGGTCAGATGTGGGACCGCGCCAGGTTGAAATAGTTGATTATCACTGAGGGAGATTAAAATGGTTAGAATACCAACAGACAGAGAGCCGACCCATCCGGGGGAGATGTTGCGCGAAGAGTTTCTCCGGCCGATGGATATAACCCAGCGCGAGCTGGCGGAGTCCATCCATGTTCCCTATCAGCGCGTGAATGAAGTGATCAATGGCAAACGGGGTGTGACGCCCAGCACGGCACTGCGTCTGTCGAAATATTTTGGGAATACGGCGGGATTCTGGATGAATCTTCAGCTCCGGTGGGATTTGTACCGGTCAAAAGAGGAAGAATCCGACGAAATCGCCGCTATCAAACCATGCAAAAAAGTCTCGACGAACGAGACCCACCATATGCGGAATTAACGCATTCTGATAACGGACCGACCAAAGTGGTTGCTGGCGGGACGGCAGTTGTGAGTTTGTGACGCGATAGGAAACGCGGGATGCGTGATACGGGATACGAGATGGAGATGAACTGATTGAGGCGCTGGAGTGAGTTGAGTATCGTCGAGAAACGAGAAAATCGAGGAACGAGAAAAGAAACAACGTGGCGCCAGCTTGCTGGACACGCGACTGCGGGGAAAAAGTCGAAGAACGAAAAACGGCGGGGTAAAGCGAACGACCGGTGATCGGGTGTTGATGACGGCCCGGAGGGCCGATTGAGAGCGTAGCCCCGTGCGGAGGGGGCGCCTGCCGCCGGAGTTCGGGGTAAAAGGGGCAATGTGTAAAAACGCGTCCCGATGGGGCGCTTGAGAGAGAGCGGGTTGCTGGTCGGGGGGGAGCTGGTGACGGACTGGATCACTCCACCTTTCTGACGGAACAAAATGTTAATTTGCCATTCCCCATGCTCAACCGCCCCGTCGGGGCGGGTCATCTGGTGGCACGCCACCAATCCCCCGGCTCCCGATGGTAAGCATTCGGTAAAATACGTTGTGAACCATCACCGTGCCCTCTGCCGGTGGGATTTTGATTCGCCACTACGAGCGGTCATCACACACGAATCCCGCCGTTTGGCCGAACCGCTCAGCCTAATTCGGGAAAGGAGGTGCACTCATCACATTTGTAGGAATCACCGTTGAAGGAGAATCCTCCCTCGCCGAAGTTGATCCGCTGGCCGCATTCCGCACAGTGGGTGGGTTCGAAATCGGGCGGATCGTCAAGTTTCTCAAAGTTGTATTCGTTCGTCCCCCGCCAGACGTACATTTCTGTTTTGAGTACATCTTCCCGGCATTGCTGGCAATCCTGCCAGTCTCCGTCGTGTCTTTCCGCGTGGTGCAAACCGCAGAGGGTGTATCTTCGATGATTGCGATAACAGCTGTTGCGCGCGTATGAAAACACGACGTAGTCACCTTCATCGTCGCAGATCCACTCATCGCAGCACATGGTTTTGGTCAGCCCGATCAGATTGCCGCACAGCCCACATCTGGGGCGGGGGCCATCCCCGGAGGACGGGAGTTCTGCCTGGAAATCCGCGCAGTCCTTCTCCATGTGGCGGATGGGCATGTAGCCCAGATCCCGCAGGGATTCCCGAATTTCTTCCCTGGCCGCTGCGGGTACCTTTTGCGACATTCCGCCGATTTGGTTTTCCCCCTTTCTCTCCGCTGCATCCCGGGTCGCATACAGTTTATCCGGGTCCACAAGCGTACCGGCCTCATCGGTCTGCCCGGACTGGCGTGAAACGCCAAGGCAGATGCACGAGAGAAATCCCAATTCTCCTATTTGCTGAGCACCCGCCGTGATCGTTATCTCCTCGCCGGTCTCCGGTGCAGGGGGCGCTGGTTCCGGGGGAGAAGGTGAGGCATCTCGGGGAGAATCTGGTTCTGGTTTTTTCCGGTCTTCGGGCAGACAGCACTTCTTGTATTTTTTCCCGCTGCCACAGGGACACGGGTCGTTGCGTCCGGTGCGAGGTTTCATTGTATGTTCCTGAAAAAACGAAAGTTGACCACATGCCAAATTATTCAATCAAAGACCATATGTAAAGCAAATACCAGAGGGATGTCCCGGCTTTTCCTGCTGCACTATCCGGCGCTGCTATGTAGCCCTTTGTCAAATCGTCCATACCATCCCCCGCGTGTGGGGCTGCTGCTATGTAGCCCTTTGTCAAATCGTCCATACCATCCCCCGCGTGTGGGGCTGCTTTTTATCAAAATGAATGGGGAAGACGACGCCTCAAACGAAAGCCTGTGGCTCCCTTAAATCGTGGTCATCGTCTGCGTCCATTCAAAACGTTACATTTTGCAAAAAATCCAGCTATCTACCTTTCTGCAAAAACTTTGACAACGCCAAAAGCGAAAGCGGCATCCTTCCAGCTGCTATTCGTGGTCAAGCCACAAGATATGTATCCGACATCCAGCCTGTGAAGAGCCTCAAACTAAGAACGTTCTCAGCGGAACTGCGCCGGAGCGAGGTCATCTTCGAAAATGTGCCATCTGTTCGCCTGTTGCCAGAACTCTTGCTTCTTCATTGATGAATGTGTCCTGTCTGTTATCGGTCCATCATAAACATCTGATCCTCTCCTTATTGCGCTTCTGCTTTTTTTTGCCGGGTTCCTCCCTGAATATATTCTTCCCCGCGAGTCACCATGCACCAAAGATTCACCACCATTCGCAGCGCCATCGCCACTATCGCTTTGTTCGATTCGCCTGTGTTGCTCAGAAGATGCTTGTATTTCTCCCTGGCCCATGGGTCATGTCGTATCCACACCCAAGCCGCCTGAACCAGCAGTCTCCTGAGTCCTTTCCGTCCACCCGGCAGACGCCCACCTTCAATTCGATTGCCACCAGTTTCCCTTACATGCGGAGCCAAACCCGAGTATTTGGATACAGATCCAGGAACATCAAAGCGTCCGGGGCGAAAAATTTCGGTCAGAAATGTCATCGATGTTATCTCACCGACCCCGGGATGAGTCTGTGCAATCCTGGCTTTTTCCCGATACCGGTCACTCCGGGACATCTCGCGTATTTTTTTGTTCACCTTGCGCAGACGCTGCTTCATTGCCTTCAGCTCCTCCAGCAGCATGTTCAAAGAAAACTGAAGCTCCTCCGAGAGCTCAATATCCGACAGCTCCTTTACCGCTTTGTTGCTCCACCGGGATAGTCCCTCCGGCTCGGCTATGTTATGCTGAAGCAGAAAACCCTTGATCTGATTCTTGACGCAGGATAGTTTCTGTTGCAGCTGTTCCCTCAACCGCGTTACCTGCCGATCAGCTTCCTCCTGGCGGGTCGGAATAGAAACTTTCGTCAGCATATCTTTATCAAGGTAGTAAGCCAGGTCCGCGGCATCCATCTGGTCGGATTTGTTTCCCTGATTGGCCTCCCGGGGCGTTTTGCCGGGAGCAATGACCCAGGCATTGAAACCTTCCTGTTGGAGGCGACGGGCCAGCTCGTATCCGGTGGGGCCAGCCTCATAGACGATGCGATGGTTCTCGGATTTCAAAGATTCAAGGGAGCTTATCACAGCCTGCGTCCCGCAGGGCCCCTCTCCTCCGCCAATCACAAACGTTGAGGTTATTTGCCCATCTATACACACGGCCACATGAACAGATTTCTTATGAACATCCATCCCAATGCTGACCGGGTGATCTCCCGCATCATCGGCGATCTGTTCTGATTTATTTCCACACTGAGAAACATTACACTTACCCATAGCTCTTCCTCCTTGGTCTGAAGTAAAATTGATTCACTTTTACACTAACGGATCGGGGGAAGGGCTTACATGTTAACTGAGGACATCCCCGACGAGTTGCGGGGTGCGGGATGGGGGTGCAGGATACGAGATGCGGGATACGGGATGCGTGATGCGGGGTGCGGGATGCGTGATGCTGGTGGACGGATTGAGACGCTGGGGCCAGTTACAACTTTCCTCTCTCGGGCATGGTGGGGGGATCGCAAGAACGAGAAGGGATGTTTAACGGCTGTTGCTGAAAACTCACCACGAACGACGTTATACTGCACACAGCAACATTTGTGGACAGGTCGATAGCCAATGGCAACGGAGCGATTACGATGGATCAACAACGTCCTTTCAAAATTCAGATTTTTGTGGCCGAGGGTATGCCGGACGGTCTGCGGTTCGTCGAGAAATCAAACTGGATCGGACTGGGTATTGTCTGCCCGCGTGGACGCTACCCGGCGGTGAAAGAGCGCGAGGAATTCTTCCGGAGCGGCGTCTACCTTCTGGTGGGGCAGGACGGTCGCGATGAACGGCCGAACCAGCTGGAAAACAAAAGACGGGACGTCGCTGAAGGAACATCAGCGGCGGGAAGCTGAACAATGAAAGTTGGGCGTTAAAAACGCCTTCGTCAAATTCTAACCATTTTGTTTTTGCTGGATGGGTGAATATCCCGTTCCTTATAGTGTATACAGTCGTGTTTCCTTATCTTTTGTGGTTGCACATAACGGCAGACAAGTGCACATCAATCGACGGAGAACCCTCCGGGCCAGAAACGGAAATCAGCGTGGACAAAACAAGTAATGCAACATCCCCCGGCGATGCACAAAACCCTCCCACTGTGGATTCAGATACGCGGCAGATCAGAATGAAAAAAGTGATAAAAAACATATTGATCGGTGCTGGCGCAGCTACAGGTGTCCTTATCCTGGCGTCCATTCTTTACGTTTTCATCGGGGGGCGCGACGCCCCTGCACCGGATGTGGCCGATCTGAAACTCGATCGGCCCGAAGTGGCGCCGGATGAAAACGCCTTCACTGTTTTTGGGAAAGCTATCTCTGCACGTTACTGGCCGGCTGAACACGATGAGGAATGTGTAACAGATTATCTCAAGGATGATTGTGCATTCGGAAAGGACTTTGTGCGGCGAACGCTGGAGCGGAATGCCGAAACGTTCGAGCACCTGCGTGAGGGGGTGCGTCGGGAGGTATGTCTGGCTCCGCTGGAAACGGAGCCAATTCCGCATTATTCCTATCTGGGTCAGTGGCGGGATATGGCCAGGCTGCTGGCCGTGAAAGCCAGGTTCAGTCGAAACGAAGGAGAGTATGAGGAGGCGACCGAAGCATGCGTTACCCTGCTTCGGTTCGGAGATATGATAAAGAACCATCCCAACACGCTTATTCACTACCTTGTCGGTATAGCCGTGCAGGCGATAGGACTTGATGAGACGCGAAAACTGGTGGATGATGCGGAGCTAAATGATAAACAGCTCGACAAACTTTTCAAGACGCTTGCAGATTTGAGCCCGGCGGAATCGGGCTTTGTGCATGCGATGAAGGGAGAATATCGCTTCACGGCAATTCAACTGGACTCGGCTGCAGAGGATCCCGCAAACATTATCGAAATGGCGGGCGGACAATCCTTGCCGCGACCAGTTGAGCTGGCTCTGCAGAACAGGTGGATTTCCAGTTACGTCCTGCATCGCAACAGGACAAAAGCGGCACTTGCGGGCGTGTTTCGAGAATTAATCGCTAACTCCGAGCGGTGCTACGCGGAGTTGACGCTTAAAGATGCAGAAAAACCGGATACGCAAGGGATTGTGAATTTAATTAAATTGCCCCTGCGTCCAAATCCTCTTGGAAGAATGTGTGTACCACTGCTTGCGAGCGCTTTTGACCGAACCTTACAAGAAAAGTTGAAGCTGGAATCTGAACTGAAAGCGACCCGTCTCATCGTTGCTCTTCATGCATATCATCGGTCCGAGAAACATCTTCCGGAAAACCTCGATGCGCTCGTGCCGCGGTATCTCGATAAGATACCGACGGATCCGTACGACGGCGAACTGTTCCGCTATGACCGTTCACTTGACGTCGTATATTCGGTCGGTGAAAACCTTGAGGATAATGGCGGAAAAGACGTGCTGCGGGCGCTTGGAGAAGAGGACTGGCAGTGGCGCCAGGGCGATGATTTCGTATTCGCCATCGGTATCAGGGACGAGCACTTCAGGGAAAAGATGGCGGATATTACAAAGCATCATCGGGATGAGCAGATGCGGCGCCTTGCGGTGAAGCACGTTACGGATCAGCAGCTGCTCACCGAAATCGTTCGGGGCGACTATGATACGGAAATGCGCAGCGAGGCGGCGAAAAACCTGACGGACCAGAGCGTCATTAAAGCCGTCCTTCGACAAGAAGACAATCCGGCAATTCGCCGCTCCGCCGTCCGCGGGCTCAAAGACCTCAACATGCTTATTGAGATTGCGACGGATGCCGATGAAAAAGTGCGGGAATGGTCGAAGGACGCCGACGATAAAGGGCAGGGCAGGTCGGCGGAGGCCGACGAAAAAGCTCAGGACAGATTGAGGGGGGAAAGACGGAGAAGCTCTCGCCGACATCGGAGACCTGAACGGTATCCAAGACGACAATCAGCTCGCCGGAAGCCTCGCGAGATACGCATGGCGGAAAAGATGCGCGACAGCGCGGCACAGAGGATTGGAGAAGCAGAGGTTATCGAACAATATGTGGAGACCGAGGGACTGTCCAGGGATGAGCTTTTCGAGAAACTGGCAGCGATGGAAAACGTCGCCGCCCTGCGCCGCGTCGCGGCTGAAAATCTTACGGACCAAGCCAGGCTTGTCGAGATGGCATTGAATGATGAGGATCCCGGCGTTCGATCTGCGGCGGTTAAGAGGATTGAGGATCGGGGGGTTGTACGAAAGGTGGCAGCCGAAGATGCGGCCGCGGCCGTGCGGCGCGTGGCGGTGGAAAGAGTGAACGATGAAAACCTTCTCATGTCCATAGCAAAAGAGGACGAAGACGGGGAGGTACGGCTGGAGGCGGTACGGAAAGTCGGGGATGAATCGGTACTTGAACGAATCGCCCTCGACGATGAAGACGGACGCGTAAGAGCGGCCGCAGTCGAAAGGGTAACGGACCAGGATGTCATTGCGGACGTGGCGCTGAAGGATGAAAGCGCGTCCGCTCGTGAATCCGCTGTTAAAAAACTCACCGATCAGGGCTTGCTGGAAAGGATTGCGCGTAACGACCAGGACTGGTCCGTACGCATGCATGCCGTATCAAAGCTGGAGGACGCCGAAGTGGTCCGCAGTATTGCACGAGAGGACAACAATTCATTTGTGCGTGCTATGGCAGAGCTGAAGCTCTTTTGGGGGTTTTAACAACCAAGTAATGGGAGCGGACCAAAACAAATGCAGTGTTGGTAATTAGATACGACAAAACATGGGGACGTATATGGCGTTAGATGCGGTTCCTGAAGAGTTGAGGTGTAAAATAATGACCAGCAACGACATGTTATGGTTCGCACCCATAGTTATCTCGTGAGAAATGCGGTTTAGGCTTTTTTAGGATAAGGATATGAAGACTTTTCCGTGGAAATATGCCGGCCTGAATACATTGCTTGTACTAATGGCGTTTGCTGTGGACAGAATAAATAGGTCAGTGATTCCGGTGGTGGACTCGGTAAGTGAGGGGATAGACGCCTTCTTTTTTCTTCTGCTTTTTACCCTGCCGGGTGTGTTTGTTGTTGTGCTCGGGTCACTGATTTACCAGGGACTCCTCTACAAATTGCTCCATAGGATTGTGAAGTGGAAAACTGTCTGGTTGTCACTTTTTTTGCTTCCGTCCATCGCAGTTTGTTCGCATATGATATATGCCTCTTCATCAACGGTGCAGGTTCAGAGAGTGTTGAAAGCGGGGCGACTGGCGCGTTTGCCTGCCGATGCAACGGATGTCAGGGTTTATTTGTGGTCCGGCATCTTTACCGGGGCAAAGTATCTAAGATTTCGAGCCTCTTCGCAAAGTATAGACCGCTTTATCAACAACTCTCCGAGCCTCTCAAAGGTTGAGCCCGAGCGTTTTTCGAAACAAAATATGCATGTTCCATATCCGGATGATTTCGGATCTCCGCGTTCGCTGCAAACTGCGCATGATTATTTTCACCGCGATACAATAGCCCCGAGCTGGTTTTCCGAGGAGCTGAGAAACTCGGGACGGTTGTATGAAATACCTGCTGTGAATGGACATAATTGGGGGATCGTAGTCGTGCGGGATGATGAAAACATTGTGTTTATCCGCGTTACCTGGAGCTGAGGTCGTTCTGCGAAACCGCTACCGGTAGAGCGGGCGGAATACGTGATGCGAGATGCGGGATACGGGATGCGAAGTATCAGATTGAACATCGAACGTTCAGCTCTCAACATGGAAGTGCATCGGCCAACGGTGAACGGATGACAAAGGGCGCGACAAAGTCTACGACAAAGCCCAGTTTGCTGGCCCCGCCCGAGGCTTACTTTCGCAATCATCGCAAATGACACGATGGGGTCTGAGTGGAACCGGTCGAATCCAGATCCGGATTGTCAAACAATGCCCGGGCGCGGTATCCTACGCAGGTGCCGGATGGGAACGGATGCAGCCTCAGGCACGGCTACGCCTGAATCGACCGCGTCGGGGTTGTCCGCGGGCAAAAGTTTCCGGGACCGTTGCGTTGCCGCGCGGAGGTAACTGGCCCTGTGTTTATGGTCATACGGTCAGTTGGGACCAAAAGGCACTGTACCAGTTTTTTTCGGAACATTTGCCGTCCGGTCGCGTCCAATAAAGCACAGGAGTTTGACCTCAGTTCAGTTCGTGCTTGCGGCCGGGCGAAAATACCCGTCCGACATGATAATGTGGTCGGTCGTCGGAATACACGATCCGGCTGGTGAACGAGAATCTCATACAGAGGAGACGACCAATGATTGGACGATTTTCCAGGCTGACTCTGACGGTTGTGGCGGTGATTACGATAGCAGTGGCGGGCATTACTCTGTGGAGAGACCGGGGAGAGCACGGCGTTATTGGGAACGTGCGTGCCGCCGAAAAGGGGGAGGACGACCGCGGGCTGGATGAGCTCTGGGAGAAAGTGAAGGAGGCCGGGCGCGAGGGGCTTCCCAAAACGGCTGTGGAGCATCTTGAGGTGATCATTGAACGCGCGACGCAACAGGAGGCAAACGCGGAGCTCGTCCGCGCCATCGGGATGAAGATCAGGATGGAGGGAAAAGTGGAGGGATACAAGCCGGAGGAAGTGATCGTCCGGCTGGAAGAGGAAATCAAGGAGGCACCGGATGAGACACATCCCCTCCTGCACGCCGTCCTGGCGCACTGGTACTGGCAGTATTTCAGCAGCAACAAACACCGTTTTTTGGACCGCACCGAGACCGAGCAGTCGCCCGGCGATGATATCAAAACGTGGGATCTGCCCCGGCTGTTCGCCGAGATCGACAAAAACTACACCCGCGCACTCGATGCGGAAGATCGACTGAAGCGGATCCCTGTGGGGAAATATGAGATCCTCATGGAAAAGGGGAACATGCCCGAGCGTTATCGGCCGACCCTCTATGACTTCCTCGTGGCGGAGGCCCTGGAGTTCTACTGCAGCGGCGAGCAGGCGTCCGCGCTGCCGCAGGATCCGTTTGTGCTTCGCCCTGAAAGTCCGGTTTTCGACCCACTTGATGATTTCCTCGCCTGGGATATCGAGAGTACCGATCAGGACTCGCCGATCTACAGGGCCGCCCGGCTCTACCAGGATGTGCTGTCGTTCCACCGGGAGGCGGGGAACGAGGACGCGCTTATCGACTGGGATCTGAACCGGCTGCGTTTCGGCTACAATCAGGCCGCCGGTGAGCTGAAAGAGAAGCGGTATAAAGCAGCACTGCGCGATTTTATGGAACAACATTCCGAACATCCGGTATCGGCCCGCGCGGCGTATCGCCTGGCCTCCCGGAAGAGAAACGAGGGCGAGCTGGTGGAGGCACGCGAGATAGCCGACCGGGCCAGAGAGGATCACCCCGACAGCCGGGGGGCGGCCCACTGCGACAGGCTTATTGCACAGATAGAAGCGCCCGGCGCAACGATTAATGCCGAACGTGTGTGGAATGAATGCGGTCCCAAGATCCATGTGGATTACAAAAACCTGACCGAACTGCATTTCAAGATCGTCCGGTCGGACTGGGACGAGTATCTGGAGGAGGATCCGGAAAGACATCCCGAAACCGGCTATAGCAACTGGCGTGAGAAAATACTCGATGCCGAGCCGGTATCGCAGTGGTCTGAACAGCTGGAGTCCACCGATGATTTTCAGAGTCGTGAAACCGTATTGGCGCCGCCCGAGATCCCTGAGGAGCCGGGATTCTACCATATCGTGGCCGCACCGAATGCGGAATTCCAGGGCAAAACGGGTAGCCTGGTCTCCTATTCTCCCTTCTGGGTGAGCGATCTGGCGATGCATCGGGACGGGCTGATCCAGCTTCCGGAGCCACGCCACAGGAACG
>JBKHIT010000087.1:0-13950 GCA_046538485.1 Candidatus Brocadiia bacterium | reverse complement strand
AGACATTTTTCTATCAGGACTTTTCTTTGGTAAAACTACCCCTTAAAATGGCTGCTATGAGGGGAGAGTCGGTGAGTTATCGTCGGACGATCTGATCGATGAGCTCGGGGATAGGTTGCAGGAACAATATACGACGACTGTACACGAGCCGACGCTGGTATGGGGGGACCGAGCAAAAGTCGAACAGACAGAGGCCCTGGAGAATTACCGCGCTGTGCCATTGATGGGCTCGGCCGCGGCAGCCGGTCATGGGCGGGTCATCGACGAAGAGATCGAAAGCTGGGCGATCATCCACGAGTCAATCGTCCCCGAGGGACACGAGGTCAGGGCTGTTCGGGTGGAGGGGGATTCGATGGAACCGCTGCTTCCGGAGGGCACGATTATTGCTGTTGATTGCAGCGTCAACGATCCGGCATCCGTCGACGGACACATAGCGTTGGCACAACGGGACAGCGAGGTCGTGATCAAATGGTGGATGTGTCACGATCATTGCGTAACACTGGAAAGCGAGAACAGCACATACGGAGCTATCGTGCTGGAGCCCGGAGAAGAAGAGCACGCACTGATAGGCAAGGTCGTCTGGGCCTGGCAGGATTTGAGGGATTTGCGCCGACACAAATAAAAAAAGGACGCGCCCGGTGTCCACCGCACGCGTCCTAAGCCAACCAACAATCAGACGTTATTTGGGCGCATAGACTTGCACGTTACGCAACAGTAGAGTGTCGCCCTTATCCACTGTCAGAGCCACGTAGCAAGCCTTTGTTTTATCCTTCAGGTTTTCGATATCAGCATCCGCGGCCGATGTTTCGGCGGCGAGCGCACCAACGCACAGCGTGATCACGATTAGCATGCCTGTCAGGTTACGCATCGTATTTCTCCTCAATTAGAGTTCAAAAAAGTCACGGGAACGGGATTATCCATTCGGGTCCACCCGGTCGTATTGTCGCCATGCAAGAGGGTATCGCGAGCTATTTTGAGCTTTGCAAAATCACCATCCACTTCTACGACTGTAATTGTGTCCTTCCACGTAGCCATGTAAACGCCGCCTGACGCGCGAGCGGCTTCTTCGAGTGCGGCTTCGTCGTTATTTCGTCGTGCCTCGATAAGATCATCGTAGACCTTGCGGTTCACCACCATAACGTGCGCCGTATACGGAGGCAACGACAGAGTCTCGCCTGGACTCCACTCTGGTGTTGATGATCCTGGCCGCCACATCACTACAGTGGATACACCGATGACCACCAGAATCAATAATAAAACCACCAGATGCCACACTTTGACGTTACGATTTAGCATCGTTCTCCTCCTGTATGCTTTTCAGTATCCAATCCTGTATAGCCGGCCGGGGGGTTCTCTGCCCGGCCTCCCACTGTGATACGGCGGACTGTGAATAGTCAAAGAGTTCCGCCGTTTCTTTCTGGCTAAGGCTGGCGCGCCGACGAGCACGCCGGAGTTTTTCGCCGAAAAACGGATAGCGTCCATAACAATGGTCAGTTCAACCGCGTCTTCGGCGGTGACAGGGAATGGTTGTTCTCCCCGCAAATCTGCGGCGACGTCGCCATAAATTTCCACGCTGTCGCCCCACCGTGCTCCCTCCACCTCTTCGCGGGTTTCTTCCGGTTCCGAGTTCTGCATAGCACCATGATCCGTCGGGTCCCCCGGCATATGCGGGTCGCCAGAATACAGTTTTATCTCCTTGTCCCGAGCTATCAACGTTCCGTGGTCCCCCTGAACATACCAGGACGGTGGACTTTCTACGGCGACGGTGCGTTCGGCAAGAACACGAGTTCCATCGTCCATTTCGATATCCGCAAAGAACACATCCTCGGTATCCCCGGGGATAATGACCTGTTTCATCCACCCATACACTTTGTGCACTTGCCCCCCCGCGGCCAGAACGGCGGTATCAATAATATGGGGTCCCCAGTTCAGCAGGTATCCGCCCCCGTACTGACTTTCCGTCTGCCAGTCATCTCGACTCGCAAACCCTCCAACGGCACGTCGGACGCAAAACACGTCGCCTATGGCACCGGACTCAATAATCTCCTGGACCCGTCGGAATACGCAACCCCATCTTGCCGGTAACCATGGCAAAAGCCTTTGTCCGGTTTCCCGTGCCACACTCCACATGTGCAGAGCTTCCTGCTCATTGACGCACCATGGTTTGGTCACCAGCACATTGTGCCCTGCCTCAAGGCACCGGCAGGTCATTTCACAATGTTGGTCAGTGCGAGTGACGATACTGATCAGGTCGAGTTCTTCCTGATCCAGCATCTTCTCATATTTTACATAAGTTGGACAATCGAAGCGTTCACTCGCCTGTGTTCTTCGTTCAGGGTCGATATCACAGACCGCGGCCATTTCGAAATCTTGTGATGTTTCAATGGCGTTCGCGTGGAGTGAACTCCCGCTCCGACCGTATCCTAAAACGGCAACTTTCAGGGTATTCATACTGTGATCATTCTTTCCTGGTTATTTATCACTGTTGTTCTCATCATGTGCCGGTTTGATATCGCGTGGTTTGCAGATGCGATACAGTCCTTCAATCATCACGGAAAGACCAACCATCACGACGAGCACAAGGATGTTGTAGGGATGTTTTTACAGAGTTTGCCAAATAAGAGCAACGAGTGCAAAGGTCGAGACGACAAAACCAACGCCGGACAACCACGCCCGGCTGGACGTCTTTTTGCTCAAAAGCACGTTCGATAGATTGACGAAGGCAAATAATATCAGGAAATTAGTCTCCCCCGAGTACCCGGTAACTTTATGAAATCATTGCGTTTAAGAGCCACAAAGTGTTTTTCAAGCAACCTCTTTCTGATCTTGCGCGTTCTTTTCTTGAGTTGACGAGCGTTGCCACTGAATGCGAGTTATCAGGGAAAGGGTTGCAAGATGGATCGGCCAGCCCAGAGCCAGGGAAGGACCAAGCCCGATGTGGGGTTGCACAAGATGGCAGAAGGACATGAGAGGGAGAAAAGTCAGCAACAAAACAAGAACCTGGCAGGTTATGTTCGTTGTCCGGGCATGTTTCGTGGGGATAGCGGCCGGTGAAAAGACTGGCGCGGCCGGGAGTACAGACCGGTTGAGTGCAATAGGTGCGATGCAAGACCGCGCTTTGGCCGGCCAGCCGATCAAGGTTCGGAGTCTTTATCTGCGGATGTCCGAAAGCCCCGATTGCTTTGGCCGGCATTCCTTCGGCCATAAACACGATCAGGTTTTTGGATTCAGGCATTTTTATTTATTTCATTAATTCGGTTAATCTTCCTGCATAAGATTCATAGCGAGCTCGCGGAATTTCTGTACACGATGAAAAGTGCATGTATCCGCGTCATGCCGATTGTCGCCGCCGATACTCGAGCGGGCGACGACCAGCAAGTCGTCGCCGTCAATGATGTGTGCGGGATACATAAACGATTGCGCAAGCCTCGGGGCCCTGGCAATGCAGCCGGCCTGGAACCAGTTCAGGCCATCCAATCCGTAGAACAAAATCAGGAAACGCCGGTCATTGCCGCCGATGGCACCGTTATAGGGACCGTCTCCTCGATGTTCGGCCGGATCAGTGAAGGCAAAGATATCCTGACCATCCACTGCCAGGTTGCCAGTCATCCAGAACAGACCGGTAGTCTCATCCTTGACAATACAGAATTTCACCTGTCCACCCGGCATGGGATGGTACTGGGTGAAGTCCAGATTCAGCCTCTGTCCATCGTCTTCCAGATCAAATACCGCGGCGAGATTAGTCGTTGCCTGCATAGGCGGCTTCACGCACGTGAGCAGGCGGATACGGCCGTTGACTTCAATTACATTGGGCTCGAGCATGCGGGCGCTGGGATAAGAACCGGAGATGGCCGGGTTCATCAGCGAATCCGGCAATCCGGGGAAGGGGACCACATTGGAGAGTCGCCAGGCAGCGGCTTGCATGGGGTCGCGGGATAAATCGCCACATACCACTCGCGGGCCGCGCAGCGACTTGCCGGGTTCAAGGTCATCTACCGCCCAGTACAGCTTGTTATCCTTTTTTACCATACCGCTCTGGACATTCCATAAATGACCTTCGGCAATGGTAACCGGTGCCGACCATGACTTGCCGCCGTCGACGCTGCACAACAGATGCATATCACCATTACGCATTGTGGCGCACTCTGTGTTGGCGAACAAATAAAGCTTGCCCTCATGCACCCAGGGAGTAGCGGAATAATAGGGTAGTGTAGATAGCGCTTCCCACGACTTGCCATTGTCCCTGCTGGATAAAATCTGACATACCCAATTGGGCTTTTGTTTGACCGGAAGAGCCACCACCAGCAGACCCCCTGGTAAACGGGCTATGCCCGGACCATCGAGACCGCGTGCGGCACCATCGATATTTTGATAGACTACGCTGTAATCCTGCGCCAATGTTTTGGCGTTATCGCTTGATGGACTGAAAGTAGCTGTTTGATTGGTCATAATATTTTTTTCCTTGTGCTTTAGCCTGATTATTCAGGTTAGTATCTTCTCTTAAAGATAACGGCTTATCGTTCTGTGTAATTATTTAGTATTCAGCCTTAGGCCCCGTCTGGAAAGAAGCGGGGAGACAAATTGGTGCTCGCCTTGTTTCGCACCTTGTCGCGCACCGCTTTGTCGATTATGGGGAAAATCAGGTCACGGTAAAGTTCGGGGCCCAGTAGACTGGCGCCGTCTTCCTGACTCCAGCAGGCGGTGCCGGACGCCCAAAGCCCACACCGGGTTGCTTTCTGTTCGTGCATCGATCATTTCATCATGGAGTTTTTTTTTGTTGTCATTCCAGTACACCCGGAATCAATTTACCCGTGGGGCTGTCAGGACCGCTCAGCGTGACGCCGGTTTCCCGAGCCCATTCGGCTAAAGTTTGACGCAACTCGTCGCGTTTTGGCTGAGCCGCCGGCGCATCGATAAGATTATTCATTTCATGTGGGTCACTGTCGAGGTCGTACAGTTCATCGCGGCCGACAGCGTTCCATCCGTATTTCCAGGAACCCTTGCGAACGGTGTAGAGGGTGGCGATTGCGCGAAAGACGGAGAAGAACTCGACAAAGACCGCTTCACGCCACTTAACCGCTCTGCTTTCCAGTAACGGCCTGAGGGAGCGACCATGATAGGGGATGTCGTCGCCGAGCGCCCCGGCATAATCGAGCAGAGTCGGATACAGATCGGCGAGGGAAGCAAATTCCGAACGCACTCGTTCCGGGGCTGCAGGCCGGGAAGAGAAGCCCTGCGGCGGTACCACGATCAGCGGCACACGCTGTATTTCCTCGAAGTGCGTCCAGCCCTTGTTGGACAGGCCGCCGTGACTGCCAATGGCTTCGCCGTGATCGGAGGTGAAGACGATCATGGTGTTTTCCATTAGGCCGTTCATTTCGAGATGCTCAAGCAGGCGGCCGATCTGCCGGTCGATCAGAGAGATATAGGCATAATAATAGCGGATCGATTCGGCCCAGTCGGCCCATTCCAGCTCCTGCGCCCGCGGGTGCAGATTCATCCCGTGCGGTCCCGGCGTGCTGCCCGCTTCCCAGCGATAGTTCGGCCATTCGGGAATATCGACATCCCGATAAAGATCGTAAAATGCCTGTGGCACTTTCCAGGGGTGATGCGGACCCGGAAAATTATGCGAAATGAAGAAAGGCTCATCGCCCGTTTTGAAGTCGTCGATGAGCTTGATTGTTTCATTGACCAGATAGTATGAAAAGGTGGCCTCTTCCGGACCTTCGAGTATTCCGTAGTTATGGGCGGGGCGACGACTGTCGGAAGCGGGCGGGCGCGTCCCGGAAGGCAGCCGATTGACCTGCAAGTATTCCGCAAAGCCCGGCGCCGAATGCCCTTTGCCGTTAGGATCCTGACGATGCCCCTGGAACCCGAAGCGTTCCGGCAAAGACGGAGTGTTGGGCATGTCGATGTAGGAGCCCGGACGGCGGATGGTCTGGTATCCCGTCCCCAGATGCCATTTGCCGGTCCATCCCAGTTGATAGCCGCCCGTAGCCAATCTGCGGGGCAGAATGTCCGGATGATCGGGCAGCTCGCTCACGCAGGTGCCGAGCTGGTGGGGATTGCCCGTCATACCGTGGGAGTGCGGGTAAAGTCCGGTCATGATCGAAGCGCGGGCCGGCGTACAGACCGGACACGTCGTGTAGGTGTTCTCAAAAAGGACTCCCTTGCTTGCCAGCGCATCGATGTTCGGGGTTTGACAGGGGGTCGGGCCATAGGCGCCGACACCGGACAATCGGTGTTGATCGGTGGTGATCAGCAGGATGTTCGGTTTTCCAGCAGTCATTTTACGTCTCCATCAAGAACTCCGCCCGTTCGCGAAAACCAGTGACGCGGTGAAAGGTTGTCAGATCATTATCATGCTGATGGGCGCCGTTGCGCGAGGTGCGGGCGGCCACCAGCAGGTCGTCCCCGTCGATCAGCAGGCCGCAATAGTTCGAAGCCTGCCGCACCAGCGGCCAGACGATGATGTAACCGGTCGGCAGCCAGTTCAGGGCATCGAAACTGCAGAAAAGCGCCAGGATGCGGCGTTCCTTGCCGGGGACGCCGGCATAGCGTTCATTGGCTTTAAGGCGGGCGTTGAATTCCGGATCCTGCTCCTGCGAGCGGGTGGGGAGAGTCGCGCTCATCCAGTAGAGGTCCGTCACGTCGTCATGGACGATGTGGAATTGGTTCTGCGCTCCCGGCAGCGGATGAAACTGGCGAAAGCGGTAATCGATCTTTTTTCCGTCGTCCTCAAAATCGCATATCACGCCGATGCCCACCGTGTCGCGTGAGTCGATCATGAAGCGCCAGCTCACCTGCAGGCGTCCATTGACTTCGACCACATTGCCCTCGAGGATCTTGCCCCGTCGGTTGTCGAGGCGGGTAAGCTCACGCGGCACCTCGGGAATCGGAAGGCCGTCGGAAATGCGCCAGGCCGCCGGATCGGTCAGGTCGCGGGACAGATCGCCGGCCACGATATAGGTGGTGTCGCGCCCGGTATCGAAGCACCAGTAGAACTGCCCGTTGCGGATAACATAGCTGGAGGAAGGATTGTAAAAAGGCCCCTTGAACAGCTTTACCGGTTCGGTCCAGGTGCAACCCTCGTCCTCGGAGCGGATAATGTTGATGCCGGACTCCGGTCCGCGGTGTACCGGTCCGGCGCCAATGAAATAGAGCGCGTCGCCATGTCGGAACATCGTCCCGCAGCAAAAATCGCTGGACGTGTCCAGTCGCTGCCAGCTCTGCCCCTCGTCCGTGCTGCGGAAAAATAGCAGTGGACGGAAGGAGGGGTCTTTCGGCAGCCCTTTGTCGCCGTGGTGATTGACGATGAACGGCACGGCACAGAGCAGTGCGCCGTCGCGGGTGCGCAGCAGAGACGGCGCGTCGGAGATCAGGCGGCCGTGCTGCATGGGGATTTCCGCATAATGGTCAAAAATAATATTATATTGACCCAGTGTCGGCTCCGTACTTTCAAACCTCACATCTTCTTTCGGGTTTAAATTTTCCATTTGTTTTATGATCGACCTAAAAGTTGTGCAGCTTCTTTGTTTTTGTTTGCAACAAGTCATGACCACCACGGGGCCTGCCACCGTGTATTTCAGCCATTATGCAACCTTTACCGGATCATTCATGTGGATATTTATTTCTGCTCATACAGCCGGTACAGACCCTGCGTTCCGTCGTCCTCGTGGCCTTTGTCGACCAGTTTTTTGTACATCTCGAGCGCAAGGTCGAGACCGGGCGTATCCAGTGAAATATTATCCGCCGAATCCGAGGCTATCGACATATCTTTGATAAAGTGTTTGACATAGAAACCGGGATCAAAATTTTCATCAAGCATTCTGGGCGCCATATTGCTGAGCGACCAGCTTCCGGCTGCGCCCGATTCTATGCTTTCGAGCACAGTTCTGGGGTCCAGTCCAGCTTTTTTAGCATAAGCAATGGCCTCACATACGCCGAGCATGTTTGAAGCGATAGCTATCTGGTTGCACATTTTGCAGTGCTGCCCGCTCCCTGCAGGGCCCTGGAGCACGATATTGGTGCCCATCAGCTCAAAGAGCGGCTGCACGCGATCAAATGCTTCCCGATCGCCACCGACCATTATTGAAAGTTTGGCCTCTTTTGCCCCGGTATCACCGCCGGAAACGGGTGCATCCAGAGCGCTCCCGCCCCGTTTTTTCGCTTCTTCAGCTATGCGCTGGGCAAGTTCGGGACTTGAAGTGGTCATATCCACCAGCACAGCCCCCTCCTGCATGTTTTCCAGGAGTCCCTCAGGGCCGAAATAAACCTCTTCAACGTCCTGTGGAAACCCTACGATTGTGAAGACTGTCTCGCATTTTTGGGCGATTTCCGCCGGGCTCTCTTCCCAGACGGCCCCATTCTCAAGGAGCTCGTTTGCCTTTTCTCTGGTTCGGTTATAAACATGAAGCTGGTGTCCGGCATCGAGCAGATGTCCGGCCATACTTTTCCCCATTACGCCAAGTCCGATAAATCCCAATTTACAGCTCATACATAAGCCTCCTTCAAAGTAAAGTTTTACGTTAGTGGCAGATCTGCGTCTGCATCGGTTCCGACAAAATCTTTTTCCTCTGGCCAGTTTTTCACCGGCTGGTGATCCGCCGCAGCTTCCCTCCATCGAAAAAGTTTGTCCTTCAGCTCACTGACCGTTGCTGACATTTCTTTTTCCACTGCGAGGTTGTGGAGTTCATGCGGGTCTTTTTTAAGATTGAACAGCTCGTGAAACCCCAGCGGGCTATGGCTGTATTTCCACCCATCCGCAGTAATAATTGTTCTCACCGGGTCGGTCCAGACCCTCGCCATATCTACCAGATCGGGCCCTTTCCAGTAAGGACCGATATCTTCAGTTATGTGATTCCACAATCGTTTGAACACCCCCTTGGGCCCGGGGCCGTTCCATTCTATAAATACATCTTTATTGGGGAGTTCCTTTTCCGGATATTTTAAGCCATCAAACCAGCTTTGTCCCGGAAGAGAGTCCGGAACCTCCCGCCCCATAGCTTCAAGCAGAGTGGGCACAAGGTCTATGTGACCGAATGGAGACTCGATGACCCGGCCCGCGTCCGTTACCCCGGGAATGCAAAACATAAGAGGCACTTTGACAGACTCCTCGGTCATGACAGATTTCTTGGACATGCCGTGTTCGCCGAGCATAAAACCATGATCGCCCGTGAACACTATTGCCGTTTCCTCGGCCTTTCCCTGTCTGTTGAGCTCATCAAGAACATTCCCCACATAACGATCTATCAAAGTGATTTTGTTGAAATAGTCGGCGATTGTCCGTTTCCATTGATCCGGGCTTCTATTTCGATAATGAAATGCTAACAGGCGGGATTTAGGGTGACGGTCGCAATCGTGTGCCATATCGTGGAAAGTATTATCCGGCAACTGCATATCAGCAGGATCGTGGATTTTGTCACTGTTATCGAACGGCCCCGGTTTGCATCGCAGGAAGGGCATCCACAGCATAAAAGGGGAGTTTGCCGCATCCCGGATAAACTCAATCGCTTCCTGTGCGGCAAACGCATCCGGGCTGAACTTCTCGGGTATTTGCACGGGGTGGTTGAACCATGAGTGCGGGTTATTTCCGCGGTTCGACAGCGGCACGTCCGGTTCGTAACCATGGCTGCGCAAAAACCCGGCATAGCTGGTCTCCCTGGATCGGTCCCGGCCCGGCGAATAATGTGCATGGCGTGAAGCGTCTATGCTGCGCCACGTTTCAAATCCATGCTGGGCGAAAACTTCATCGCCGAGGTCCCACTTACCTATCATGGCGGTGCGGTAATCCGAAAAATCCGACAATTCCGGAAAGCACGGGATATCCGGTGCCAGGTTGTGTTCATTATCCCGGCAGGTTTCGTGCGGATATCGCCCGGTAAAGATGCTGGCCCGGGCCGGCGTGCAGACCGGCTGGGTGCAGTAGGCGTTGGGAAAGGCCACGCTCTGTCCGGCCAGCCGATCCAGATTTGGGGTTTTAACCCCTGGGCGTCCCAGGGCGGAAATAGCATCCGCCGGCATACCTTCTGCTATAAAAACAATCAGATTTTTCATGTTCATCTCATATTAATTCATATTATTCACGCAGTTTTTTACGTTACCCGAAATGAAAGACCGCACGTTCTCTACGGCGGTTTCCATCAGGCGCCGGCGTGCCGCGGAAGTCGCCCAGGATATATGCGGGGTGATAAAGCAGTTCTTTGCCCCGAAAAGCGGACTCTCTGTCCGGGGCGGTTCTTCGGACAGCACATCAATCCCCGCCCCGGCAATATGTCCATTGTTTAGTGCCTCAGCCAATGCCTGCTCATTTACAAGCGGGCCTCGGGCTGTGTTTATCAGATATGCAGTGGATTTCATCAAGTCCAACTTCTCGGCATTTATTAGTCCTTTGTTTTCATCGGTGAGGGGACAATGCAGACTGACGACGTCACTTCTTTTCAGCAGGTCATTGAATTCTGTCATGTCAATATCCGTTTTCGACCCTGCGGCCATCGGATCGTAAGCTATTGGGTTCATCCCGAAGCCTCGGGCCGCCTTAGCAACAGCACGGCCTATGCGGCCGAATCCGATCAGTCCCATAGTAAGCCCGCTGAGTTCGACGAGCGGGAAGTCCCAGTAACAGAAATCTTCACTTCGGTTCCAACGTCCCTCATGAACCGTCCGGGAGTGATAAGCCACGTGCTGGGTCAGTTCAAGCAGCAGGGCAAAAGTCATTTGCGCAACCGATGCCGTGCCGTATGTCGGCACGTTTGTGACAGGTATACCGCGTTCGGCGGCCGCATCTATATCCACGACATTATAGCCGGTGGCCAGCACTCCAATATATTTCAGGTCCGGGAGAGCGTTTATCACAGCACGGTCCAGTTCGGTTTTGTTCGTAAGCACCACCTCCGCACCCTGAGCACGCTCAACTGTTTGCTCCGGCGATGTGCGGTCATATATGGTGAGTTGCCCAGCGATTCGAGCCCTTCCCAGGAGAGGTCGCCCGGATTCAGTGTATGGCCGTCTAAAACAACTATTTTCATTTTGCGTTCCCGCTTTCGTTTAAGGTTGTCAGTAGATCAAGTCCATCAGTTCAACTTAATGGGTTAATTTATCCCTGATCCCGTCAAGAGTGACCTCCTCACTCTTAATGTACTCAAGAGCTTCCCTTTCGCTCTCCAGCACCTGCCCGGCGAGTTCCGGTAACTGATCACGTCCCGTCTCCGGAACGTTTATCAGTCCGTTTTCATCACCGTGCAGAAGATCGGCCGGGTCGACACTCATTCCGCAGATTTGCACGGGCTGCTGTACGGAGTGAATAACAAAGTTTGCATGACTTGCTACGGTTCCGGGTGCGAAGGCCTGGAAATTCAGTTTTCGCAGCTCCGGCATATCCCTAACCGCACTGTCGCTCACAACCCCTATGGCACCGAAACGCTGGAACATAGTGGCAAGGACTTCGCCTATGTGGGCTGAAAACTCCGGATGCGGGCCGAATTCCTGAAAAACCACAACAGCGGGTTTTGGAGCGGAACGGATCGCCGTGCAGAGATCAAGGTATTTTCCAACACATTCTTCTCTGTCGGAAGGTTCTGCGGTAGCAGTGGTGGCCCTTACAGTAACGGCATATCCGCAAAAAACGCCCATTTCAGGTGTGAGCTGACGCATAGAGCGGTTGCAGAACCCTGAAAGTCTGTTGCGCACTTCAAGTTTTTCAATGGCATTGGCCAATGTCGGCGTATCAATATCCGTTAGTGCTCTGACTATATTGTGGCTCATTTATTCTTCTCCATAAACATCGTCTAAGCTTTTGATCATTTCCCTGCCGCCGCGCCGTGAATGACGCATCATCCAGAATTCGGCATCATCCGGCGAACCTTTTACCACAGCTTGATAAATACGCCAGTGCTCCAGAACTGTAAGCGCCAGATGGCGGAGGGTGTGAGTGGAGGGATACCGAATTTTACTCGTGAGCAGCTGATAATTTTCAACAATTTGTTTCAGCCGGGTGTTATCTGCTGCATCAAGAATGGTCTCATGAAAATTGCGGTCGGCCGCCGCCATATGTTTACAGGCCTCTGCATCCTCAAAACGGGAATCTGCGATTTTACGTGCGTTTTTGCGCATCCGACCGATCATCAAACGGAGATGCCTTTTCTGTTCGTAATCAATTTTAAGGCAGGCATTTCGTACAGCATAAGGTTCAAGCGCCTCTCTCAACTCCACTATTTCCTGCAGATCTTTTCCGGAAAGCTGCTTTAGCATCACTCCCGAACGTGCAACAGACTGCAATAGCCCCTCAGCGGCAAGCCGCTTGACAGCATCCCGAACAGGGGAACGGCCAATACCCAGCCGGCGGGAAAGCTCATTTATTGAAAACCTTGTATCGGGCCGGACTTCGGATGAAAAAAGATGCTGTTTCAGTTTGTGATAGCTTTCGGTAGCAAGAGACATGGTATTTTGTCTTATTATTTTGCAGGTGTTTCGACTCACGGGGAAACAATAACGGGTTGCATATCAAAAGTCAAACTAATATATCAGTTCTGGCTTCGTCCGGCTTATAAGCGTTAGGCGGACATCGCGCCATAAGTAAAGGCGGTGCTTTTCGCCCAATATGTCGCGCCGAACCAAGGATCCTGCAGCAGATGGGGGTAGTTGAGAGGCCGATAGAGTGGCACGATCACCGCTGTTATGCGGTTTGTTGCGGGAGTTGTGGTAAAAACACTGGGCGTCTCTACCGCTGGGGACTCTTCTGAACGCGGATTAGACCGGGCGATATTGCGAACGGATGCAGTTTCATCGATAATGAGCCCGGCGAGGTGGCACGGAAACAATTAACACAGGAGGCTATTATGAGCGGACGAAAGATCGGGTTTATAGGTGCCGGCAAGATGGCGGAAGCACTGGCGAAGGGCATAATAGAGGCGGAGGTGGCTCCTGCACGGAACGTGTTTGCCAGTGATCCCGCCGCGAAAAGACGGGAAATATTCTCCGAGATAATCGGTGACAATATTTGCAGCGACAATGCCAGGCTGGTGGAGGAGGCCGAGGTGGTTGTTCTTTCGGTCAAACCCGGGAAACTTGCTGTCGTCACCGAGGAAATAGCCCCGATGGTGGGTTCGGATAAGCTGATAGTCTCCATAGCGCCGGGCATTACCCTGACCTGGCTTAATGAGAAACTCGGCACCGCAAGGCTGGTACGGGTAATGCCGAACACTCCGGCACTGGTGGGACAGGGCGCTTCCGCTTTCGCGAGGGGGCCCCGGGCCTCTGATCCCGACGCGGAGCTGATTCGCAGTATGTTGTCGGCGGTCGGTGAGTGCGTGGAGGTGGATGAGGAACTGATGGATGCAGTGACCGGATTGAGCGGGAGCGGTCCGGCTTACGTCTATATGATGATTGAGGCCCTGAGTGATGGCGGAGTGCGGATGGGGCTTCCCCGCGAGACGGCCACGAAACTGGCCGTCCAGACCCTCCGCGGGGCCGCCGCAATGGTGCAGGAAACCGGGCTGCATCCGGGAGCGCTCAAAGACCAGGTGACCACGCCGGCGGGGACGACGATCAGTGCAGTGGAGGCGCTGGAGGATGCCGGTTTGCGGTCCGCCCTCATTCGAGCCGTCTGCTCCGCCACCGAACGCAGCCGGGAACTGGGTGACAAAGGAAAGTGACCGCTTTTGGTCTTTCTAAAACGTATCAAACGGGAGAATGTACCTCATTCAACTGCGCAATGTGGCCCGTGGATGATGAAGATATCCCCGGCTGCCCTGCCTGCAACCCAAACCCGGAAATTTCACAAACCTCAAGACGTAATTGTTTTAAAACGCTTTTGAACGATAGTGTAGAGAAACCAATAAGTGATCGTTCCTGGCATAGGGTGTTATCGACGTATAACAGGACACCGGTTTGGTCCCGCAGTCGCGGGACCGAGCCGTCAGCACGCCATTTATAAGAACAGCCTGCAGTTGC
>JBKHIT010000029.1:0-57962 GCA_046538485.1 Candidatus Brocadiia bacterium | reverse complement strand
CGTCGGATCGACGAGTCCATCCGGTTTCCATTTTTCGGGGACCGTGTAGGCCATGTCTTTGCGGAGCTGGAGCCCCGGTTCTTTGCCGTCGGTGTAATACCAGAGAAGCAGATGCTGGAGGACGTCTTTACCGTGTTGTTCTTTCTTGAATTTGGTGTAGGATGCCGGATATTTCTCGGTTCGGTCGATGACGATTCGCACCTGCACGGAGTCGGCGTTCCAGACTTTGTCCGGGTTGGCTTCGGGGTCGTGCCGGTTCATCATCGGGTTGGGATCGCGGATTTCGGCGCTGATGTAGAGGGCCTTATCGTCGTACATCATTGCCATGCGACCATTTTTGCGTTCTCGGGTTTCTTCGGAGATATAGCTGAGGATCTGGCCGGAGAGGTCCCAGTCGTCGAGTTTGCCGTCGATTGTGACTTTCCCGGGACGCGGGACGATGAACAGACGTTTATGGATACCCCGTTTGGGATCGCCCCCGGCGGCGAGAGAACAGAAAAGGGTCAACGCGAGCAAAGCGAACAAAATCGTAAGCCCTCGATTCATCAACATGTTTTTTGTCCTTTGTCAGAAATTAATGTTTGCGAAAAGGTGCCGTATTTTCGTGGAAGTGTCGGTGCGAAATGCAAAGCTGATTTTGAGATTTCGGAGCATGTAAGAGACTCCTGCGCGAAGCGCTTTAGGAGTGCGGTGAGAAGCCCGCTATCCGGCGGGCGCAGCACCGCTTTTGCTTTCATCTACGCCGACAAAATGTCCGGGAAAAAATTATATGAACGTTTTTCCTCATTTTGAGCTTGTCTGATTGTCGTAGCATCTATCTTAGTGCCACCAATTGAAAGCGGCGCCACCCATGGCGGTTCCATCACTGTTCCGGACTTATGCGGCGGTGCCAGCGGAACATCCGGAGCGCGGGATCGTTTGTCTCAGCCATCCATTCATCGAGTTTTTGCTGAAGACGTTGCACCGCGTTGCTGTAACCCGGGTCCTCTATCAGGTTACGTGTTTCATGGGGATCGGTCTCAAGATCGTAGAGTTCACCGGGGAACGGGCCGTTGTAGCCGTATTTGAGATTCCCCACCCGGATGGTTTTCATGCACGTGCCGACACTGCCGAGTCCGAGAAACTCTGTCACCACGGCGTCTCGCCACTCGACCTCCCTGTCTTCAAGAAGCGGCAACAGGGAACGTCCGTGCATCTGGTATTCGGGAGGTTCGGCGCCGGCGATATCGAGTATCGTCGGGTAGATGTCGGCCAGGGATACAAACTCTTCGCGGACGTTTATGTCGCTTCCACCGGGCGGTCGAACGATCATCGGGACGCGGTGGGTTTCTTCGAAATGATGCCAGCCTTTGTCGAGCAGGCCACCGTGACTGCCGAGGGTCTCTCCGTGGTCGGCGGTGAAAATGATATAGGTGTTCTCGATCCGTCCGGTTTCCTGCAGATTCGTTAAGAGCCGCCCGATCTGGCTGTCGATCATGCTGCAGCGGGCGTAGTAGTATCGGACGGCGGTTTCCCATTCGTTCCAGGACAATTTTTCTTTATCCCAGTGGATTTTCAGATGATGCGGGCCGTCGGTGCCGCGGGAAGGCCATTCGAAATTCGGCCAGGGCGGAATTTCAACGTCGCGGTACATATCAACAAATTCTTCGGTCGCGTGGTACGGGCCGTGGGGTCCCCAGAAGTTGAGACTCATGAAAAAAGGCTGCCCGCATTCTTCGAAATTACCCATCAGCTCGAAGGTTTTGTCCACGAGGAAAGCCGGCACGGTGCATTCCAGCGGCAGATCAATCACACCGATAGAACGGCGTACTTTCCGCGTATTCTCGTCCCATGGCCTGACGCTGAACTCGTGCCCTTTCTCTTTCAACCAGTCCTTGTAGATCTGATAGCCGTATCCGGCGCCGCCGTGACCCGGGAAATCCTGCCCTTCGTAGCCCAGATCCGAGGGCAGGGAAGGGGTATTCGGGGCGTGAAACGTGCTCTCTTTCTCCGTTCCCAGGTGCCATTTGCCGGTGTAACCCGTCCCGTATCCGGCTTCCTGAAGGCGTCTGGGGAGCCGGTCGGGCGTGTCCTGGAGTTCGTGAACGGAACAGGCAACTTCATGGATATTGGCCGTCACGCCATGACTGTGAGGGTAGAGTCCCGTTTGAATGGTCCCGCGGGCCGGACTGCAGACGGGGAAGACGGTGTAAGCGTTCTCAAAGCGCGTGCCTTCCCGGGCCAGACGGTCGATGTGAGGAGTCCGGCAGGGCGTGTTGCCGTAGGAACTGACGCCGGAGAGACGGTGCTGGTCGGTGAAAATGAACAGGATGTTCGGGCGGGCTGTGCTTCCTTCAGCCATGATCGTTCCTTCAGGTTTGGGGTTTAATTTTTATGAGTCGGGGTGTGTGAGGAAACCCTTGCGCGAAGCGCTTGAACAGTTCGATTCGCCATCTGACCGAGCGGACTGGACTTCAGCCCCCGCAAAGAGGAGTCTGGAGTTCAGAACGCGGTTCACTTTTTTGGAATTTCCGTGCTATTTGCATGTTTCCGATATTTGTTCGCCTCAAGTCCCCCTTCGCCCGCCATGCGGCGGACTCAGCTGAACTCGAGTCTTCATTCACTCCGGCGAAGCAGTCTCGCTGTTTTGTCGACTCAACAACGATCCTGCTTCGCGCGAGGCTGCCGAGCACGGCCGGATTGCCGCGCAATGACATGTAAACTTAGATGGCCTTGTTACGCCCGGTAAACTAATACTTGCGGCCGTTTGCGCACGCTTATTTCAAATTCGTCCAAAGAGACTACAGAACCATCTGGCACAGCCTCTCCAGGCTGTGTACCGGGTCGCAAGATCCGGACTGTCTGCGATAGGCACCTATTCCACAATCGCTCGGCCCCACTGATCCGGTTCCAACCGGCTTTCGTGGGGGATGTCGTCGGTGACGTTGGCTGTGAAACTATCGTTGGACCAGTAACTCCGCATCGAAGCGGCTTTCCCGGTCTTGTTGCCGTAGATATAGCCGAGATCCATCCGCAGAATCGATCCGCTCACCGGTTCCCAGCCGAGAACCTCCCGCGGAACCGTCGCGGTGGCAATGAAACCGGTTTTGGTTTCTTCCACCGATAGCTTCACCTTTTTTACGACGCGTATTTCATCGAAAGATTCCGTGCCGGTTGGCGATTCCAGGACGATGGGATCGCCATTGAAACCTTTGACTTTCGGGCGAAAGAGGACCGCGATGGGGTCGCCTTTCGGCCTTCGGCCGATCAGCAGACGGACATCGCCCGGAACCGGGTTCTCGCGTTTGGGATCGGCATCGGGATTCGTGGCCATCTGCACGTCGATCAGGTTCCCGCCTTTGAAAAGAATCTGCGGATCCGGGGCGTCATTGATGAACGGCGCGGGGCTTTCGACTTTGTATCGAAAATAGACGTTGTCGCTGTCGTAGGCCATCTCGCCGCGGAAAGCACGGTTTTCGTCTTCCCGGACGAACACTCCACCGCCGGGTCTCTCGAGGCTGACAGGATAACGCTCGATGAAAAGCGGTTGCGTCTGGGCTCTGGCCGCCTCGTATTTTTGCAGAGACTGAGTTACTTTTTTTACGTCGTCGGGCGTGATTTTGTAGGTGCCTCCGGGGAGACGTTGGACAGTGTCGAGTCCGTGAATCTCGGTGATACGCCCGTCCTGATCGCCGGCGAGCAGGAACCATCGTTCCATCCCTTTCGGTTTCACCAGCTGACCGGTCAGGGTTTCCGAGGCGGTGACGAACGGACCGAGACCTTTCCCGTCGCGGGTGGTCCGCATCACCATCCCCACATACAGTCCGTCTCGGGTGAAGATGTGATACGGGTTGAAATAGCTGCTCGCGCCGGTGAACTGTCCGGCCATCCCCAGGGGCATCGTGAGACCCCATAGATCCCCGTCGGTCATCGCCGGTTTGCCGAGAGCGGCGCGCCAGCTGGAGAGTTTTCCGTACGACCACAGGAGTTTTCCGTCGACAGTTCGCTTCATCAGGCTGTGAGGTTTTCCGGATCTCAAAAAGTAAACCCCGTCCTTTTTCGGTTGATCGAACCAGAACGAGGCGCAGTTGGCATTGCCTCCACGAAGAGGAGCCTTTTCCATCTTTGTGAAGTCGTAAACCGGGCGTTTGCCGTCGAATTTGACGGGTTTTGAACGGTATCCGGCTTCATGCCAGAGGGTAAGGTCTTTGCCGATCCAGTTGCACCAACTTCTCTTGCCGCCCTCCGGGGGGACGGTTGTTTCATCGACCTGAACTTTCTGGTCGTCGTTTTTGTCCTGCCAGAGCAGACATCGCGGCCGGCGGTGGCGGGCTATTCGTTGCTTCTTCCATTTTTCCTGCAACGAGGCCCAGTGTTCCTCAAGCGCAGGATACTGCGCCGGGGCGATCATGCCCGCTATGGGTTTGTAGATGTTACCTTCACGCATGTAAACCACGAGACCGCGGGATCGGCCGGCCATTCCCCAGCCGAACTGGGCTCCGTTTTTTCCGGTGACGACGCGGAAATGTCCGGCGTACCCGCCGGGATTCGGGGGCGGCGGCTGGTTGGGAGAGGTCCGACGCCAGGTGGTGCTGACGAGTTTTTTGGTCCTTTTGTCCAGATCCACTTTCCAGAGACACCCGTGGCAGTAGACTTCGTCAGGATGTTCGGGATCCATGTATGCCCAGCCGAAGTAGGAGCTGGCGCCGAAATATTCCGCGACGTTTTTCTCCGTTTCAGTATCCCAGACGCTGATCCGTTTGGGACGGTCGAGGGTTTCGGCCACCCAGAGCCGACTTTTGGCATCGATCGCGATTCCGCCCGGTTCGAGCATACCTTCGGGATCGTGCTCCCCGACGCGTGGACGGCCACCTTTTTTGCCGATCGTGGTCTTCGGTGTCCCGTCGGGAGCGAAGACGCTTACATTCTGGAGCGTGCCCTGGTTGCTGACATAAATGTTGCCTTCGCCGTCTGTGGCGATTCCCTGCGGTTCATCGAGTCCGCCACTGACGACGGTCTTCGCTTTCCCGTCGACGATACGGACGGCTTTTTCCCCGGCGGAGAGTGCGAGAAGGGACCCGTTCGGTGCGATGGCAAGCCGGCCGGGGGAGGGGACTTCGTGGGTTTTGAGAAGTTTCCCCGTCGCATCGTCATTGACGCCGATGAGATCGCGGTTGGCGTAGCTGACAAAGATACGTCCGTCGTGCCAGGCGAGTCCGGTGACCCGGTTGGGCAGAGGGGCGCCCTGGCCGTTTTCTTCCTCTGATTTTTTCGTTTCCTTAAGGGGCGGTTGTTCGACGTAATTCCGGCCGCCTTCGAAGGCCATCGGGCGGCTGTCGGCGAGGTCGTAGACGCGGACCTTGTCCTTGCCCTGGTAGGCGTGCCCGCCTGCGGCGAAGTAGCGTTTTCCGTCGCCGGCGAGATACTCGGCGACATGTTTAATTCCCCCTTCTTTGTCGCCGTCCAGGTCGGTGCGAATGATACCCCATCCGGATTCGGTGGTATGCCAGGCGAGCAGCATTTTATCGCCGACCGATTCGACTGTAGTGGGTTCGCCATGGTCGGCGCCCCAGCCCCCGGTATTGTCATCGGTCTTATAGGGCGGCGTGCCCGCATTATGCACCGAGAGGATATGCTCTTCGGTCAGTTTGTCGCGGTAGAGTCCTTTCCATTTGTAGGTTCCGGCCGGGAGCGGTTCTTCCGTGTGGTAGCCGAGACCGTCCCATTTTTCTTCGACTTTCCCCGCTTTTCGCGGTTCGTCCACGACTACATGGGCCTGAAAAATGTTATCTTCGTTCCAGAGTCCGATGACGACACGGCCATCTTCGGGGAGGTTGTAGCGGAACCGGAGCGGAAGAGGCGGCTCGGGAGGTTCGACATCGCCGGCGGCGAAGGGGACATCGGGGAGGTTGCCGCGTTGGGCAAAAATGGCTTTGCCCCAGACATCGGTGGTCTGGAATTGGAACCCGGGTTTGCGTTCGAGGTCTTTCGCCGAGCTGACCTGTTTGAGCCCATCGGCGCGGCTCCACTGGTACTGGAGCGCTGCCGCGGTGATGTCGCCGGCTTTCGGACGGTATTTTTTGCTCAGCACGTCCCAGGGAATGCGGTATTCGAAGGTATAGCCTTTGTTGTCTTCCCACTTGCGGTAAGCTGCGTCGAACAGATCGTGCGGGACGATTCCGGCGGACCAGTCTTCTTGAGGGAGGATGTAGGCCATGCTGTAGCGGAGCTGGAGGTTGGGCTGTTTGTCTTTGGTGTAATACCACAGCAGCAGATGCGCGAGCCGACGGTGTTTTTCAGGGTTATTGAACTTCGAGTCGTTCCCGGGATACTGCGGTTTCAGGTAGATGCGGAACTGGAAACAATCGGCGTCCCAGGCCCGATCCGGGTTGGCTTTCGGGTCGTGCATATTCATCATCGGGCTGTCGTCGCGCACTTCTCCGGCGATGTAGAGCGCCTTTTTATCGTACATCGCGTAGGTGCGACCGTATTGTTTGTCGCGGATGGCGGTTTTGGCGAAGCTGAGGATTCCCCCGGACCGGTCCCAGTCATCGAGTTGTCCGTCGATCTCTATTTTCCCGGGTCTGGGCACGACGAAGAGGCGTTTGTTTCGCCCGCGCGGCCCGCCGTTTTCAGCGGAGAGGCCAATCACCGGTGAGAAAGCCAGGAGGAGGAGAACCAGGAGCCAGAGGAATTTCTTTGCGGATCTGCGATCGAGAATGGTACTTTCCGATTTCTTCACGTTGCGCTTCCTTTCCGTTGTACGAACATGTGACGACAGCAGTTCTTTCGAACCGTGTTAATGATTGAACGCCGGACTATCTCAGTTTGCATCTCACCGATGCATACACGTTGAGCACACGTTGCCACAAACTATTAAGGCTGATGTATCATTGCGAGGCATTCCGTTGTGGGGGACGCCGCGGCAATCTGGGTGTTGGGCCGAAAGAACGACGAGATTGCCCGTCAGAGGACGGATAAATTTAGTTCATTTTTCGATGGGCTCGCAATGACCCATGCAACTGGATCTTCAGGCTAAAAACGCGATGTTAAATTTGACAGGAACTGATTCCAATCATCCGTGAAATCAGGTTAGAGATTTTCACGGGTTAGGATTATAGGAACCGGCGGCTTTATTTCCTTCCATTCCGAACCAATCGGTCCCGATTGGGATGCCTCCTCCACAATCATGCGGCGGGTTATCGGGATAACCGGTTCGGTTAAGTTGCGCGTGTTCACTTGCGTAGTATGGCACCTGTTGTTTTCGGTCTCTCGAGTATGAGCCGGGCTGGAAGAACCAGTTGGTATTGTCGAAATCCACCCATTCGACGTGGCTGTCCGCGTATGCCTGATTTGTGCCATCGGGACGATTGGCTTCGCCGTGAGAAACCGTCCAGGGAACGTTTGAGACATACGTGCTGGTATTAGCGGTCCCCTGGATATTTCTGTCGACAACGAGGACTTCGTGAGATGGGTTTTGCAGCTTATAAACAGGTATCTGGACGCAGTTGATGTCGCAGTATTTCCCCTGAGGGCAGTGAGTATCATGCTGCCAGGTCGCAACGGTGCCGATCCAGGTGACGTAGCCAATGACGAGGTCGTTGTGGAGATGATGGTCGTCTCCGATTTTAAAATACTCGTATCCACGGGGCATATGAGCGATGTAATAATCTTTCTGCCGTTTAATTTCGGGGCAGACAAACAGGTCGGGCACATGCCAGCTACCGTCTTGTCTCCAGCCGACTCCGTAGTAGGATTCGCTCCAGTTGTCCACGGATTTTTCTGCTACGCCGCCTATACCGTACCATCCATTGGCCAGATACGGGAGTTTTCCGTCGTTATCGTTGGAGTAGGCAAAGTTGGCCAGGCTGACCTGACGGAGCTGGTTCTGGGAGGTGACCCGGCGGGCCGCTTCCCGTGCCGATTGCAGCGCCGGCATGAGCATCGCAGCGAGGATGGCGATGATGGCAATGACCACAAGCAATTCGATGAGGGTGAAGCCCTGACGTTTCATCTCAGTTCTCCAGAGCGATATAGGGCGAACTCCACTTGATACCGGGCCGGATTCGGATCTTTCCGTTCCATCGTGAGGTGTACATGATATCGATGACTTCGATTGGTACCATGGCATCGACACGGGGCGTTCCGACGCCGTGGCGGGCCCAGCCTTCTTCGGTTCCGGTGTGACCAGAGGCCAGCGGGAATTCCTGCAGATAACCGGGCATGGTGCGCCAGTTGACGGCTCCTTCAATCCATAAGATGTTGCCGCCTAAGACTTTGTGGGAAAGAGGGTGGGCGACGGCGCCGGTGTCGTGTTTATCCGCCGAATTGTCGTCTTCGAAATCGTAAATCGTGGTTCCTTCGTCAATCTGGATTCGATCGGTCATCAGGATCCAGCGTCCATTGAGATAGCGACCGGGACTGACTTCTCGAGCGCGTCGGGCGGTTTCCTCCAGATCCACAAAGCGGCGGGGTGAAACCGTGGAGTAGTCGGGATGATCAGGACGCCACAGAGTGTAGTTGCCGAAATAATTGTAGCCTGAGTGGCGGATATCCTTGGGGCGGAGACTCGGGCAGGTGCCGCCGATTCCGTCGATATCCGACGATAGATAAGCGTTAAGCAATGTTGTGTAGCTGTCCGTCTTGAGTGCATAACGCATGGCTCCGCCTCTTCCGTGGTTAAACGGCACGGTGCCTTCGTCATGGAGGTAGAGGGCGATTGCGGTATGGCATTGGTGGAGTTCGCCGGCGCACTGAACTCTTACCGCGCTGTGTCGGGCACGCTCGAGAGCCGGCATGAGCATCGCGGCGAGGATGGCGATGATGGCGATGACGACGAGCAGTTCAATTAACGTAAACCCCATTTGATCCGAATTCTCATTCATTTTTCCTGTTCCTATCCGCTTGAAGGAACCGGGTGGTATTCCCTCACGGCGTTTTCCACTTCTCCCTCGGTTTTGGCAAGAATTTCGATCGTGCGCACATCTTCATCGCCACGCCGGAGCGCGTTTATATGCCGGATCGCCACATCGATCACTTCATCCATGCGGTAGCCCACTTTGTGGGCCGGCACGGCTGTCGGGGGAGGACAGGGGAAATTGGCGTGACAGACGATATCGAGGTCTTCGGGGACTTTTACGGGCGAAGCGGCGATGGCTTCGGTGACGTCCTTTGCCAGGTTGTCGTCACCGATCAGGAGGGCATCCGGACGGTTCTCGGCCGGGAGGTGCATGAGCAATCGGATCGTGTTCTTTGTGAAATGACTTGCGCCGACCGCTCCCCCGACCACCCAGGGATCTTTCACCCGGAGTCCGTATTCGGGAGCAGCCTGACAGATTGCTTGCATTCGGGGAGTGAGCGCGTCGCCCTCTTTGATGAGATCGAAAATTCCGAGTCGAGCGCAACCTCGTTCTTTGAAATAACCAAGGACCTTTCTGAGAAATGTCTCGTTGTCGTATTTAACGCAGCTTACGTGAGGTCGCTGGGGTTTCGAGGCTACTTCCACCCGCGGCAAACCTTTCCATTCCAAAACCGGCGTGCCGGAGAGAGCATAAGGTGGACTGGAGAAAATAAGACCCGCCAGACGGTGTTGCTCAATATCCGAGATAAGCGTTTGGTAATCTTCGGCGTCAGACGGCTTCTCCATTCCGAAGTACCGATGGATTTCGAATTCGGGGGGATCTTCGATTTCTTCTGCGACTTTTTTCAAAGCAAGCCAGTGGCGAGAACGATTGCTGCGGGAGCGGGAAAACGGGAAGACCAACCCGTAACGCGAGATGTGCGGCGGGTGGGGTGCGACGAAGGTGCCGTGACGCCGATTCGCCCTCAGGAACCCCTGTTCCATCAAATGATCCACAGCTTCCTGGAGAGTCCGACTGCTGGCACCGTATTGTTCGGAGAGCTCGAGCCGGATCGGGAGCTGTTCGCCAGGGGTCAGATCACCCCGCAGTATCTTCCCGCGGATGTCCGAGACAATCTCTTCAACCCTCGTACCCTGCTCGACATCCCTGACCTGTTCTGCCTTCATCCTGGAATACTCCCTGAAACAAACGTCTTTTTGCGGCGGAAACCATCTGAAGAACCACCGGGCCAAATTCCAATAATTTATTATACGCAAAATTAATGCGCTGTCAAACTTTTAATCAGCTCAAGGAATTTGGCGCAGGGGGCCGTTTTGCTCTTTGATAACTTAGTGTCAATGATTCTGTAAGCCTGCGACCCCGTATCTCGACTGCGTATCCCGCAGGTTTCAGTGTGCCCATTTCCTCGCCGGAAACAAGCTGAAGCAAAAGAAATAGCCAAACGACCGAGCCCCTGCAGAGACTCACTACGAGCCTGACGATGATTTCGCAGTCCGCAATAACTCTCGGACCGTCCAAAATACAGGGAGGTGCTTGTAGTGGACCGCTTCAGCGGTCCGTTGCGTGGGGACACACACAAAGCACTGGCCTTTTTCGGGTTTGCCGCTGAGCCTTTCGAATGCGGCGACCGCGAGTCGCGGTAGACTACATCGGGGTGCTGCAGGGTCCTTAGTAAGCTCTGCCGGTGAAACTGATATTTCCGGAAATTGAATCCCCCACGGGGCGCGCGAGTCGCGGTGGATTACCTGAAAGGGGTATGCCAATGCAAGTGATATTTAAAATGGCAGGCCCTCTGTCCCATTGAATCCCCCACGGGGGGCACCGTTGGCGCGCGGGACACCACACGGGCCGGTGCGGTCAACATCCCTGGTTTGCGGGAAATGTCTCGTGCCGTAAGAGGCCACAGTTTTGTGGTTTCGGTTTATGGTCCGCGTTCTGAACTCCAGCCTTCGGCTGAAGTCCAGTCCGCTCGCGGGACCTGGAGAGTGGACTTGTGGGTGGCGCGGATGCCGAAGCGGGGCTCTTGAATCAAAACTCCCGGTTGCACAGGTTGTGGGATATGAATCCAAACCACGGTCTGTCACAGGCACCGGGATTCCACCAGCATTCGTGCGGATATCCGCCGTGATTGAAGGTCGTCTTTCCGTCCCGATCTGCTCCTGTCAGTTTTTCATTGCGGTGGTAATACGCCAGAACGTTCCGATCCCAGCTGTATGAACATCTGTATCCTGTGTTCAACTCGGCGTATGAATGCCAGCGCACTGATCCATCCGCGTAGCTCTGGTTCATCCCGTTTGGAGAGGCCAGATCGCCGTGGGCCACCGTTTGGAGTTGGGAGGGAATGTAGCTTGTTCCGTATTGAAGAATAAGATCAGCGATGAGGATATCCTCCGATGGGTGTTCCAAATCGGAGATGATGGCAATGATGGCAATAACAACCAGCAATTCTATGAGCGTGAAAGCGTGACCACGGGGCTGGGGCTGTGATATGCGCATCTGCGGGTCCTTTCATGCGACGCAAGAGGGTCTTTGTCCTCGATCCTCTTGCGTTTAAGGGGTCGGATCGTAGTTGACGACATGGTAGAGTCCGTGGGTTGAGAAGCCGTACCAATTCCAATCGAGGGTTCCCCACCATTTTTTGTCGGGGTAACCACCGAAATTGAAGATTGTGCCCGGCCCTTTGTAGTCGCCCGAAGCACTCAGATCCCGGTGGTACGGCTGAACCACTTTCCGACCCCAGCTATACGCGGGTTTGTATCCGGTGTTGAGCTTCGCGAACGCATGCCACCTGACGGATCCATCGGCGTAACCTTGATTTACTCCCATGGGAGAAGCAGCATCTCCGTGGGCAATTGTCCAGCGAGTCTCCGCTACGTATTGGGTGTAGTTTCCTTCTTGCAACAATAAGTCGATCAGCACAATATCGTCGGTTGGTTTGCGGAAATCAGACAGGCGGAGGGGGTGATTTTTTGATGGATCGTTGGGATTTACGTAGCTGTAACGACCGTTGTGTATGCCGTTTTTGGAGCCAAAGGAATTTCCAGTACTGGGATCCTCGTAGTACGCGTGAAAAAGCCCCAGCCAGGAACCGTAGCCAACCACGGTGTTGATCCGGTAGATCCGCTCCCCGATTTTCTTAATTCCTCGGTCCCCGCTGCCCCAGCCGTACAGGTAGAGGTCTTTGTTTCTCGGCAATCCGGGGCAAATTTCTACGTCGGGAAGGATGACGCGGTCCTCCGATGAGTCGTAACGCCATCGGCCGTTCAAATACTGTTCGGTCCACTGGCAATGGGGATCGTTGTCGATAGCGCTCTCGGCGTCGTGCCAGGGTTTGATACCCGGACCCGTCGAGCCGAGCGTGGCGTAAGAGCCGTCGTTCACCATCGGGACCTCCCCGTTGTGGTCGATGGCAAACTGATGAATACCGAGCTGCAGCTGGTGGAAATTGGACGCGCAGGCTGCCCGCCAGGCCGCTTCACGGGCACTCTGAAGTGCCGGCATGAGCATCGCGGCAAGAATGGCTATAATGGCAATTACAACGAGCAGTTCAATCAGTGTGAAAGCATTCAGTCTCTGCTTTCCTGACCTGTCAGGACCAGCAAAAAGGCGTTTCGTGAGTGGGGTGGTGCTCGCTCTGATTCTGTCCATCAATTCCGGCTCCTTGTTCTCAGCTGCGGATCCAAAATGTTGCCGACTTCCGCTCGCAATAAGGCAAAAGTGGCTTCGCAAGTATGAAATTTTAAACAGAGGAAATTATTACTCTTATATTGTACCTTCTCTTCGGGATTTGTCAAACTTTTGCTCCCGAGAGGAATTTGCGCTGTGGGTCATTTCTCTGTTTGACAACGCTGGACTGGCTTGTGGTTGCCGCCGACTCCCGAACAGAGCCAGGCGCAAATTCCTCAGGTTTCCCGGGGAACCTCTTTAGAGTTCTTTATGCAACTGACCATTGAGCGGCAAAGATTGCGTAAGCGCAGCCCCGCTTGTTGGCCGCGTTCTGAACTCCAGCCCCGCAGGGCGGTTCTGAAGTCCAGTCCGCTCACGGGAAATGGAGACTCGAGTTCAGCTGAGCCCGCCTCGGCGGGCGAAACTGGACTTGAGACGGCCAAACGCAGTATGCAGCACCCGGAGGATGGGATAAGAGGTCAGCGACACTATTTCTGTATTTGAAAGTCCCCCTTCCGTCCAAACCTCTTCGACGTTTCAATTTGCTTATCCGCTCCCGATAATTGGCCGCGGACGCAGACCTGCCGGCTTGTCGGTTCTGCCGTTCTGCCGGCGGAAGTTCAGCCCACCCTTTCATCGCTCATGTCCATCTCCAAATAGTTCAGCATGCGCATGCCCCTCAGTTTTTGAAAACACTTTCTAATTCTGTTCGGTTCAGGGGCCTGTTGAAAACCCGAAGTTCATCGATCGTTACCGTCGATTTCCTGTCAGCGGGCCCGATCCGCATGCCGAGCCGCTCGGTCGGCACGTGCCAGAGATGCCACGTGCCCATGCGGTCTGTATCGCCCGCGAGTTGCTTCTTCCCGTCGATATAAAGCGTAAATCCTTCCTCGGCCGCAACCACCAGAGCCACGTGGTGCCATTTGCCGTCGTTGAGTTTGCCCGCCGTCTTTTTCTTTTCACGGGCCAGCTGCACCGTAACATTCCCATCTTCGAGCGCGATGGTGCTATCCTGAAAATTATTGTGGAAGGTTGGTTTGCGGTTGACGCTCACCAGTCGGCCATCGGTGGCGCGGGTTCTGAACCAGAACGAGACGGTATAATTCGTATGCGGCATCCGCAGGGCAGGGACCACCGAGCAGAGGCCACCTCGAACCTCAAGAGCGCCTTCCTGGATGCCTTCCACCCAGTCGGTCTTGCCGTGGAGCGTGCCGTACAGGCCGGGTCCAACCCGGCTACGGGCTACGAGTCCATTTTTCTCGTTGAAAGGCAAGTGGACGATCAAACCGCCGCGTTTTTGCCCGCGGTTGCGCTCCTTGCCGAACGACCAGCTGCAGGGCAAAGGATCCACGTGCCGGGGATCCGCCGGTTCTGGATAGAGGTACTTCGAAGCGATCGATTGCCGTTCACGGCTGGGGCTCTCCCAGAGCAGATGGCAGAAGTTCTTCCGGCTGCCCCGCTCTCCGTAGGCAAGTTTAAGGTTGTAACGCTCCCCGGCCTGCAGGGGTACGTGCACTTTCCAGTGCTCGCGTCTGTAGTTGCGGGGATCCACACCGAGACCGGTGGTGGAATCGCAGATGAGCGTCCCGTCGATCCAGAGCCGCACTGCTGGCTTTTTCTTGCTGCCCTGCCGACTGCCCGTGCGCACGATGAACGCGAACACCTCGGTCAGGGGCGCCTCCACGCTGCCGGTCCACTCCGCCGAGAACCCACGCTTGGGCACGCCCTCGGCCGGGGCCTTCTTCTTCCAGTTGAAGTAGACCCGCTTGTCGGTCCGAGCCACGGGCGGTTCGCCGTCCCAGTCGGGGTTGGCGAAATACCGGGCCTGCAGGCCCCTCCCCTCGGCAGCGGCGTGTGGCGGCGGGTCGGTCACGTGGATCGTGCCCTCCTGTCGATCCCAACCGTCCCAGCCGTGGATCCGCCAGATGGGCGCCGCGCTGTTGCCGTGGGCGTAGAAGAGCGCCTCGCCCGTCTCCGGGTCGTCCACGACCGTGCCGCGCGGATTCTCAAGTTTAGAGCCCCTGTAAATCCACTCGGGCAGGTTGCCCGCCGGATGCACGCAAAGTTCGTCTACAAAGAGCCCATCTTCGGTCCATACCATCGGGCCTACGAGTTCAGTGTCCACGAAATTACCGTCCGCCACCACGCATCCGTGCGTCACGCCCGCGACCCCGATCAGGCTGTGGGACCACCCGGGTTCATGGTCCCAGCGGGCGTTGTGGCGCCCCACCGCCCACTGGCGATTGAAATCGCGGTTGTATTTAATGAGTCGATCGGTGCCTTTAGTACCCGGATACCAGTAGACGCCGTGAGTTTCGCCATGGAGTTTTCCGCTGCGTGTGCTGTACCAATGCCCTTCGGC
This sequence comes from Candidatus Brocadiia bacterium, assembly GCA_046538485.1. Lineage (GTDB taxonomy): Bacteria > Planctomycetota > Brocadiia > SM23-32 > SM23-32 > JBKHIT01. The sequence continues at coordinate 43,094 of JBKHIT010000029.1, read as the reverse complement.
ATCCTGGAAAAGGCCCCGGAAATATCCGTTCAGGAACGTCTCGGTGTTCTCGGGCGCATAGAGAGGGACACCCGCCTCCGAGATCGAAGTGGGAGTCAGACGTTTCCCGTTGGCGTAGTAGAGGGTGAGGTCTTCGCCCACGTGGAGGATACGGCCGCCGGGTCCGCCGGCGCGCCAGGCATTGAAGAGGCGGAGTTCCTCCCGGACAGCCCGGCCGTCCGCGTCCTCGTCGCACCAGGCGTATCCAGTGCGGATGCGGAATTTGGGCTTGTCGTCGCGGAACCGCTCGGGCACCACCCAGCCCTTGTAGTCCAGGTACTGGTGTCCCAATGTGTAGACGGGCCGCAGATTTTTGGCCTTCGGGTCGTAGAGGAGGAGGCTGTTGCTTTTTTTGAACGTTGCGATGTAGGTCCGGCCTCTGGCCCGGTAGATTTTTGTGCCGCTGAATCCGCCCACCAGTTCGTTTTGCCGGAGCGTGTGGAAGTAGGTCTCCAGCACCCGCCATGATCGATTCTCGAAATCCACCTCTGCCCGGACAGCGCCGGATCCGGTGCCGTACCAAACGATACGTGGATTGTCCGGTTCGGGCGTGCAGCCCGTGCCGTAGGGGAGTGCGCCGAAAAACTCCGTGACGAGCTCCCCTTTGCGCGAGAATCGGGCCACCCGCCGCGGCGGGCAATTGGGTTCTGCAACCACAAATCCGCCTGTTTCATCGCAGACGATGTCCGAGATGTTCCAGAAATTATGAGGACGGTAGGGACCGTCCTGTCGGCCTTGAGTTTCACCGAACCGCCCGAGGACTTTGCCTTCAGGAGAGAACCGTTTGACCCGGTGCTGGGCCGCCTTGTGGCCCGCGGCCAGGCTGTTTTCCGCCACAAAAATTTCTTTCGTGGAAGGGGCTACATCCAGGCGCCACGGGCTTTTCAGAAGTCTGGCCGGGATCGCGATCTCCGGTTGGCCGGTCTTGGGGCCAACGCTCTTGACAGCTCCATCGGTGATGACAAGTGCGGTGTCGTCCGGCCTGACGGCCACCCCGAGCGGGGATTTGATCTTTTTGACGGTTCTGCGCAGTTCGCCCGACTCCGGGTCGTACCAACGCACCGCGTCGTGTTCCCGATAGCTCACCACAAGATGCTTGGCATCTGCGTCCATGTCCATGGTTTGCGCCGGCACCATCTTGGGATCTTCCGGCCATTTTACGGAAAACGGCTTGCCGCGTTTCCGGCCGGTCTTTCCGTCCAGCATGTAGACGTTGCCATTGCGGCTGAGAATATAGACCCGGTTTTCGGCTGCAGCCGCAGCCACCGCCCTGTAGCCCCACCGGATTTTATGCTGGAATTTGAGGCGGGGCGCGGCGCCCGAGCGGAGGTAATTGAACGTATAGTTGACGGTGCCCCAGAGATAGCTGCGGTCCGGCCGGATCTTGGCGGCCTTGAAACCGCCCTCGGCAACCGGGGGGAAGAGAAAGAAACCGTCTCCGTCGGCGGCCAGCACGGAAGCGGCCGAATGGTTACCCACCCCGATTTCCCAGAATGGCCCGGGGTTGATACCGACCTGGGCGAGGAGTTCGGATCGCAGACCGTCGGTGCGCAGCAGTTTCCACGTGTACTTTCCGGGCGAAGCCGGCCGGCCCTCGCGGTCGAGTCCGTCCCACTGAATTGTGTGGGAGCCCGCGGCTTCTGGCTGTGCCCGCTTCAGCGTGCGAAGCAGTCGGCCATCCTTGTCATACACCGCCACGGATACCTTGCCCGGTTTCTTCAGCGCATACGGGATACTCACCGGAAACGCATCCGCCACAATGGTATCTGCGTCGGTCCTGGATGCTATTTTGGTGGTCGAAGGCTTTTGACTGCCGGCGAAGCTTGCCGGTCCGGGTGCGCACATCAGGCAGACCGCTCCTACCGCCAGGGCACTCACCAGGATTTGAATCAGCCGAAGGCCGGCATGGGGAGAAGTTTTCAGTGAATTGTGAGAGACACTGTTTCTATGGTTCATCAAGTTCCTTCCTTTTTTTGGGTGTGAAATTCCATCGTCCCGTATTTGCCCACCTGAGATTGTTTCGCTCATCGTAAGTAATTTTTTAGCAATGACCGATGGAGCGCGATTCTCAGGCTAAACGGGTATGACCGCGCCGATCATTCGAACGAAAACCACCGCATTCTGGGGCCGTGTCGTCCGGCCGCGGCGATCAGATAGAGGTCATGCACGCCCCGGATTTGTGGGGCGTTCAGGTCAAACGTCAGGCTCTTATCTTTCCGGTAGTCGAAACCGATTTCAGGGAGCGTTATGGTCTCCATCACCGGGCCATCCGGAGCGACGAGTCGCAGCTCGATTTTGACCGGGGCGGCGTTACCTTTGCGCAGGTTGATTATAAATTTGTCGACCCCCTCTCCGAAATCGATTTTTCGGTACCCCAGATATTTCCCGTTTTCAAGGCCTCGTATGTGGTGCCGACAGTGGAAATTGTCGAAATACAGATTTTCGGCATCGGAACTGATTGTATGGTCATGGGAGCGGGCATGAATTTGCTCGGTTGCGGGCCTCGGTTCAACCTTCCCGATGGCTTTCAGCTCTGCGGGATAGAGAAACCGGGCGGGGATGTAGTGAGGATCCGTATTTTTCGACTCCCAGCGGAGGGGAATCGACCTCTTGTCGGCATTTTGCAGCCGGTCCGGGTTGCTTGTATAGAAATCGATCTGGATCGGGACCCGCTCTCCGGCCCGGAGTGCGATGGGTTTTGTAGTGCCTCCAGCCCCATAGCGCTGGTCTTCATTCCATCGTTCGAGCACCTGTCGGCCATTGATCCACAGGCGTACGCCTCCGCTCCCGACGGTGATTTTGAACTTTTCCGAGAGCGGGGTTTCGATCATCCCCGTCAGTCGCATTGCAACACCTTCAGCCGTCTCGACCGATGATGGGATTTTAAGGTTCTCCGGGGGAACGGCCGCTATGGTTGCATCCGGCGGACCGGAGACGTCCGTGCCGCTGTAGATTTCGGCGCGCAGTCCGGTCCCTTTTTGCTGCGCGTGCGGCATGATTTTATCGATACGGACGTTTCCTCTGATACGCCTCCATTCATCCCGATCGTAGCCATGAATTTGGTAGAGGACCAGAGAGTTGCAGCCGGGCGAATAGTAATAGACTTTGTTTTTATATTCGGTGACCGCACCGCCTTCGAGGGAATCGTGATTGACCAGCGAGTGGGTATTCGTTTCCATATCTCGCTGCCAAACGTAGACCCATCCCGGAAGTCCATCGTCGATCCGTCCTGGGAAGAACGCCCCCGCGAAAAGCCCGTCTTTGGTCCATGCCATGCCGGGATTGACAATGCGGTCACAGACGACCACGGTGCCGCGGACCTCGCCCGCAATGAGGGTGGGATAATGGATGGAACCCGGTCGGGTCGGTTTCCAGTAGATTGCAGCTTTATTGGCTCCGGAAGCCTTCCGTCCGACCGACCATTCTCGCTGGCCGTCCGTGCTCCACTTGGTCAGCCGCGCGTAGCGGCCGGCCTGATAATTGGGAAAACCGCCGAATCCACGGTCGCCCCAGTGGTAGAACGCATAGAAGGCGCCGCTGCGGCCCTGGAAGGTATGGCGGACGCCGGCCCGGCCGATGTAGGCGTCGGTTTGGGGCTCCACGTAGATGGGGGCTACATCGAGTTCTGCGGCGCGTTCGGGCAGATTGTACTGCGGCACTCCGCCGCTCCATCCGGTGGGCGCGAGGCGGGCGATGCTGGTGTAAAACTTCGTTTCACCCTCTTCCCCGCGTCGAGGGTTGTAGTCGCCACCGCGACAGATGACCGAGAAATCGTTGGCGATGTATGCTCCGATCCCGGGACCGTGGTAGACGTTCCCCAATTTGCGCAGTGTGATCTCATCGGGCTGGGGTTCGTGGTCGCCGTTTCCGTCGGTCCAGAAATATGTGTTCTTCTTACGGCGTTTTTTGCCCAGGTGTTTCCTGATCCAGGTCTTTATCGTTTCCGGGTTGTCCGATTGGGTCATCAGCCGGGCGACCGTTTTGTGCTGCGGAAACTTGTGCCGCCGATTACCCATTACCAGCGGGACCAGGTGTCCGTTACGATGGCGGAAGACCATGGGAGGAAATGATTCGCCGATCAGGTACCGTTTTCCCTTATGGTACCGCACGACAAACCGCCGGCGGTTCCCGAGATCGCGCCCCAGGCCGCCCGCTTTGTCTCCGAACCTGTGCGTTTCCAGCACGGACCAGGTTTGGTTTTCGTAATCCACATTGGCCAGGACCCAGCCGCCTCCTGTCCGATACCACACCTGCGTGGGATCCCGTGGGTCGATCGATCGTGGAGCGAAGAACGTGAGGCCGCCGTACCACTCGCGGATCAATTTACCCTCGATGTTCAGGTGGGCGATCCGGCGGGGAGCGATCTGCGGCTCAGCCACGAAAAACCCGCCCTTGCCGTCGCTCGTGATGTCCTTAACCCCTCTGAAATCACGCGGATTATAGGGACCCTGGAGGCGTCCGCCTTTTCGGCCGCAGGTTTGTTTGAGAGCACCCGTCAAATCGAAGCGTTTAACGCGCCATTCGTCCCGCCCTTCGACGACAAGCAGATCGTCGTTGGTCGTATCGAAGGTCAACCGCCAGGGGTTTTTGAGATCGTGGACGACGGTCCTGGTTTTGCCCTGTCGAGTAACGGACAGAACCTTATCGCCGGAGATGGCGTAGACGGTTCCATTTGGCGAGATGGCTACGCCGCGGGGTGAATCCACCTCCGCGCGGGATGCGACTGAGCCGTCCTCCGCAAGCCACTTGATGGCGTTCGCCTTTTCGTCCGTCAGAACACGGTGAGCGCCTCGCACGGCCAGGTCCAGAGCGGCGATAGGTTTGTGGTCGGTGTACTTGACCTTGCGACGCTTGCGGCCTTTGAGGTTTCGGTCTTTGTGGTTTTTGGGCAAGACGTCCCACCGGCCGTTGTGCTGCCCGGTGGCTGCATCGAAGAGGGTGATGAACGCGTTCTGCTGGAGGACGTACACGGTTTTCCCGTCGGTGGCCAGCGACAGACCGCCGCGCCACGGATCCACATCGCCCCGCTCCCACATGCGCTCGGTGCCGTCGACCGACTGCTTGAGCAGCATGAAATTGCCTTCCGCGTTTCGGCTGGAGATGTACATGCCGGAGTCATCGACGGCGACGCTCGTGCCGCCCCCAAAATCCCCAACCCACCGGTGGTAGGGTTTGGAACTGGGGTTGACGCCGACCTGCATAATAAATTCTTTTTTGAAGGGCGGCTTGCGCAGCAGTTTAATTGTGTACTTGCCCGGGGGTTGTGGTTTTCCCAGACGGTCAAGACCATCCCAGTGGAGGATGTGCTTTCCCGGATCCTGGGGCTGGGCCCTCAGGAGGGTTCGCACGAGCACGCCATGGTGGTTGTATACGCCGGCGGAGACCTGTCCCGGTTCTTCAAGCTCGTAGGTGAAAGTTATTCCGTGTTCTGGAATGGTCCGTTCTTTTTCCGTCTTAACGCGGCCGGTGCCGGCTTGTTGTTTTTCGACAGTTTTCGGTTGTTCGGCGGAAGCGGTCAGCTTTTCATTCTTGTTTTTTTGAAAGTACAGGACGCATCCAATCAGTCCGGCCGCGATGATTAATACCCCGATCAGCCACTTGTTCAAAAGGGGATCGCGCGGGGAACGGTTGTATGTCCGGCGTTCAGGTTTCATCCCAGAATCTCTCTTGCCAAATCAGGGTAGAATCTTTTGGCTTTAACTGCTTTTGTACAAGGAACATACAGACATCTTCCGGTACAGTAGCACTGGTCGGACATTGTGAGTAATTATTCGGCGAACCACGTTGACCTTTCTTCGGTACGCCGGGCCGCCTCCGGCGATGCGGACCTACAGCTACTTCGCATCTCCCAACGTTCGTCCGCCTCAAGTCCAGTTTCGCCCGCTCAGTAGCGGGCTCAGCTGAACTCGAGTCTCAATCCCCGCGAGCGGACTGGACTTCAGCCGGAGGCTGGAGTTCAGAACGCGGCCCATAAACCAATGGGCCCGCGCCGGTGGAGGCAACGGATTAACAAACATTTCGGATTTGAGTTTAGCAGCCGGGTCGGCGAATGCGGAGTTCGATAACCACAGCACACGCTTTGTGGAAGCCTCATATCGCCAGGGTTGTCCCAGATATTGACTGGCCCACTGTGCATGGTCGCTTTGCTGAATGACGGACCAATCTGAATGCGAATTTACGTTGGCCGATCCCATTGTCGAATACGAACCGTCATAGCCCGGACCACCGTTGAGGTTCGGCAAAATCTCATTGTTGTCATTGGCGTGCAAATGAACCCCCAGCAGAATCTCGTGGAAATTGGACGAGCACTGAGCCGCATAAGCCGCCTCCCGCGCTTTCTCCAGAGCCGGCATCAACATCGCGGCCAGGATCGCAATAATCGCGATGACCACCAGCAATTCGATAAGCGTGAAACCTGCGTCTTCACGCTTCCTCATTGTCCTGAGCCCGTCGAAGGGCAGCTCGATGAGTGTGAACGCGGGGGCTACCCCCGAACAACGACGGATTTTTCGGGCCCGATTGCAGTTTCGACGTTTTGGTCTTACGGGCATTTCAATGTATCTGTTGCGAAGCATTACAATCTCCCCTTTCAAACGGGTATCCTTGCCGCTATTTTACCGTCGCCGTCGCCCATTGGTCCGGCTCAAGTCGGCTTTCGTTCGGGATATCGTCGGTCACGTTGGCGCTGAAGCTGTTGTTGTTGAGGTAAGCCCGCGCTGATGCCCGACTGCCTTTCGAATTGCCGAAGACATAGCCCAGATCCATCGTGACGGTGGCGCCTGGCTGGAGTTTCAAGCCAATCAGATCCAGCGGTACGGTCACCGTGGCGGTGAAACCATCGTCCGTTCTGGAATAATCCAGCCCGACGTTTTTGACCACCTCGACGGAATCAAAGGATTCCTGCCCGGTCGGGGAGTCCAGCACGATCGGTTCACCGTTAAATCCTTTCACCTCCGGTCGATACATGACGGCGAAGGGTTTGCCGTCCTGGCGCGTCACCAGCAGCCGGAGGTCGCCGGGAGCGGGTTCCTCGCGGTCCGGGTTGGCCTCGGGGTCAGTGGCGATCTGAATATCCAGGCAATTGCCGCCCCGGAACAGAATGTTTTTCTCCGGCATGGAGTTTGTCAATGCATTCTTTGTGTTCACATCGAAACGAACGTAGAGATTGTCCTCGTCGTAGGCCATTCTGGCCTCGAACTGGCGATTGTCATCCACGCTGCCGGTGACGGCCTCAGCTTCATCCAGTGCGTTGCGTCCTTTGTGGATGACCATCTGTGTTTTGCCCGCCTTCGCGGCTTCCCATTTTTCCAGCGCTTTGCGGGCGGTTGCCACCTGTTCGGGCTTGTGCGTGTAGGTACCACCTCTGAGTTTTTGAACGCTATCCAGACCGAGTACCTCCCACACGCGCGAGTCCTGCCCGCCGTGGATCACGAAGTAACGATCCTTGCCGTCGATGTTCAGCTTGACGAAACTGCCGCCCTGACCTTCGGGCTGACCCTCGTAGGGGCCGCGGCCCGTCGTCGTGCGGCCGTCCTGGAGCAGCGCGGCGAGATACGTCCCCTCGTCGGCCAGAAAGACGTGGTTGACACCGAAATATGTCATGTAGGCGACGTAATTACCGGCCACGCCCATCAGGCCCGTGGTTCCCCAGAGTTTACCGGGACCCACAGTTCCCATTTCGAGCGCGCTTTTCCATCGCGTGATTCCGGTATAGCGCCAGAGTTTGTCGCCGTTGGCCGGGTCAATTCGCGCAATGGTGCCCGCGCCGTAACCGGGGTAGACGTAGCCGTCGGAATAGGGGGCGTGACCGACGGGAATTTTTTCGGCTTGCTCAAAATCATACACCGGCTGGCCCTTATCGGTGATCTTGACCGGCTCAAGTTTGTAGCCCTTGTTCATATAGAGATTTTGCTGTTTATCAATCGAAAGCCGAATTTTGCGGAAACGGCGTTTACCGGGCAATTTTTCCAGCTCTTCCGCCTGCACGCACTGATCGTTATTGGCATCCTGCCACAGATAGGTGGCATTGGGGAACCGGTCCGGATTCTCGTCGATCAGCGGCAATCCGGTGGAGAACCGTCCGCCATGGCCCACCTCGATGGTGGCCACAAAGGGTTTGAACAGCTCGCCGTCGCGCCGCAGCACAATGCTCATGGGCAGATTGCGTCCATACATGTATTGATGCCCGTCATCCGCGGTGATCATGCGGGGGTGACTGATGTAGGCGCTGGGACTGACCGGTGGCATCATGTTGGGGCTGGTCTTGCGCCAGACGGTCGTTTTCGGGTGAGTTTCGTAGTTGTCCCAGTTGATGCCCCACAACACGTGGTTGGCGTAGATTTCGTCCGGTCGGGCCGGATCGATGTGCCCGTAGGCAAAGTAGCCGGAGGAACCGAAGTATTGATCCAGGTATTTCCCGGTGCCCCCGTCCCACACGCTGATGCGTTTGGGACCGCCGGCGGTTTCAGCCACCCACAGCCGGTTGCGCACATCAATGTCGATACCGCCCGGCTGGTACATGCCCTTGGGGTTGAACTTGCCTTTAGCGGGACGTCCGCCCTTTTTACCAATGCTCCGGAGCAGTTTTCCGCTCGGGCTGAAAGCACGAACCTGCTGGAGGTTACCCGCCTGAGCGACGTAAATTGTGCCATCCCTGTCAACCGCGATCCCGCGGGGGGCCTCGAGTTTCCGGTCGATCAGCGGACTTACCTTCCCGTCGTCAACGGCCACGACGCGCTGTCCGCTGTAAGCGGCCAGGCTGCCATCCGGGCGGATGGCGAGGCGTCCGGGGGACGACACTTTCCACTGGTCGATCAGGTTTCCTTTAAGATCGTACACGCCAATCAGGTTCCGTTTGCCATAGGAGGCGTAGATGCGTTCCCCGTTGCATGCGAGTCCGGTGACTTTGTTCTCGCCTTCACCTTTTGGTGGGGGAAGCGTCTCCTGTCCGGGTTGGAAATTGAGCGTGCGCGAGTTTTCGGCGCTTATCACTTTAACGGCGCTTCCGCCGGACCATCCGTGTCCGCCCGCCGTGAAGAGCCGTTCACCGTCGGTGGCGAGATATTGGGCGGTTCGCTTGGAACCCCATTTTTTTTGACCGTCAAGGTCGACCCGGATGATGCCCCAGCCGTATTCGGCGCTGCTCCAGGCCAGTATCATACCGTCTTCCAGCGCGAGAGCGGTGGTTGGCCGTCCGTGGTCGGCGCCCCATCCTCCCGTGTTGTCGTCGGTGGGATAGGGGGGATTGCCGGAATTGTGCACGCTGAAACGGTATTTCATTTTGATTTTGTCGTGTACGACGCCCCGCCAGGCGTATTTCCCGGCCGGGAGCGGTTTGCCATCCTTATCCAGACCGTCCCAGCTTTCGGTATTGATACCTCCCGGGCGATACTCCTGGGCGACGAGGATGCGGACGGATTCATTATTCTCATCGAAAAGCTGAATGGTCGTCTCACCTTCCCGAGGCAGCTCGTATTTGAAAGTCAGTGGGAGTGGTTGTTCCGGAGGGATGTCGCCTTCGACCCATTCGCGGGGGATATTTCCTTCGGGGTGGAACCGGAGCGTGCCCCAGCATGCGGTGGATTGGTACGGGAATCCGCCTTTTGACATTACGTTCCATGCCCAGGCCGAACCGCCGGCGGTCTTCAGTCCGTCCGGGCGGCTCCAGAAAACGGCCATGGCTGCGGCAAGGGTGTCTTTTGCTTTCGGGATTCGTTTCATCTGGAAGGTTTTCCAGGGGATACGATATTCGAAAGTATAACTCAGGCCATCCTGGCCCTTTTTGAAAGCTGCATCGAAATGTTTGGAGGGAATGTGGCCGTTTTTATGCAAATCGGGCCGGAGCGCTTTGCCAAAACCCATCCCCTGGAACATCGCCAGGGAGGGCTGTTTGCGGTCGGTGAAATACCAGAGCATCATCGTGGCGACCGGCGAGGTGTGTTTATGCTCTTTTTTGAAACTGCTGTATTTAAGCGGCTGCTTCTCGTCCGGATCCAGGCTGAAAAAAATCTGGCAGACATCCGCATCCCACGCGCGGGATGGTTTTGTGAGGGGATCGTGCCGGTTCATCATCGGGGAATTGTCCCGGACTCTCCCGCCGATATACAGTGCTTTATCGTCGTACATCATGGCGATGTCGGCGCTGCGCGTTTCGCGCGTCTGTGGGGCGACGTATAAGGGGACGTGTCCGGAGAAATCCCAGTCTTTGAGCGAGCCGTCGATTTCTACCGTCTCGGGGGCCGGGACGACGTAGAGTTCCTTGTTGTGTCCCATTCCGCCTCCGCCGAGGACCGCGCCCGAGAGCAGGAGGGCGATTGCGACGACAAGGATAGGAAGGAGGGAAGATTTTGCGAGCGGGGTGGTTTTCGAAAAGGTCTGGACAGCTGTCATGAAAGAGCTGAAGAGACTTCTCACGTTCTGATCCTCATTCGCGAAAGGAGCACGGACAGTTCTATTTTCAGAAGACAATCACGACCGGTCCCCCCGTAATTTTCGGCGTATCAATCCGGAATAGCGGTGCCGCGCAGGGCGCTTTCGGCGGAGGCGTCTTTGAAATAGTACCAGGTGCTGTCAGCGCGCCGCCAGTAATGTCCGGCGCAGGTATGAAGGTCGCAGAGGCCGAGGTAGCGGTTATCATTTGTGTATCGCGCGGTGTCCCGGCTGGGGCACCGCATCATTTCGCGATCGGCAAGATACCCGTAGTCCTCGTCCCAGAGCGAATTCATACTGGGCACGCTCGCGACGGCGGTATTCCAGCGGCCTTTCCAGCGTCCATTCCGCCCGGGCGTCTGATCGTCATGATCGAGGGCGAACATTATTGTTCCCTGTGTCATTTGTCGGAGCTGGCCGATACATTTGATTCGGCGTGCTTGCTCTCGTGCGTTTTCCAGCGCGGGCATGAGCATAGCGGCCAGGATGGCGATGATTGCGATGACCACCAGCAATTCGATAAGCGTGAAACCTGCGTCTTCACGCTTCCTCATTGTTCTGAGCCTGTCGAAGGGCAGCTCAGTGAGGGTGACCCCCGGTATTTTTTGGGAATCTGAGGGTCTCATTTTCCAGGTCCTCCAGGAGAGTTTGACCGAAAGCCCCAACCACGATTCCGGGTTTAATTTTACATAGACAAAATTACTACTAATTTATTATAGAGGAAAGTTATGCTTTGTCAAGTTTTCCGGCCGTTTCCTGGTGCCTGTGAGGGGTTATTGTGCCAGAGAGTTATTTCGGTTCGATTTCCGGTGGCATAATCCGGGCCCGAACTTCTTCGGGGGAGAGGGCGGACATTTGCGCTCGTGCTTGAACGCGGGTTGGCAACCCGTGGAGTTCGATGAATCCGACGGCCGCATCGTGCGCGAACTGATCGCCTTCGTCATAGGTGGCGAGGGCTTTGCTGTAGAGGGAGAAGGGGCTCTTGAGTCCCACTTTTGTTGCCTGTCCCCGGTAAAGTCTCAGGCGCACGGTCCCGGAAACGGCCCGCTGACTCGACAGCACGTAGGCCAGCAGGTCCTGATGGAACGCGCTGAACCACAGTCCGTCGTAGACAATATCGGCATACTGTTGGGATACGGATTCTTTAAATCGTAAAGCGGGGCGCGTGAGGGCGATGCTTTCGAGGGCGCGATGAGCTTTATGCAGGACGATGGCGGCGGGGGCTTCGTAGATCTCCCGGCTTTTGATTCCGACGAGCCGATTCTCCACGTGATCGATCCGGCCAACCCCATGTTCGCCGGCTATCCGATTCAGTTTCTCGATAAGGGTTTTTCCGCTCATCGTTTCTCCATCGATCGCAACCGGTACACCCTGTTCAAATTCGATTTCTACGTTGCGCGGTTTCGCAGGGGTATCGGCGGGATTACATGTCCAGCTGTAAGCATCTTCCGGGGGCTCCACCCACGGATCCTCAAGCTCGCCGCACTCGATGCTGCGCCCCCAGATGTTTTCGTCCGTGGAATACGGACTTTTCTTTGTCACTTCCACCTTAATGTCCCTTTCCCGAGCATAATTAATTTCTTCTTCCCGGGTCATACCCCATTCCCTGGCTGGGGCAATCACACGCAAATCCGGGGCGAGGGTCCGGGTGGCGACATCGAAACGAACCTGGTCGTTTCCCTTGCCCGTGCATCCGTGGGCGATCGCTTCGGCGTCGTGTTGTCGTGCCGTGTCGACCAGTAGCTTGGCGATTAAAGGCCGTCCGAGTGCGGTTGCAAGGGGATATTCCCCTTCGTAAACTGCTCCGGCCTGGAGGGCTGGCCAGACAAAATATTCGACAAACACTTCGGCAGCATCGACCACGAGTGCGTCCACAGCGCCGACCTGCAGGGCACGCTGACGCGCCTCTTCAAGGTCTTTCTGGGTGCCCATGTCAATCGTCAGCGTGACAACATCAAGGTCATAGGTCTCCTGAATCCAGCGGACCGCTACCGAGGTGTCCAGTCCGCCCGAATAAGCCAGAACAACTTTTCCTCTTTCGCTCATATTGTGACTCCCGGGAGAGAAACAATCCTCTCGTTCGAGGGGCGTTTGATCATTTCAGGCAGGTTAAGGTCTTCCGGGCAGCGGACGATAAGGTCCGTAAGCCCAAGTTAGTTATACGCGATTCCATGGGCAGGCGTCAACCGGTGAAAAAAAGGACCGCGCTCATTCTTTTCGCACAGGCCAGCGATCGAAGAAAGCTTGACATAGGATTAGTCTTAGGTAAGATGAATTTAGAGTAATTTCTTAATTAAGAAATTAAAATGGTACGAATGGGTGTCAGATTGGCTGCTGTTTGCCGAGGAGCCTGAAATGCGCTGCAAACAAACGTTTGCCAAAAAGGAGCTTATGGAGCACGAGTTCGATGTATCCGCACGCCGGGCCGGGGATAGGGACAAAGCTTTTACCCTGATTGAGCTGCCCTTCGACAGGCTCAGGACAATGAGGAAGCGTGAAGACGCAGGCTTCACGCTTATCGAATTGCTGGTGGTCATTGCTATTATCGCCATTCTTGCGGCGATGCTGATGCCTGCGCTGGAGAGGGCACGCGAGGCGGCTCGCCGGACAACTTGCGCCGGCAATCTTCACCAGATAGGCCTCGGCCTGCAAATGTATTACAACGACGAGGCCGGTTGGCTGCCAGCGCGCCGTCCTTCCTATTGGTGGGGTGGTCCATCCGTTAAGGGCGGGGATGGTCTCGGTCCTCTGGGTCGGCTTCATTACGGCGACTATCTGGGCAACCCGCAGATTCTATTTTGTCCCACGATGGTTACCGCCGGGAAATATGCCCGTGACCGTCAACTGAAACGCATAAAAAATGATCAACGTCATTCGTCTGCGGGGTATTCCGTCAGCACAGGGCATCCTTACAAGAAGCCATACCGTCGCATCACAGCCCGGGGCATCACCCGTCTGATCTGGGCCGCCGATCACTTCCGAATCGCAGGCTATGAGCCGGAGCGAGTGACCATCCATGCCCGGGGAGATTACAATACGGCCCCGGAGGGCGTTAATGTCCTCTCACCGGCTGGCGTGGTGAAATGGTTCAACAACCGGGAACCACATCTCTATGCCTACCACGGCATAGGTTACGCCGAGGGCGATACCTACAATTACGCTTACGTATTTGACTACAAAATGGATGAAGTGGACTGAAGCCAGGGTTGAGTCGTGAAAGGTTCTATTGCGCCGGCGGACCTACACAATATTATGGTTTTCAGCGATCATTTATTCCTGAAAATAATTACGCGTTCGTTCGTCTTCTCTCAGGGTTTTCAGGGCATTGTAAAGTCGCGGTTTCGCGGTTCCGGTGGGGATATCGAGCGCGGCGACAATTTCTTTGAGTTTCATGTCGTCGACAAGCCGCATCAGAACGACTTCCCGTTGGGCATGAGGGAGAATTCTCAGCACTTCCGCCAGTCGTTTTCGAGGGGGGCTGACATTTTCCGGAGCCGGGTAATCATCCAGAATCTCCTCGGGTCTGCATCGGCCAAAACAGGTGCCTCCGGATCGATTTTGAATTGCCCTTTACCGGTTCCACTCAAAGCTGCCTGATGTGTGAGCCGTCAAATTTTTCGAGAGCATTGCGGGTGTCCAAAATCAGAGAACATCGATCGACGACATCATGCCAGGGAAAAGCGTTATGATCGGTAACAATGACGCAGCAATCAACCTGTTCCAGCGGAAACTCTTCCACTGGTTGATCTTCCAGCTCTTCGCCTGTCGGGAGGGGCAAAACGCCCACATGAGGATCGCTGTATGTAACATGTGCTCCCCGCGCCCGCAGCAATTCTATGATGCTGATGGCAGGGGATTCACGAGTGTCCGAGACATCGGGTTTATAGGCCACACCCAGGATGTGGATATGGGAGCCGTTCAGCGGTTTGCGGATTTCGTTCAGGATGTCTGTCAGGAGCCTTATAACATGCTGTGGCATTGAACTGTTCACGCGCTCGGCGAGATCGATGAAACGGGGTTCGAAACCGAGGAGTTTGGCTTTCCAGGCGAGATAGATCGGATCTATTGGCAAGCAATGACCGCCAAGTCCCGGACCGGGATAAAAGGCCTGGAACCCGTAGGGTTTGGTCTTCGCGGCGTTAATCACTTCCCACACGTTGACGCCTAGTTCGTGACACATAAGAGCAAGTTCGTTCACAAGCCCGATGTTGACGCTCCGGTAGGTATTCTCGAGGAGTTTCACCATCTCAGCGACACGGCTGTGCGAGACGGGGACCACTTTTTCTACGAAAGTTCCGTATAGCGCGCAGGCGAGCTCGGTCGATTCCTGGTTTATCCCGCCCACGACTTTCGGAACGTTACGGAGATTATATTCGGTGAGAGAAGGACCGGGATCCACTCTTTCTGGACTGAAAGCGAGGAAAAAATCGCGACCCAGTTTCGTTTCACCGCCCTGGAGTATGGGAAGGACAACTTCTTCAGTGGTGCCCGGATAAGTTGTGCTTTCCAGAATGACAAGGACGCCCGCGCTCATTTCTTCGCGGACATTTTTGACGCTGTCGGCTACGTAAGAAAGATCAGGATCTCTTGTTTTTCGCAGCGGCGTTGGAACACAGATGACAACGGCGTCACATTCACCAATCGCGCTGTAGTCGGAATGGGCAGTAAGCTGCCCTTTGTCCACCAACCCCTCAATTGTATCGTCGTTGATATCGCCGATATATGATTTGCCAGCGTTGATGCTCTCCGCTTTAGCAGCGTCTGTATCGATTCCCTCGACTTTGAATCCCGCGTGGGCAAATTCTACAAGGAGAGGAAGACCGACGTATCCAAGTCCGACTACGCCGACCCGGGCTTCACGGTTTTCAATCTTTTTCTTGAGTGTGCTTGTGCTCGTTAAATTGTCGGTTGTCATCAAATCATGACCCTCGGCTACAAAGAATTGGGGTTTCGGGATGGCTGCACCCAACATTATTCACCGCTTTGCAGCCGCGTCAAATAAAAAGTGTTTTAAAACCGTTAGTAACCGAGAATCATTTTGATTTGTAGGGCCAGAACTTGAATGTCAGGCGGCGATATGATAAAAGCGCTGGGTATTCTGACAAAGTTGGGCCAGCGGAGGTTTTTCAGACTATGCCGGCCGATGTTTCTTATCGTGAGTTGTTTAACAAGATCATGCACTACGGCGATTACGATCGGGTGCCGGCTATCCACTGGGCGACCTGGCCTGAAACCCATGAAGAGTGGCTCGATCAGGGATTGCCGCCAGATGCCAGCGAAAATGAATTTCTCGATGCCCCATCTCCCTGGGCGGGCATTCCCATAAACGTAGGTATCTACCCGCGTTTTGAAGAAGAAGTTATTGAAGAAACCGATGATTATCGTATTCTCCGCCAGAGCGACGGCGTGATCGCGCAGGATTGGAAACACAAAAGCTGCATTCCTCATTACATCGATTTTACAATGAAAGATCGGTCCGGCTGGGAGGAATATAAGAAACGTCTCCAACCCCACGAAGATCGTATTCCTGATGACCTGAACGAGATATTGGAAGATCTCAAAGATTCCGATAAACCCGTCAGTATCTCGGCCGGGAGCATGGTGGGATGGACTCGCGACTGGATGGGGGTTAAAAATCTGTGCTACGCGTGTTATGACGACCGCCAGTTGATCGCCGAGATCTGCGATACCATTTCAGATTTGGTCTGTTGGGCCATCGAGCAGGTGGCCGGGAAAATTGAAATTGATCTCGGCACAGGATGGGAAGATATCTGTTTCAAAAGCGGACCACTTGTGAGCCCCGATATCTTCAAGCAATGTTGTGTCCCCGGTTACCGAAAGATTGCCAATGCGCTGCTTGAGGCTGGATGTGACCTGTATCTCGTCGATTGTGACGGTAAGATCGACGATCTCGTCCCGCTCTGGGTGGAGGGTGGAGTCAACGTTATGTTCCCCGTCGAGATCGGGACGTGGAAAGCCGACCCGATGGTATTCCGCGAGAAATATGGAGAAGAAATACGCATTTTCGGCGGGATTGACAAGAAAGAATTTGTGAAAGGGCGCGACGCGATCGACGCCGAAATCGAAAGGCGGAAACCGCTTATGGAAGAGGGGGGTTTTGTCCCGCTGCCCGATCACCTGATCATACCCGGTACGCCGCTGGATGATTATAGATATTACCTCGATAAAATTCGCGATCTGCGATTCTGAAATTCTTTTTCTGAGGAGATAGAGTATGGCCGTGCAAGTAGGACTCATCGGAACCGGCGGGATTGCCAGCCGCCATATGGAGGGACTGACCAAGGTCGAAAACGCTCAAGTGATCGGATGCATGGACCTGGACGAAGAAAGGGCTGTGAAAGCCGCCGCGCGGTTTCCAGGCGCCAGCGCCTTTACCGATCTCAGCACGATGCTCGATGAGTTGGACATAGAAGCCGCCTACGTCTGCGTTCCCCCGCATGCGCACGGAGAAATAGAAGCGGCACTCACCGAGATGGAAATACCATTCTTTGTCGAAAAACCGATCGGCAATAACCGCGAGACGCCGACAAAAATACTCGAAGGGGTGAAAGACAAGGGCCTTATCACAAGCGTCGGATATATGTCGCGCTACCGCCAGACAGTCGAACAAACCCGTCGGATGATTCAGGACGATCAACCGGTGCTGGCGCGGGGCGGCTGGATCGGCGGGATGCCGGGAGTTTACTGGTGGCGACAAAAAGATATGAGCGGCGGACAAATCATGGAGCAAACCACCCATACCTTCGATCTCGCCCGCTACCTCCTCGGAGATGTCGAGAACGTCTATTGCGTCGGCCGCACGGGAATCATTACAGATGTCGAAAAATACAGCGTCGAAGATGCCAGTATCTGCACGCTCGAGTTCGAAGACGGGATGATCTGCGAGCTTTCTTCAAGCTGCGCCGTTAAGTGCGGGGGCGGCGTCTCGCTGGAAATTTTCTGCAACCAGTGCCGCGTGAAGGTCGCCGGATGGGATCTCGGGCTGGAGTTTGAAACGCCTGAAAAATCCTGCACGGTGACCAGCAAAGAAGACAGCGTTTTCGAGATCGAAGACCGCGTTTTCATTGATGCTGTCGAAAGCGGCGACGATTCGGAGATCAAAAGTTCGTACGAGGATGCCCATAAAACGCAGATGGTGACCTGCGCGGCCAACGAATCCATGGAATCCGGACAGCCGGTCCAGCCCTGACCCGTGGTCCCCGGGAAAATTCGTCGCCTGGTTCTGGAAAAGCTTTTTTACGGCGCGCCGGCCCCCTGAAGAGCTTCGTGGACGTGAGCGGCGTTCTGCCGATAGTCAAATTTCTCCTCAACCAGATTCCGCGCGGCCTTCACACAGTTTTCCCTCAAACTGTCATCAGATAAAAGAGTACTGACCCCGTCGGCCAACGATGCGCTGTCGCCAGGGACAGTGAGAATCCCGGTTTCGCGGTCATAGATAGCCTCGGGGATCCCGCTCAAACGACTCCCAACGACCGGAACACCGCTGGCCATTGCTTCCACCACGACGTTGGGCAGACCATCCCGATTGCCGTCCCGTCCAATTACGCTCGGTACCGCAATTAGATCGGCATTGCGGTAAACCTCCGGCATTTTTTCATATGGAACATGTCCGGCAAAGGTCACCCTTTCGGATAGCCCGAAATCCGACGTCAATTTCTTGAGGCGCGGACCGAAAGGGCCTTCTCCGACGATTTTAAGATGGAAATCGCGGCGGGCAGCAAGCCGTTGACAGGCGTAGAGCAGAACATCAAATCCTTTCTTCGGTACCAGGCGGCCCACGGCCAGAAGACGAGGGGGGGCACCCAGTTCACCATTCCTGGTCTGCTCAAAACGTTCAAGATCTGTCCCGTGGTAAATCGTCTGGATTTTTGATTTTTGGTCGTCCTCAACCAGCGATTCCAGATGTCGGCGAGCGGCCTCCGTGCACGTTATGCACAGGTTGGAGCGGCGGATCTTTGTCGCGACGGTCTTCTCCTGGCAATAAACGTCCCACGCGTGGGCTGAAAAGCTGACGGTCAGGTCTTCCCTTTTGCCAACCATTAGGGCAAGATCGGCGGGGATATGAGCGAAATGAGCATGCAGGTGCGTGATGTTCTCTTCCTGAACAATCTGAGCAAGTTCGCGCGCGGTTCCCAGATTGCGAAGCGTGTAAAGGAAATTCACTGCTGCCCGCCATTCGAGACGACAGGCGTCGATGGTGTAAGCCCAATAATCTTTCCAGAACCCTGACATCCGGACGTACTCTTTTTGCCCGCGATAAAAAACTCGGCAGGGAGGCATCTCGCCGATTTCCCCCTGTCGGAACGCGAAAACCGCCAGCGCAGCCCCGTTCTCGATAACGCCGCTGATTTCGTTTGCGATAAATGTTTCCGTGGGCGACGGAAATTGGGCGAGAATGTAAACGAGTTTCGGTCTTCTTTCTACCATCTTCTCCCTCCGATTAGATTATAGCACAGCGCCGGTAAGCATAAAACGCCGGTTGGCGCGGGATGGGTTTTTGCAATCAGGGTCCGCAGTTGCTATGCTTTAGCTGGCAGTCGATAAATTACCGGCGTTCCGGGGATGCGCGATAATGACAGGCGCTTTTACTGATACTCATGGGAAATTTTCACCACGACACCGTCCTTTGATTCCGATTGTCATCGGACTGGCGGCAGGGATCTGGTTGGATGCGTTTCTCAGGCCGGCCTGGTGGCAGTGGCTTGTTCTGGCTCTTGTTGTTATGGTGTTTTCCGGGTGGGCGACCAGGTGCCGATTGGCGCCCTGGGGGAATTGGATACTCGCCCTGCTGGTTGTGGTTCCCCTCGGTGGTGGCTGGCATTTGATGCGGGCAAGATACCGGCCCCCGTCGCATCTGAGCCGAGTTCTCCCACTGCAGAGCCGCTTGTGCTATCTCAAAGGCACAATCAAACGGGAGGCTGAACTCCGAAGCATTCAGCCCCCATGTTACACGGAAGGGCCTCCAGATACCGGCTGGCAATGTAGACTTGAAGCGCAGCAGATCTCGGCGGATAACGGGCGGTGGCAGCCAGCGTGCGGAGGATTGAAAGTCTATGGAAAAGGAAAGTTTCCGGGTGTTTGTGTTGGCGACAGGGTTCGGATGCTGGCTTTTGTGAAAACAACCGGTCCGCCAACAAATCCAGGCGAGCGAGATTACCGTCGGTCCGCTGCTCGCCGGGGGATTTCCGGAAGCGCCTATGTTGAGGCCGGGGAAGCGCTTGAGCTCGTTCACCGACCGGGCTGGTACGTTTCGCCGATGGTAATGGTCGGGCGGCTGAGGGGCCGGCTGAAAACTGTTTTACGCAAGAAGTATCGGCAGGATATCGATCCGCTTGTACGGGCGCTGATTTTCGGCCAGAGGGCCGCGCTGGATACAGATACTCACGCTTTACTGTCCGAAGTCGGTTCGCTGCATTTTCTCGCCATCAGCGGTCTTCATGTGGGCATGCTGGCCGCGTTTTTGTGGGCGGTTTTTACCGCTGCCGGCCTTCCCCTGTCCTGGCGATCCGGGTTGCTGATCTTGCTTGTCTGGCTCTACGTGGTTTTTACGGGGTTCCAGGTCTCTGCCCGCCGGGCCGCACTGATGGTTTCTTTCGTTTCCGCAGCGCCGCTATTCAGGAGGGAGGGTGATCCGGTGAATGCGGTTTTGGGCGCGGTATTTGTGATACTTGTCTGGAATCCGGCGGAACTTTTTGGGATCGGTTTTCAGTTCACCCTGGTTGCCGTGTGGGCCATTCTTTACATATTTCGCCAGTTACGACACATCGTCTGGCCCTGGGGCGATCTTATCGACCGGATTCAGCAGCCGGAAGAACGCACAATTCTTGAGGACGTGAAACGTTATGGCGGACACTACCTGTTTCTTTCCACGTCGGTGTGGCTGGTGATTGCACCGTTGTCCGCGCATCATTTCAACCATTTTTCTCTGCTGACACCTCTCGTTAACGTAATGTTGTGGCCAGTGGTGCTGATATTGATCATAGACTGTTTTTTGCTTGTCCCGGTGGCCCTGGTTTTTCCCCCGCTGGCCGGGCCGTTTGTGGGAGCGGCAAATCTGTTGTGCGGACAGATCAGGGGCATCCTGCACCTGTCGTCCCGGTTGCCGGGGTTTGTGTTCCACACACCCGGGCCGCCGACCTGGTGGATCCTGGGATTCTTCGCGATTTTAGTGTTGTGGGTTGTGAGAAAACGGTTCGTGCGGGGATCCACTTGTTTTCTTGCCGGAGCAACAATCCTGGCGATCAGTTTCATCATCCCCGACCTCACCGCTCGGGATGGCGAGAACCTTTGCGCGACCCTGCTGGACGTAGGCCACGGGCAGTCAATTGTGTTTCGAGCCCCTGAACGTTCGGTTATGATATATGATGCCGGATCTGTCAGTCCCGGGCGTGTGAACTCGCTCGAACGATTTTTGTGGAGAGATCGTCACAGAAGAGTTTCTTTGCTGGCGGTCTCGCACAGGGATTGCGACCACTGCAGTTTCGTGCCGAGATTGGGAGAACATTTCCGGATCGAACAACTTGTCATCCCGCCGCTTCCGCCCGGGGTGCCACGGAGTGTGCTGGAAGAAAAGTTGGAGCATGCATGCCGGGAGAAAAGGTCCCTGTGGCGGGGCGGAGAGGTGCGAGGCCATGGTCTTCATTTCACAGCTCTGCATCCGGATGAACGCTTTTTGTCGATGGGTAATGTGTCCGAAAACGACCTGTCCCTCGTTTTGTTGTGTCGGTATGCTGGCTGGCGTATGCTGTTAACAGGTGATATCCGAACCGATGCAATGGATCACCTGTTGCGCGAACATTCGGGTGAACTCAAGGCCGATGTCCTTGTGCTGCCACACCACGGCCGATGGGCCGACGGATTGGTGGAGTTTTTGGAGGAGGTCAATCCTCAACTGGCTGTCGCGAGTTGCGGAGATCCACTTCCCGGCAAAACCCGTCAGGCTTTGGCGGAGGCCGACGTGCCGGTATGGACGACTTACAGGGCCGGCGCGCTTCAATTTGAGTTAACACCGTGGCAGTTGACCTTGACGAGTTTTCGCACGGAACGGAAAATTGTGCTGCGGCGAGAAAACTGAGCAAGGAATATGCGCCGTCTGGAGCTGAAATTTGTGTGCAATGATGCTTGAGGAAGAAAATTCTGGCAAAACGCGTCTTTCCCTCACCGTCCTTCTGGTTGCTGTCGTCTTCGTTTTGTTTGTCAGCAATCTGAAGGCGTTCGATTTGTGGTGGCACGTTCGGGCGGGCGAGTACATTGTAAAAACGTATTCAGTCCCGGATAAGGACATTTTTTCTCACACTGCGGCCGACCGGCCCTGGACTTATCATTCGTGGCTTTCAGGGGTTGTCCTGTTTCTGGTGCATTCAGTTGCCGGGCTCAATGGGCTGGTTTTCTTCCGGGCAGTTGTGATGACGACGGGTATTGTTCTGGCCTGGGTGGCTGCTCGCCGACGGGGTGTTGGCCCGGAACTGGCCGGGATTCTTATTCTGGCCGTAACTTTTCAGCTCCTGACGCGCGCCCTGATGCGACCGTTCATACTTTCATTTATTTTTTTGATGATTTTCTATCTACTGATTCAGGGTGTTTTTGAAGAAGAATTGCCCTCCGCTGGGAAAAAGAAGCGCGGCCAGCCCTGGCCGTTCTTATGGGGGAGCAGGGGGCGATTGATCCTCTTGCCGGTTTTGATGGTTCTGTGGGTAAATGTGCATGGCGGTTTTGTAATTGGCTTCCTCCTGTTGGGGGCGTACGGAGTTGCGGAAATCGTGCGCGTGGCACTCAGTTTCCCCGAGGAAGGCTGGTTTCGGGAGGTGCTGTTCCGCCACAGAGGTAGCCGGTTTCAGGGGATGTTCGCCGCCGGTGCGATGTGTTTGGCGGCCAGCTTGATTACGCCTTACGGAGCAGAATCGCTGACGTATCCTTTTCGCCTTTTCTCCCGCGTTTCTCTGGTGCAAAGGGTTTATGAATGGCAAGCGATGCCCCGAGAGATAGGTTTCGCGCCTTTTTGGGTTTTGCTGGGAATTGCCGCGGTGCTGTTTTTCCGCTCCGCTATGTTGTCATACAGGCAGAAACGATTCAGGCGGGATCTCCCACAGCTTTGTGCGGATCTTTTGCTTATGGTCGGGTTCGGGGCGATGGCGGTTAAATCGGTTCGAAATCTGGCCTGGTTCGTGTTGCTGGCACCGGCGATTCTCGGTTTCCACTTCACCTATGCGCGTCGGTTGGCCGGGGTGAAAGAAGCCGATCCCGATGAGGCCGGGGAACGCCACTTCCTCTACAGAATCGCTGTTTACATTGTGATGGTTGCTATTCTCAGCCGCCATTTTGGAACGGGGTCGTTTGAGATGGGAGCCGCAGAAGATCGTTTGCCCGTCAGAGCGTGCAATTATCTGGACAGGGTAGAGTTGCCGGGCCCGCTTTATAATGTTTACGAGTGGGGGGGGTATCTCATTTATCGGTTCTGGCCGGAACACAAAGTTTTCATCGATGGGCGCTGTCTGGTGTACGGAAACGAGGGGATCCAGCAGGCCATCGATGTTGCCGAAGGCAATCCGGGCTGGCAGGAGATTTTGAAAGAGGAAAGAGTCAGGTGGATCATCGTGCGGTACAGGGCCCGCGACAGCGCACATTTCTTCGAAGAGGGTGATTGGAGGTGCGTGCACTGGGATGATACGGCATTGGTGGCGGTCTCTCAAGAAGTGCAAATCTCCAGGCGTCCGAATATGCGGCATTTGAAATTTACCAATCCGGTTGGTTTTCAGGAAGGTCTTCCCGAAGCACCTCTGGATGAAGTTTTGAAGGAACTGGACGTTGTTCTGGAGCGAAATCCGGATAGCTGGACGGCCCGGGCGTTCCGGGCGGAGGCGTTGCTTCGGCGGGCACGGGAGGCGGAGACCGATGAGGAGCGCCAAAAGTGGTTGCGTCGGGCCGCAAAATCCGCCGCGCTGGCGGTGGATCTCAACAAACGTTCGAGTGAACCATGGCGGGCGCTGGGTAAATGTTATAAGGAGCTTGGTAGGGAGGGTAAATCCAGGCAGGCGTTCATCAAAGCCAATAAGGGTGAGTAAACCCCGAAGCTTGACCTCTGCCGGGTGCGGAGGCTATACTCAATATTGAATCGTGATTTTGGGCCCATAGCTCAACGGCAGAGCAGCGGACTCATAATCCGTTTGTTGGGGGTTCGAATCCCTCTGGGCCCACCATGCGTAACAGAAGGCCTGCCAGGCAGATAAGATGTCTGCGGCAGGCCCTATTTTTTGGCCTGTCAATCCATTTCGGGCACATTTTGAGCACAGAGTTGTGCTCAGAAGTGAAAAGATTGATGTCAGATTCTGTCCTCCTGTCCGTCTTTTTTAACGAGCAGAGATGCAGAGCGCAGAGGTCAAAGGACGGGACCGGCGGAACGACGGATTAAACGACGACAGACGAACACCCAACATCGAACTGGGACGGGGTGGAAGCTTTTGCGCCGGGGGAATTGCAGGTTATTATATCATGACCGATGAGGTTGAATCAGGCGTCCCGTGAAAAGAACCTATCATGCCGGGCCAGGTCCCGAGGGCCTTGAAATCGGCTTCTCTGACGTTAGACTGAGGAAAATAAATCTTGTGTACGTTGCCCAATACCACAGGGACAAAAGCGCAAGAATCGGGAGGAAGGCAATCGATGAATCAGGCAAAATGGCGTTCGCATGTTGCATTTACGTTGATTGAGCTGCCCGTCGACAGGCTCAGGACAATGAGGAAGCGTGAAGACGCAGGCTTCACGCTTATCGAATTGCTGGTTGTTGTCGCCATTATTGCCATTCTGGCTGCGATGCTTATGCCGGCGCTGGAACGGGCTCGGGGGGCGGCAAAGCGTATTCGTTGCCTGGGACAATTCCAGCAATGCGGATTGGGACTCCAGATGTACAACAACGAATACGGTCAGTTTCCGATGAACGAAGGTTACGATTCCACCTGCTGGAAATGCCAATGGACCAGCAGATGGCCGGGGTACTGGGATCTGAGACCTATGCTCGAACCTTTTCTGGGAGATCTTACTCTCTGGCGTTGCCCTGCCATCAGCGATATCAGCATCGGTGAGGATAGACCATGGAGATATTTTGGGACGTACGGCAGCGTATCTTACGAAGCGGACCGGGCGAATCCGACGTTCGGCAATCCTGCCGAACGAATGCCCCGGTCTCCAGAAGCCGCTTCCCACCCAAGCACTTTTGTTGCCCTGCAGGACCGCTGTCGTGATTCATCAACCGCGGGCATTGTGGAGTTTAATCACGGGAACGGTGTGCGACAGAATTGGGGACAGCAACACGCTGTTGTCCTGCTACGGGGACCGGTGCCGGCCGGCGCCAATATCCTTTTCTACGATAGCCATGCCCGGTGGCATAACTTTGAAGACCTGCAGCCCGCTGGCTGGAGCATTACGGGCCGGGAAGAATATTCGGTGCTGCCGACATGGTGAGTCTGGCTACAGTGTTGGGCTGATTGAGTTAGGGTGGCAGGGGCAGACGGTCAGAGGACACTAACGGCATAACGGAAAACGACGAACGGCAAAGCGGCGGCAAGCCATCGCATTCCAAAGCCAGCTGATGCTTGCAGGGTACCATTCAACTGCCGGTTGCTCTCGCCCGGATTTTACGGATAATTTGAACCGACTATTGCCAAATTGCACGCGGGTTGTTTATTGAACACCCTTCATAACCCTTCTGAGCCAAAAATCCGGGCTAAAAAAACGGCGCATAAATCTGACAACTTAAAATCAGTGATCAGCAACGAGGCGAACGCTGCGCTGAGAAACGATTGGCTTTAACTGCTTTTTCACAAGAAAGGTACAGACATCTTTCGGTACAGTAGCACGGGCCGGACATCGTTAACACTTGTTGTTGTAACTTCTTACGCCTCAAGGGCATGAGCCGTTTTGTATAGCCTGCATCCGTAAGATGCAGGCCAGGTGTGGAGTCAGGAAGGCGCGGATGCTGGTATCTTTCCGTGACCCGATTGGAAGCTGACGAGCTGAGACTGGCCGCATTTTTTGCGCGCGGGGCGGTTAATAGATATTATGTGAGGGGAATTTTTGATACTGTGGGCCGAATGGAGATTGGGCTTGAGCGGGCTCCGGGTGCAAAGTCGCTCCGGAACCCGTCCTGAGTCGGTCGGTTATGAATTCCAATGGACCCGGTGAAAATCTCAATCATCTCCCCTCGAAAAATGAGAGGTCTTTGTTATGATGGCGCGCCCCAAGATATTTGTTGCCACGATCCTGCTTGTTCTTGTTGTGTGTTGTCCGTTGGCTATCCCGGCGGGAGAAAAAGGCGCGAAGAAGGTGCTGCGTCTGGAAAAATACTCTTTCTCGATTCTCAATGCCCGCCGGTGGGATCAGACGCGGCAAGAGTGGCAGAAAAAACCCGAAGAACTGTTCTTCGATGCCGTCCATCGGTTCCTCCTGCTTCGGTTTCCGGGATGCGCGGATCAGGTCAAGGCGATCTGCGCTCAGGGATATCGGGTCGAGTCCGCACGGCTGTGGCTCCGCTGGCAGCGCCAGGAGTTCCGCCGCGTGGCCGATTACAACTGGCGAGGTTACGCGGTCAAAAACAAAAAACTGCCGCAGTGGCACGCCCGCGCCTGGCTGTTGAACCGTTGCTGGCAGGACGATGCAAAAAAAGGACCGACGTGGAATGCCTGGAAGAAGGGGAGCGGTTACTGGAGACAGGGTGGTGCTCGAGCAGCGGGTGTGGATCGGTCTGCTCAGCCTCTGTCGACCGTTTTGCTCTCGGAAAAGAGCCCGGACGGAGAGTTTGACGTGAGCGAAATCCTTAGCTCCAGCCGGTTCGGAGCGGATCTTGCGGCCCGACTCGCCAGGTTGGAGCAGTGCGGATTCCTGATCGCGAAGAAAGAGCTCAAAAATTATGAGATCGGCCAGAAGGGCAGTTGCACCGGAGTGGCACGAATCTGGGTGACCGATCCGGTTCTTACTATCACTTTCAAACGTTCGTCCGATGCCCCCGATATCGCCGCGCTTCCGGAAGGTTTTGCGGAACGCGCGTTCGCGCAAAGCAAAGGGTTGCCTTCGGCGCAGGTGCCCCGGAATCTGGACCAACTCACTCGCCACGCCACCGCGCGCCCCCGGGAGATGCCGGAATGGATGTGGAAGAGGGTCAGGGAGGTGCGAGATCTCCATACGCCGCGGCATCCCCCGGCGCAGTACTCGCCGCCGGAGTGGGTTATTTTGAATCAGCTCGAGAGCGGAAATCCCGAAACCTACATGAAAGCCGTCAGAACCATGCTCCGCATGCCACCGGGCTGGTTCATGGGGCACCAGCACATCAATTTCATGTTGCCTCTGCTCAAATCTCCCCGTTTGCTGCCGGGTGCGCTGCGTTATCACATCAAGAAGTTCTTCGAAGCGCGTTGGACCCCACCCTACAATCCCAAATTGTTTCAACACCGGGTCGGCTATTTCAACAACATGGGAACCCTGAATCATCAGTCGCAGGCGAGGAGCGAAGCGATACTGGCCGGCGAGATGCTGGGTCTGCAGGACGTCACGCACCGGGGTCAGCGGGGGTTGTCCCTTATGAACCGGCAGATGATCTGGCTGGATGGGGCATGCCAGGAGCACGGGGATACCTTCTATCGCGGTATCACGCTCACGCCTCTTCAGACGGTAGCCCGTTACAGCCCCGATCCCCTGACGAGTCTCAAGGCGGAACTGGCGGTCGAAAAACTCCTTCTGGCGGATATTTGCACGTACCATCCGGCGCTTCGGAGGCGGGTTTCGAGCGTGAGCCGACGCTACAGGGTCGACGACCTTCTGCTCGGGCAGGACGTGCCGCGGGCAGCTCTGCACATGCTTTCACGGGACGGCGTGTTGCTCCACACGGATACACTGAAGGTTCAGGGAATTCCGAGTATCGCATTCAATTCGCTTCCGCCATCGTGGGCCGCCGCTGTGGCGCCGTGGGGACGCGAATGGGAGTCGCATGCCATCGATGACAAGCCGCTGCCATTTACGTTCATTGCCACAAGTCTCGTGCGGGGCTGGCTGAAGGAACCTATTTACCACGTCACTCATCTGGGACCGAGTTACGGACTGAGTTCGATGACGGGCAACAAGCCCGTCGAGTGGCCGGTCGTGGCCGCCTGGTCTCGCAATGAAGGACGCGCCGAAAAGTTCGATAATCTGTCCGTCATGTTCCCGTGGGCGCATATGAACGACCTCCCGATCTGCTGGATTGGCCAGCACAAGCAGGCCGGGAAACCGGTCAATCCGCTTCTGTCGGTGCTGCAGTCCGGGCGGCGAATGATCTATGTGATGCGTCCGCCCGAGCGTCTATTTCTTGAGCCGACCGTACGCAGCAAAAAGGTGCGAAGCCTGTCGTCACGCTGGCGAATATATGCCTACGGCGATACGGCGGACCGTGAGATCTACGCAGGGGGCCGGGCCGTGACCGAGTTCCCCGCGGCGGCATCGGCCGGAGGGCCCATTGCGCTCAGGGATGGTGTTACATACCTCGGGTTCATCCCTCTGCCGGCAACCGATCTTGGCCGAAAGCGAGAAATTTACCTGACATTCGATCGGGCGGTGCTTTCGATCCGTTCGTATCTCCTCGATGCCGATGAACCTTTGCAGAATGATGAGGAAACCTGGCAAAGGCTGGCGAATGCAACGGCCGGGTGGTATGTGGAATTCGGCTGCGAGGAGGAAGACGGTTCGTTTGAGAAATTCCGGCGTCGTCTCCGGGAAGTGCAGATCGCCACGCGCTGGGATGAGAAAAGCCGAACTCTCCATGTGTCAGCGAAGGGTGAGGAAGTGGCCATGGAAATGGGTTGTCGGACGGATGTGGAACGGGAGAAGAAGATGCAGTACCTGTCCCCGTCGGCCACTGCGAGTTACATGCGAGTGAATGGCGAATCGCCATGGCCCGCCGCCGGTATTGACCTGGATTGTCCTCTCGCGCAGATGGGCAAAGCCACCCGGCTTGAGAAGGGCGGGGCCGTGCTCGAGACGGCCGAGGGGCAGCCGGCTTTGTTGCGCGTTGAGCCAGTGAGCGGCATTTACGAAGCGGTGAACCCACTGGTCGATCCCACGCCGTTTCGGTTGACGGTGCCGGGAGGAATAGAAATTCTCAGCGAGGGTTCCTTAGGGTGCGGGCGGATAACGGTGCAACCGTCTGAGAATACGCTGTGGATCGACTATCGACTTCCGCCGCCGGGCGGGGATGCGGGGGCTGAATTGTTGCAGGTCGGGGCCCGTGCCGGTGAACATGCCGGTGTTTATAAAGTTGAGCCCTATCTCAAGAAGTTTTTCAGGGAAGGGATTGAGGTGACGCATGCGCGCGAAACATCAGCACGGCATCTCCTTGTGCAGACTGAAGGTGAACGTCCCCGGGTGTTTGTGAACGGCCGACAGTTGGAGGGCGTGCTGGCGCGGATCGAAGTCGATGGTGAGTTTTGGTACCGGGTGCCAATTGCTGAGGGGCAATAGCTTTCAGTACGGAAGATACGAGGAGTACGACAAAGAGCCATGGGACAGCGTAACGGAAAACGACTAACAGCAAAGCGGTGGCAAGCCACCGCAATCCGAAAAACGGCAGAAGTCAGCGACGATTGCGGCAACGGCAAACATCGAACGGCGAACGAGCGAGCCCTGAAAGATTCCGAGGCGATAGTCGCGCCGTACCGCGAATGCAGAGGGCCGAAAAGGAGGATTGAGGAAGGACGTTACCAGTAAGAAGTATCCGCGCCGTAATCGTAGTTGAAACGGATTCCGCTACCATGGTCCAGCGGGTGCCACTGGACGTGACTATCGGCGAAGAGCACGTTTATACCGCGACCCGTTCCATCCGGGTAGGCATGATTGCTACGCACCGGTCTGAGACTGTAGTGGTTGTCGATGTCGATTGCATCGTAAGAGATGTCCTACATTAAAGGATTTTCCTGGTTGCCCCGAGCCGTAGCCGGATCAATGTAATCGCCATCGAAATCTGTGCCACCGGTATCCTGTTTCGCTTGAGGATGGGTGTTATCGTAGAAATGCCAGACGTCCCAACCGTACTCCCAGTGACCCCACTGGGATTTGTCTCTTCCGCCTTCACCACCGACGTAATAGTAGAACATTGCGCCCGTATTTCCCCAGCGCCAGTGCCCACCCCTATCGCCTGACGACGGGCAGGTGACGTTTGTTTGAGTAACCCCGTAGATGTCTTCCATCACGCCGTAATATCGGATCAGGAAATGGAGATTCCATGCGCCTCGGGGATACCACGTTTCGTTATCCTGTGCGTAGTATGTGAGACTGAGGAACATCTGGCGCAATCTGTTTTTGCACTGGACCTTATAAGCGCTTTGCCTTGCGCTCTCTAAGGCCGGCATAAGCATGGCAGCAAGGATAGAGATGATCGCTATCACGACCAGGAGTTCTATCAGCGTGAATGCCTTTCGCATGGACCGCTCCACAAGAAAAATGCATCCTTCCATTTGCCATGCTCATATTACCTGCGACTGAGCGGTATTGCAAGAATTTAAAGCCACGCGCCCCTGTTTTCCCACCCGATTCTTAACGAGCTGTCCCCCAATGGTTTCCGTGCAGTCCGGGGCCGATTGCTGAAGAAGTTTTTCATTTGTTAAAATGTCCCTCTTTCTGTTGATTCGATCTGCATTTTGTGATGGCTTACGGAAAAACCGGAGGATCCGTCGTGAGTTCTGCGAAACCACCGTCCGGTCTGATCTGCGATTTGATGTCCGAACCCCAGAAAACGGTAACGAACAACTCGCGCCCGTATTTTGGTTGGGTTTTTGAAGAGGGAAATGCTTCGGAAGGACAGACCGCCTGCCAGCTGCAGGTTTTCAGCGTCGATCAAGCGGACGAAATTGCCGATGGCCAACCCCTGTGGGATAGCGGCAAACTCGAATCAGCCCGTTTGTTGAACGTGGCATACGGTGGGTCCGAGCTTGAAGATGAAGCGACCTGTGCGTGGCGGGTTCGCACGTGGAACGGTGCGGGTGATGAATCGGAATGGTCCTCGTTCCAATACTTTCACACCGGCGATTTATGCCGGGAATATACCACGCCGGCTTATCCGCTCGAAACCGAAGAAATTGCCCCTGTCGTTACCAAACGCAAAGGTGAAGGGCATTATTTTTTTGATTTTGGCCGGGCCGCATTTGGAAGAATCCGTCTTGGATCGCAATTTGTTTCGTCCGAGCGCGATATTGACTGTCACCTGGGCGAGAAACTCCAGGCTTCCCAAGAAATTGATCGATCTCCGCCCGGGAATGTGCGGTACAGGTGCGTTCCATTTACGCTGCGTCCCGGCGCGCACGATAATGAGGTCAAGATACCTCCGAATTCGCGAAATACGAGATCCCGGACAATCCGGATGCCCGAAGAGGTGGGCGAGGTCCTGCCGTTCCAATACTGCGAAATCGAGAACTGCCCGCCCGAGTTCAATCCCGGTGCGATCCGACAGGTGGCGGTGCATTATCCTTTCGACGACGATGCGGCGCAGTTTTCCTGTTCAAATGAGCTGCTGAATGATATATGGGACCTGTGCAAGCACACGATCAAGGCCACAACTTTCTGCGGGCTTTATGTCGACGGTGATCGCGAGCGTTTTCCCCGGGAAGGCGACGCGTATATCAACCAGCTGGGACATTACTGCGTGGACCGTGAATTCACCATGGCACGGCGCACACACGAATTTATGATCACGCATACCAGTCAGTGGACCGAATGGATTCTCCAGAGCGTTTTTATGGCCTGGGAAGATTACATGTATACGGGGGATTTGCGTTCGGTTGAGGTCTGGTATGACGATTTAAAGGCGAAGACGCTCGTCGACCTGGCGCGAGCCGAGGGTTTGATCAGCACACGCACGGGTTTGGTGACGGATGAGTTGCGAAAACGCCTTCATTACTACGAAGGCGAACATGTGAGGGGTGAGGACCTACGTGACATCGTCGATTGGCCCCCTGGCGGTTTTCGGGACGATGAACCGGGGGAACGCGACGGATTTGATTTTCGGGATATCAATACGGTGGTGAACGCTTTTCATTACCGCGCGCTGGTGCTGATGTCGCGTCTTGCGGAAGCCACCGAGCATGTCGAGGATGCCGACTTTTTCAGCCGTCGGGCCAGTAGAATCGAGAGGGTTTTTGATCAAAAACTTTTCGATGGCGAGGCCGGCCGATACGTTGACGGTGAGGGGAGCGATCATGCCTCGCTGCACGCGAATCTTTTTCCGCTGGCCTTTGGTCTGGTCCCGCCAGATCGCATCCCGGGCGTATTGGATCACATCAGATCCCGGGGCATGGCATGCAGCGTGTATGGGGCGCAGCATCTCCTGGATGCTCTTTACAGAACAGGGGCGGAAGATTACGCGCTTGAGTTGTTGACGTCTACCGATGACCGGAGCTGGGGGCATATGGTGGAGGAGGGAGCGACGATGACCTGGGAGGCGTGGGATTGGAAGTACAAGAAGAATCTGGACTGGAACCATCCCTGGGGAGCGGCGCCGGCCAATCTGATCCCCCGCCGCTTGATGGGTGTGCGTCCCCTGAGACCGGGTTTTGGTAAGGTTCTGATTCAACCGCAACCGGGCGACCTGACCTCGGCGGAGTGCAGGGTGCCGACAATCCGGGGACCGATTGATGTACGCCTGGAAAATGCGGAGGACGTTTTCAAGATGGAAGTGCACATACCCGTTAATACGGCCGCGCGCGCCGAATTGCCGGCAGGGCAAGGCGAAATCAGTCGGGTCGAAATCGACGGCGTAGAACAGGTTTGCTACCGAAAAGGGAAATATATTGTTATCGATCCGCTTCCGCCCGGCGCGCATTTCATAGAGTTAAAGAGGAGTTGACCCCCACTCCGTCAAATGCGCCGTGGCTTGCTCTGGCGATTATTAGGTTTTTTGTGCTGTTTCGGGAACCCGACACAAAAACGTGAGGCCCCCGGCTGCGAGGGCGGGATATTTTCTGTTCGCGGGAAGGCAGACTCGAGTTCAGCTGAGTCCGCCTCTGGCGGGCGAAACTGGACTTGAGACGGGCACGTTTCGGGAAGCCGCAACACGCGCGGGAATCCGGCAAGTCGCACCGCGTTCTGAACTCCAGCCTACGGCTGAAGTCCAGTCCGCTCATTCTTTTGGGCACCAGGTGACGGGATAAGGGGGTTGAGCCGTCGTAAGTTTTCGCGAGATTTGAATTTGATCGGGCATGCGCTTTATCCGCCCGAATCCCGTCCCCGGAAGCCAGGCGGGACGGTTGAGAAACGCATGTGACACAGGCTCTCCAGCCTGTGAACCGGGTCGTTAGGCCCGGATTTTTTGGCAGTGCCAGGTTTTGTGGTGGGCCTACAGCTCACTACTTTTGTTCTATCCACTCATCCCAGAGCTTCAAGGACTTTCAGTCCTCTGCATCCTGGGCTGTCATAATGTAATGCGCTCTTTGAGAGCATCATAAGGCAGAGCAAGCTCGGTGATGCCGTGGTTCCGAGAGAAGAAAGCTCAGCCAAAAAACTTCGCTTTTGCGGGATTTATTTTATATCATGGTGTGGATGATGAGAGGAAAAAGAATAGAAAAAGGCTCGGCTTTTACGTTAATAGAACTGCTTGTTGTCATTGCAATCATCGCGATTCTGGCGGCAATGCTGCTGCCGGCGTTGGAACGGGCGCGGGAAGCGGCCATGAGCTCCACCTGCACCTCTCAATTGAGACAGATGGGGCTTGCGCTGCAATATTATGCCAACGACTCGGGGGGCTACCTGCCAAAAGGACCAATGTCGAGCGATGGTTTCGGGCTTTGGAGGCGGCCGATTGGGCCTATCCTAAGGCCTGGAAATTTACAGTTATGGGGGCGCGATCAGAAATGGGGTATCGCCAGAAAGGGTTGGCTCCCGCACGTCATGGGGGCGGGAAGAGGGGCAATTTTATGTTTTACGACGTGCATGTGGAGAATCTCGATCCCGATATTCTGCAACCTGCCAGCTGGGAGGCGAGGTTGAAAGCCCGGGACAAATACTGGTGGCTGTACACGAAGTAAATGGACCGGAATACTTCCATGAGACGAGGATAATAATGAATAGAACGAATGTTGAATGGACTGCCCGGTGGATTCAGTCCAGTCTGTGCGGTGGACCGCGCACGGGAGCGCCCGCGCCGTTTTTTCGCCACGAATTCACTGTGTCCGGCAAACCCAGGGAGGTACACCTCTATATCACGGCGTTCGGCCTCTATGAAGCGAGGGTCAACGGGGAGACCGCTCATGATACCGTTTTTACGCCCGGTTGGACGGTTTTCGATAAACGAGTGCGTTATCAATGCTGGGATATCTCCGATCTGATTCAAGAAGGCGAAAACGTTATTGGTGTCATTCTGGGTGATGGATGGTATTGTGGTCATGTGGCTAAGAACGACCGTCAGTACTACGGCGATCGCCCCAAATTGCTGGCGCAGATCGAGTGGACCACAGACGAAGGTCAGACAGGCAAGATCGGCAGCGATGAAGGATGGCTGACGGCTCCCGGTCCCATTCTCCAGAACGATCTTATCATGGGCGAGTCGTACGACGCACGCAAGGAGTTTGAGGGCTGGGATACACCCGGATTCGATGATTCGAATTGGCAAAACGCCCGCCCGGTGGATGTCGGGGATATCGTAGTGGAACCTCAGTATGGTCCGTTTGTGCGGCGTCATGAGTGTATCACTGCCAAAAAACTCAATCCCAGGGAGGGCAACGCCCGGCTGGTTATCTACGACCTGGGACAGAATATCTCCGGGCGTGTGCGTATTACGGTGCAGGGCGAACGTGGCATGACCGTGCGCCTGCGCCATGCTGAGATGCTGGATTCCTCGGGGCAAATTTATACGGAAAATCTACGCAGCGCCCGGGCGACGGATTACTACACGCTCAAGGGGGATGGCCTCGAGACGTGGGAACCGCGGTTCACTTTCCACGGTTTCCGCTACGTGGAAGTCTCCTGGACTCCTCCCCGGGAACCCGGAAGTATCGAATCGGTGGAGGGGATTGCGCTTTACTCGGATCTGCCTCGCACCGGCACATTCGAATGTTCTCATTCCCTCCTGAATCAGCTCTATGAGAATACCGTCTGGGGTCAGAAGGGGAATTTTCTCGAAGTGCCGACCGATTGCCCGCAGCGGGATGAGCGGTTGGGCTGGACCGGGGATGCTCAGGTATTCATCCGCACGGCGGCATTTAATATGGATGTGTCCGATTTCTTCCGCAAATGGCTGCGTGATATGCGGGATGCACAGTCTTCGGACGGCGCAATACCTCCGTACATCCCTTTCACGGCTTCCTTCGGGTCGATTTCTGATGGGGGACCGGCCTGGGCGGATGCCGCGATGATTTGTCCAATGGAGATGTACAGGGCTTATGGGGAGATCGATTTTATCGCCGATCACTACGACTGTATGGTTGGCTACATGGACTATCTGGCGGCGAACAAAGTTAAGGATGGCGTGCGAGGTCACCCGGATGTGGATTCCTGGGGCGGTTTCGGCGACTGGCTGGCTCTCGATGGCAGCGGGAGGACCAGTGGCGGGACGCCGAAAGATTTGATCGGGACCGCATTCTACGCGAATAACGCCCGGATTCTGGCCGAATGTGCAGGTATTTTAGGGAAGGGAAAAGATGTGCGGCGTTGGACCGACCTGCAGCGCGAGACGGCCCGGGTGTTTCGGGAGCGCTTCGTGACACCGGACGGATTGATGGCGGCCGGTACCCAGACGGCATGCGTGCTGGCACTGTATTTTGATCTGGTCACAGACGAACAGAGGTCTGGAACGATTGGGCAAATTGTGAACCTTATCGAGCGGAACGGAATGAAGATCGGCACCGGTTTTGTCGGCGCTTCTTATTTGCTCGATGCCCTGGAAGAGGCGGGTCGGCTTGATATCGCCTACGCACTGCTCGAACAGGAAGAATTTCCCTCCTGGCTTTTCCCGGTTAAGAACGGTGCCACGACAATCTGGGAGCGGTGGGACGGCTGGACTCCGGAAAAGGGATTTCAGGATCCCGGAATGAATTCGTTCAACCACTATGCCTACGGAGCGGTGTGCGACTGGATGGTGAGCACCGTAGCGGGGTTGGAGCCCGCGGAACCCGGCTATAAATGCATTCGTTTCAGACCCCGGCCGGGCGGCAGTCTTTCGCATGCGGGTGTCCGGTTGGAGACACGGTATGGCACGGCGGCGATTGCTTGGACCATGGGGGAAGAAACCCTGAAACTTGAGCTCACTGTTCCGCCGGAGACATCGGCCGTTTTGGATCCACCAGAGGGTTGGGAGACGGATACCCGCGATATCGAGCCAGGATCACATACGATGGAACTGGGGCGGGGAGAATGAGAAAATAACTCTCATCAGGCACGAAGGTTGCTTGAGCGAAAGCGAACCCCCGCCTCATGGGGCCGTCATCTGGGTCAAAGATGCTGCCGCGCCGGATCTGTCGGACGTCACAGATACCTCATACCTTACCCTCCAGTTGACCTACGCCAGCCTGAACCAAACCTGGAGTACAGACACGTTCCTGAGGAGATAGGTGACCTTTGAGTTTGCCAGCACCTATCTATCGTTGTTTGATCCAGATTGGGCTGGACCAGCCGTAGTCGCCGTTGACAGTTGTAACACGCAAATAATAATAGGCAATCGGTTTTCCCGAGAGTTTTCGCGGCAGCGCCACCTCATTCACGGTTTTTTTGTCTTGCCAATCAAAATCGACGTCGTCGGTATCGTCGGCACCGACGGTATGGACGATCTTGCCGTTACGGATTATTTCCAGCCGCGCGATGACATCGCACGTGAGAGCGCGGCCCGTAAACCGTGGCCGGGTCCCACCGGGCAATCCGATTTCATCTCCCATCATGGCTTTCCCACAGTCGAATCGTAGCGCCATGCGGGGGCCGCTCGTTGCAAAGGTATGCCGGGCCATGAGCGCGTCGAAGACCGCCTCGCGCGTCAATCCCCGGGCAAAAATGCCGGTTATACCTCCAAGATCAGGGTTGCCCGGTTCGGCATTATGGTTGTCGGTTCCCCCCGTAAACCCGAACTGATAGCCCATATCAAGCGCGTGTCGGACGGATTTGTGGTGTCCGCTTCCGCCTTTCTCAGAAATGCCCCAGTGAGAGCAGATTTCTACCAGCCGCTGGCGGTCGGGCCGGTGCGGGCGATTCCAATTGATTCCGTGGAACTTCGGAGCGTGAGGAATCAGAATATAGTCGGTGCCTTCGAGTTTCTGATAAACGTTGTCCATGGACACTCTTTCGCCATCGGGGCCTTCGACGATCATGCGTCCTTCGTCATCGCGGAAATATACGTTCCTGTGCTGTTCGAGCGTTCCGATTTCGTAGCCCAGTAGAGTTACGAAACGGCCGGGATCGTGGAATTGACGCGTAACGTCGCGGGTGATTTGCCATTTATCTTCGAGCGTATAGTTGTACGACTGGCCGTCTTCAAAATGGTCGGCGAGCGCGGCGAAATCGAGTCCTTCGACGTCTCGCCCCCAGCGATAATTATCCTCCGGCGTGCCCGTTCCGTCGGAGATCTCGGTGTGACTGTGAATTTCACCGAAATAAACCTGAAGTCCGGACGGTGCCATTTGTGGACAGATCGGATTGGTTTCACCCATCAGTCCGTTTTTTTCGTCGATAACTCGGATACGGCTGACTCCTTCGGGCGGCACATCTACATCTTCGACTCGCAGGGATCCGTGGGCGTCTTCAGGCATCTCGACGTAATCGGGCCTATCTTCGCCTCCAATTGTGCGAATGCTCAATTCGCCATGGTGGTGGTACGCGGGGTTGTGGTTTTCCAGATCGGCGGCGACAACGCGGACGACCACAGGTTTTCCCGGTTCGGGGGTTGCGGGAGCGAAACAGCGCAGGTAGGCGGCCCGGTTACCGACGACCTCGATGGCCGGCGGGTCGGCGATCGGACGAAACTCGCTGTTGCCTTCGTAATCAATGGCAGTGCGGAAAGGCAATGTTTTGGCTTTTTCGCAGACGATTTGAGGTTTGCACGGATCATCTCCGAAGACGATAGTAAGCGTGTCTTTTTCCTTCAGTTCCCCCGATTCTAAAAAGACCTCGGCGCAGGTGAAGACTGAGCCGGTGCTGTGCACACGCACGCGGAGATCGACATCAGAGGGGGAGGCCGAGGCCGTGATGCGGGAACCGTAGCCCGCCTGTCCGTCCGGTCCCTGGAATAGGCGCCCGACATTTGCGTTTGCAGTCCCGCCGAAGTCTTTCTGGCAATAGACGGCGATACGTCCTCCGGGTGAGATCGGCGTCTCGCCGACCTCGACCGTGAGCGTCAGCCTCGTCGGCACGCCAGCAATAGCCCGCTGTGGGTCGATCCTGGCCGTTGCATTACATGGCTCGCGACGTGTCCAGTCATACAGCACTCTCCGCCAGTAGCCACGAAGGTTCCAGTATGTGAACTGGTAATAGTGATAGGGACTGACCCGATCCATAGGGCCGGTGTAGCTTTTAATGTCGGTTACGTAGGGTTCGTGGTGATCGAATAACACGAAACATCTCTCCAATTTTCTCGGCGTGATATTTTTTTGCGAACGGGAGGCTGGGCTTCAGGATGGAGCTCAGACACTATTGAGCATCTGGATATCCTCGTCGGTGACCGCGGGATAAGAGAACAACACGATACCGTTGGCGCCCGCATCGAGGCATTTATCCACCTGCAGTTCCAGGTCGGCGGTGCTGAGGGCTGAGCAGCTGCTGGCTTTACCCAGGCCTTCCCAGAGCGGCACCTGATTGCCCACCAGTGTTTTGTGGCAGACAGCCCGAGCTTCTGCCATGCGCAGGGAATTTGTGTAATTCATGGGGAAGATATAATCCACCAACCCCTGCCGCGTCCAATCGACCCAGTCCTGTCCCTGGCTTTCGCTACAGCGGGGATAGTCGGCAAATACGGCCGCCGAGAGTTCCAGATCATGATCGCGGGTGTAATCATGCACACGCTCGACAAGACCCGTGATGTTGGAGATCCGGAACTCGACCCATTTCTGGAAATCGGGATCGCGGTATTCGATCTCGGTGATATCCACATCCCTCTTCTGCATTGCAATCTGGCAGTAATCGCAGGTGCAATTGCCACCTGTGCGGATGTAATCAAGGTGAAGCCCCGCCGGTTTGTAGCGTTGGGCCAGATCGCGATAGAGTTCAAAAAGGTAATCCTGAACCGTTGGATTGCAGGCGCAGGCCCAGGGGAAGCGGCTTTCAAATTGGGCTTCGCACTCGGGATGTTCGTTCAGGAGACGGGATTCCTCTCCTTCGGGGAAAATGCAAAACCATGGATGCACCTTCACTCCCCGGGCGTTACATTCATCAATAATAACCCGGAGTGGGTCCCAGTCCGGATATTTTTCGTTAACGTTGCCGACATCCGTGAAGAAATCCACCGAGCCCGGAGGGTTTTTCACTGATGGAATCAGAATGTCGAATCCACCCTGAGCAAGGCGATCGGCGTGACGCGCAATCTCATCGGCATCGCCAAACTGATAGACGCTGTGTGCCCAGACAGCCAGTCCTGCATCGATCATAACCTTCTCCTTTCACGACGGAAGTTCGTCCCGGTCTTGCCGTCTTCTGCGTAATTTTAGAAACGGTTTTTTCAAAACGAAGTCCTGTGTTCGTAACCACCATTGTATGTCGTCTCGCGATTCGTTTGTCAACGGTAGATTTGGTAGAAGTTACCGAAAACTTTGAAGCCGGGCAAAGAGCACGGTAATATCTTTGGGAAGACCTTCTCCTTTTTTTTCGTGTTTGAAAGGAGAAAGCCCATTCGGCAAAGCTTTTTATTGGAGATATTACCGTGGCGGAAATACAAATCGGATGGTCTGAGGGCGACCTGACGCCTGAACAGCCTGTTCTTATAGCAGGACAGTTCCACGCGCGCGTATCGGAGGGAGTCGCGGATCCTATCACAACAACCTCCCTGGCAATTGAAACCGAGACCGACCGTGCGATTTTGG
This sequence comes from Candidatus Brocadiia bacterium, assembly GCA_046538485.1. Classification (GTDB taxonomy): domain Bacteria; phylum Planctomycetota; class Brocadiia; order SM23-32; family SM23-32; genus JBKHIT01. The sequence goes on along the minus strand of JBKHIT010000029.1, from coordinate 3,606 downwards.
TCAGCTGCGATCTGGTGGGTATCCCGGATCACCTGCGTGAGGCGGTGCGTTCCCGCCTGTCGAAATCATGCCCGGGAGTGGACCCGATGAAAGTTTTCATTTCGGGTACGCACACCCATACGGGACCCGAAATACGTGTGCCGGAAACCGGGGCGGGGCACAGTTCCAGAGGCACAGGAGTCGATCTGGACGTTATGCCTGTGGAGGAATACATTGAATTTGCGGTCGAGCGGATTGCACGAACCGTTGCCCAGGCGTGGGAGTCCCGCATGCCCGGTTCGATTGCTTTTGGACAGGATTATGCTGTGGTCGGCCGCAATCGGCGATGGGTCGACGTAGAGGGCAATTCGACGATGTACGGCAACACCGACACGCCCAAATTTTCTCATATTGAGGGTTACGAAGACCATAGCGTTGGCGTGCTCGCTACTAAGAACTCCGACGGGGAGCTGACCGGTCTGATCGTCAATGTGCCCTGTCCGGCGCAGGTCAGTGAGCACAAGTTTGTTTTGAGTGCTGACTACTGGTGCGAAACGCGCAAGGAGATACGGGATCGTCTCGACGATGAACTTTTCATTCTCCCGCAGTGCAGTGCGGCGGGAGACCAGTCGCCGCATTTGCTCTACGGAGAGAGGTCTGCCCGGCGGATGCTCGATTTGAAGGGGCAGACCGAACGCGAAGCTATCGCTGAACGGATCACCCATGCGGTGGAGAATACGCTTGAGTGCATCGGAACACAGTATGAAGACGAACCCGTTCTGAAACATGAAGTGCTGGAATTTGGCCTGCCGATGACGAATTTGACGGAGGATGAGCGTGATACGGCGGAGGAAAAAGCCGAGCGACTGCGCGAGCAATACGAGTCGGAGAAACAAAAGCTGGAGGCTGATCCGTCTTTGAAGAACGAGCCGCGATGGTATCGGACGGTGACGCGCGCCTACCGACGTATGAACTGGTTCCGCGGCGTGGTCGAACGGTTCGAAGCGCAGCAGGAAGGGGAGACTTTCCCCGTTGAGTCGCACGTATTGCGCCTGGGTGATGCTGCATTCGGAACGGTTCCATTCGAGTATTATCTTGATTTCGGGGTTTATATCAAAGCGCGTAGCAAAGCCCTTCAAACGTTCCTTGTGCAGCTCACCGGCCGGGGAACGTACGTGCCGAGCAAACGGTCCGTGGCGGGGGGCGGGTACGGTTCGATCCCGGCCAGCAACCCTGTTGGCCCGGAAGGTGGAAGACGACTGGCCGAAGAAATTGTTGAAACGATTTCAGAGCTTTTTTAGCGGGAAAATATTTTTTCCCCGGAACACCGAATTGCCGTAAGACCTCAGATCCTGCCGTATTTAAGAACCGGACTACTAGGGACCGAAAAACATGATACATGAAGGTGCAACGAACCCCGATATCGTCGGGTTGAATCGCCTGCAAAACGTTTCCTATGACCCGTTCGGGTTGATGCCGGAGCGATTTCCCTCCCGCCCGCGATGTCTGGCATCCGGAGAAGAGATCGACCGCATCAAGCAGTTAATCCAGGAAGACGGGTGGGCGAAGCGTGGCCTTGAGCGTCTTCTGGAAGCGATATCGGAACCGCTGGAACTGCCGGAAGATACCGATTCCGGCGCGGAACCTTCTCTCTGTTCAAACGCGGCACGGCGTGCATTGCATCTCGCGCTGGCGGCGACACTCACCGGAGAAAACGAGTATCGTGAACAGGCTCTCCCGGTTTTCCGGCGCATTGCCGAGCTTTATCTCAAGACGCCCGTTCGGGACACAGGCGGACGGCTCATGAAATACGGGCTTTCCGAGTGTGGTTTCAGTTCCAAGCTCGCGTGGACATGCGATCTGCTGGCCACCGAAGGACTGGACGAAGAAGACGATGAATTGTTCGGGAAGATGTTGGCGGCTACCCGGGAGACGGCCAACGCGCACGGACACGTCAGCTGCGGGAATCACAACACATGGCTCAATGTCGGCCAGCTCATCGTCGGGGCTGCGATCGGTGATATGCAGTTTATCCACGATGCTCTCTACGGCTACATGGCAGGCGATCGATTCCGCTACGGGCTGATTCATCACTTGAGACACGACATATTATCCGACGGACTACAGTGGGAAAGAACTCTCGGGTACCATTTCTACACTTTGATGGGATTAACCGAGGTGGCGCGGCAGATGGAACTCCTGGGGGTCGACCTTTGGCATGCGGAAATCCCGGCACAGATGGTTTCGGACGGGAAAGACCTCCACCGGGCTTATGGGCCTGAGGGAGAGACGAAGTGTCTGAAAGCAGCTTTCGACGCGCCGTTTTACATGATGTTTCCCGGAGGCGATTTCACGATGCTTCACGATTCGGGGGTCGCCAATATCCGGGGGGCGTACGTGTGGGGAATTATCTACGAACTGGCCTGGGAAGCCTACCAGGACCCGAAATACGCCTGGCTGCTCAATAAGACCGATCGCGATTATGGAGACCGCGACATGCCGGATCTCCCTATGTCCCTCTCCGCATCGCACGGAGTGGCAGGTTTTGTCCGCTTGAAACGCGTGACGTATCCAGAAGGGGAGTTTTCGATGGCGGACGACCGAACGATTTCCGTGAGCGGACGTCTTCGGAATGGCTGTTCGTTTTATCCGGTGTCGGGACAGGCGGTTCTGCGGGCGGCACCGGATGAAGCCGTGCCGGCGGCGTTCCTGTTCTGGGGACCCCATATCGCCGGGCATCAGAGCCCGGCGGCGCTCCATCTGGATCTCCACTCCGGGCGACGACGTGTGACGGATACTCCACGCACCGAAGGGTATTCGGATCCGATGCACCTCACCTGGCAGAGGACGACCATCGCTCATAACACGGTCACCGTCGATGGAAGGCCGATGTTCCCCTACGAGCGTGGCGACGAGGAATCCCTGTGGTGGCGGGACGAGGAACGGGGGCGAACCAGCGACGGGCACCTGGAAGCGTTTTTGCCGGATGGACCGACCAGAATCGTGCGGGCATCCAACGAAAAGGTCTACCCCGGCGTGCTTTTGGATCGAACTGTGGCCCTGGAACGGGACTACGTGCTGGATGTGTATCGGGTCCTTTCGGAGGAGGAACATTGTTACGATTGGGCTGTCCATTGCGTTGGCGAAGCGCCCGATATTACACCTTCAGAATCCATTGACCTGGGTGACGAAAGGGGCTACAGGCATTTTGAGAATACCACGAAGTGGACGGGAGCCGGGACGATTCCGCGGTTCCGTTGGGGAGAGGGTGAGGACGCGGCATTTCTTTCGGTTCTCTCCCCGAAGAACGTTGAGCTTATTGTCGCCGACGATCCGGAGCCGTCGGATGAGAAGGTCCTTGGCGAACTTGAATCTTCCGGTCCGCGTTCCGCCACGATATTACGTGCGGAGGGCACGGAGCTGGTATTTATCGTGCTGTGGAGTTTTGGGCTGAAAGGGGAAGCGGTTTCCGCTTCGGTCGAACGTTGCGATCCAGCAGGAGAGGTCGTTGTGGTGGTCGAGGGCCAGTCTTTCAGTCGTCGGCTAAATCTGCCGATGGATTAGCCCGCATTTTTCAGTGTGCCGTGGAAAGGCACAGGACTTCAGCAGGAGATAATACCTGCCCGG
>JBKHIT010000086.1:0-14290 GCA_046538485.1 Candidatus Brocadiia bacterium | reverse complement strand
CAAAGGAGAAATTCCCGCCGGGTGGCGCACTTTCATCTTGCATCTAACCATTAATAGCTGCTTTTTTGGGATCAGTTGAACTGTTCTCGGGAGAGTTTCATAATGGCAATGTGGCATGCATTCTGAGCTGTGACGCCTTTTCAAGGAACAGATAGAAGTAGGTTTAACATCGGTTGTTTCGATTTATCTGTAAAATCCTCGTCAGTCGTTTCGTTGCTTTATTGAACACGATTTTTCTCCGGAACCAGATTTTTCGATGGGCAACTCATTTCCCGGCCGACGGCAGCAGCAGACGAAAAGGTCTTCATGGACTCCGGTCTTTGCAGCCGTTCTTCTCCTGCTGACAGTGGTCAGCTTTTTCAATTACCTGCTTTTCCACAGTGCTGCTGAGATCTTCAGCATCGTTATTGCATTCGCGATGTTCACATTCTGTTGGAATTGTCGTCAGTTCCTGCGTGACAACTATCTTCAGTTTCTGGGAATTGCATATCTTTTTGTCGGAACTCTGGACCTGACACATACCCTGGCATTTCCCGGGCTCAATGTATTTGGCCAGGGCGGTTTGAATCTCGCGGCTCAGATCTGGTTATCAGCCCGTGTGCTCGAAGCCGCTTCGCTGCTGGCAGCCGCTCATCTCCTCGGCCGTAAGATCCCCCCCGCTCCTGTCTTCGCGCTCTATTCCATCACCGTCGGGGTCCTGCTTTATGCGGTCTTCACCCAAAACGTTGCCCCCGTTTGGGATCCCGAAACCGAACAACTGACCGCTTTCAAAAAACTCTCGGAATACATTATCTCTGTAACTTTGCTGGGAGCTCTCGGGGTTTTCTATCGCAAACGGAATAAACTGAACAAAGGTGTTCTCGCCTTTCTCGCCATTTCGATTATTGGAACGGTTTTGTCCGAAATATCTTTCACGGCCTTTAGAAACGCAGACGATCCCATGAATTGGCTGGGGCACATGTTGAAAATTATTTCTTTCTATTTCCTTTATAAAGCTGTCATCGAAACCGGTTTGCGCCGACCTTTCGCGCTGCTTTTCCGTGACCTCGAAAAGAATCGATCCACCATCCAACAGGAAAGAGCGCTTCTGGAAGCCGTCCTCCAGGAAATGCCCGATGCAATCGTAACGACCGACGCCGAAGGTGAAACCATCCTCGCCAACAGGGCCTATTCAGAGCTCATAGCCCCTGAAGGCGCATCCCCGGAGAGCAGTCGCCGCTTTTTCTATCAAAACGGAAAACCGTGCCCTCCTTCGGAAGTTCCCCTCCAACGTTCCCTGCGGACGGGTGAGCCCATGCGGAACGAACAGCTTGAGATACGCAGAGGAGATGGGTCGTTTCGGACAGTGCTTTGCCATGCCACCCCCGTCCGGGACCAGCAAGGAGATCTCGTTGCCGTTGTCGCGGCACATCACGACATTACCGAACGAAAAAGGATGGAAGATGCTCTCCGAGAAGCAAGAAATCGACTTGAAGAACGTGTAAAAGAACGGACTCGCCAGCTTGCTGCAGCAGAAGAGCAGCAGAGGGCACTGGCAAACCAATGGGAAGAGACGTTCGATGCCATGCAGGATATGGTGGCGATCATAACGCCAGAACGCAAAATCGCTAATGCCAATCGCACAATGGCCGATTTCTTTGGTCAATCCCGGGAAGAGCTGAAGGGGACTGATTGCAGTGAACTGATGCAATGCCGGCCTGTCACCAGCCGCAACTGTCCGCTCGAGAAATCCCTCAAAACAAACAAGAGAGAAAGTTCCGAGCGATTTATGAAAAATCGCTGGTTTCTTGTATCGGCCGATCCGGTGAGTGACGATGAGGGTGCTATGATGGGTTGTGTCCATATTCTGCGCGATATTACCGCCGAAAAAAAAGCCGAGCGAAAGATACGGCGCTATCAAGACCAGCTCCGCGAATTGACGTCCGAACTTTCCCTTGCTGAAGAGCGAGAACGGCGCCGACTCTCCGCTGCCCTTCACGATTCCATCGCCCAAACCCTGGCCCTTTCAAAAATGAAGCTCGGCAGCATACGCAATCTTGTGGAATCTCAGGGGCCACGCGAGGAACTGGATGAACTGGGGCAATATCTGGACGATGCCATTAAACACAGCCGTTCCCTTATGTTCGAATTGAGCCCGCCGATTTTGTATGATGTCGGCCTGGCAGCAGCGCTTGATAAATTGACCGCCAAAATCGCGGATAGATATGAATTAGACGCCGCATGCGAAATCGAATGTGAACCGGAAAATCTCGGTAAGGATATTAGTGTTATTCTCTTTCAGTCCGCACGAGAGCTCCTCATGAACGTTGTCAAACATGCGGATTCCGATAAGGTCGCCCTTGCCCTGCAGTGCGAAGATGAAACAGTGAAAGTGACGGTAAACGATGACGGTAAAGGCTTCGAAACCAGCGCGGGGATCTCCCCGGATGCCGGATTCGGACTCTTTCATATTCAAGAGAGACTTGACCGCCTTGGCGGAAAGCTCGTAATCGATTCGCAGCCCGGTATGGGAACCAAAGTTACGCTATCACTCCCTATCGATAACTGATCAAAATACTCTGGAGGGGAAGATGGCCATACGTGTGCTTCTGGCGGATGATCATTTGATTATGCGGGAAGGGCTCAGTTCTCTCGTCAATGAGCAGGCGGATATGCAAGTGGTCGATACCGCATCGGATGGGCGGGAGGCCGTTAAACTTGCCGACGAAATCATGCCCGATATTATTATTATGGATGTGGCTATGCCGCACCTGAATGGCGTGGAAGCCACCCGCAAAATTCGGGAAAACTCAGAACTCGTGCGGGTCATAGCACTTTCCATGCATGAAGACAGAGAATATGTGGCACGCATGCTGGAGGCAGGTGCCTCTGGATACTTGCTCAAGGACTGCGCGTTCGAGGAACTGATTGAAGCCATCCGAACAGTCCTCTCGGGTAGCACTTATCTCAGTCCCAAAATTGCGGGGACGGTCGTGGACGATTATCTCCGGCACCTCCCCAGAAATGAAATCAGTACTTCGGTGGATCTAACGCCCAGAGAACGGGAAGTGCTTCAATTGCTTGCCGAAGGCAGGACCACGCGGGAGATCGCAAATGAACTGGATGTCAGCCCAAAAACCATTGAGACCCACCGCCGTAACACCATGAAAAAAGTCGGGGTCGATAGCATTGCCCAGCTCACCAAATATGCCATCAAAGAAGGACTGACTTCGCTGGAAGATTGAATCCCGTTGTGCCAAAACCCTTAACCCGCATATTTCAAGCACTTTTGTGTGCCTCTAAAAAGCAGGCAGCTTTGCTACGTCACGGCAAAATAATTCACTGGAGTCTCGCGCAGAGCGGCAATATTGCTTGCATCAATCGATGCCACATCGGCGGGTTTCTCACTCGACAGTCGGGCTAAACGAATCGCCCCCGGATAGATAAACCGAACTGTTTCCGCCTCCTTTGCGCCAATAGTCGAACTCGCCCTTTTCCCGTATCAGATGCTCCAACTTTTTGTCCTTTTCAATAAACGCTCATCGACGCCCGCCGGGAAGAACACCTTCGAGAAAAGTACTCAGGCTTTTCGAACCCAATTATCAGGGACTCCCCTATTGCCCTTTCCTGCAGTGAAGTTATTCTAGGATTGTTGATAAAACAATAAATGGAAATTCAGAGAACAGAAGAGTACCGGTGAAAAACATGAGAATGTACTCGTTACTGTTAAAAGGGCCGGGCACAGAGATCGATCAATCAAGAACAGAACAAGACAGATCTTTTGCCCGTGTTAACTCATATAACCGCTGGTGAGGAAAGACAATGGAAAACATCGATATTGCCGTTACCTGTAAAGAATGCGGACGAAAAATGACACGGTCCATCGACCCGGATTGCCCTTCGTCCACCGTTCGCTGCGTTTGCGGCACGCGCTATCCTGTGAGACTCGAGAATCAGGAGCCACGCTCTGACTATGGTTTCGGTGGAGACGAGCAACCAGACGAATCCTCTATGTCAATTCATACAGGAATTCTCAAATAGAATCCCAACAAACCTGAAAACAAAATGATTTATTCATCCAGGAGTGCAACTGACATGGAAAATGATCGTGGCGTCGAAGTTAGTATGGGGGGAGAACCAGTTGTCCTGATCGGTAACCGTGTCAGGGTGGGCGATAAAGCCCCCGATTTTATTGTCACAGACAGTAACCTTTCTTCCGTTACCTTCTCCTCCATGAACAATGAACCCCACCTTATCTCCTCTGTGGTGAGCCTCGATACCCCCGTGTGTGATACTCAAGCAAAACGATTTAACGAAGAAGCGGCTGACCTCATTCCTTCCTTGAGTATTCTTGTAATAAGTATGGATTTGCCTTTCGCTCAGCAACGCTGGTGCGGTCGCGAAAATGTCGACCAGGTTGACACCTATTCCGACCACAGAGATGCGTCTTTCGGCACGGCTTACGGGGTGCTTATTAAAAACAAACGATTATTGGCACGGTCGGTTTTTCTTGTGGACAACGAATTGACAGTGCGTTACAAGGAAATTGTCAAAGAAATTACTGATGAACCGGACTATGACAAACTTTACGACGCAATGAAAAGCATCTCTGAATAAACAGAATATGCTTATCTCCTGGCCCTTTCAGGTGGAACGTCCGTACAGCAAAGACTTTAGAGTGGCGCCAGCACCTCTTCTGATAAATTTCTCTGTTACCAAGTGGTCTGTCATAGCCAGCCAGAAGTTGTGAATCTGGGGGTAAATTAAAATATCATTCTGAAAGGCTGTCCTTAACTTCGAGCAGCAATTCGTCGGGTTCCACGGGTTTCTCAAAAAATTTATCCACCGGTAACCAGATTTCATTCGACTCAAAACCGTAGGGATACTTTTCGTTTACAGCCGTCAGCATAATAATAGGGATATCTTTTGTCGCCTCCTCGCTCCTCAGCAGACGCGCTGCTTCAAATCCCGCCGACTCCGTCTCCATCATCACATCCAGAATGACGAGGTCCGGTTCCTCCTCAAGAGTGGTTTTCTGGACCTCCTTGCCGCTATGTGCGGTTACCACAGTGTAATCGTTGTTCTCAAGCAAAATCTTTGTGACTTCCACAAATTCTTCGTCATCGTCAACCAATAAAACTTTCTTTTCGGCCAAGATATTTACCTCCTGAGCACTAACTACAGGCTTTTCAGCCCCCAGCGAAAATTACCACACCCACTTATGCTACAAGAATAAGGCCAGAGCGTCAACGTGCTCCCAAACGGTGAGGCTTGACATCCCCCTGCCACCCTTCTAATCTTAACGGCTTGTTAGCGCTTGTGCGCATTCTGTATCCCGCTTCCCCAGTTACTGGAGGCAAACAATGAACGTGGTGGCCATTATCATCGACACCTTGCGCCGGGATTACCTCGGGGCTTACGGAAACGATTGGATCGAGACACCTAATATAGACAATCTCGCAAAAGAATCCATGGTCTACGATTTCAGTTTCGTCCACAGTTATCCTACAATTCCCCACCGAACAGATGTGATAACCGGTCAATATGGTGAACCTTTTCACCCCTGGATGCCGCTCCGCCACGACCGGAAAACATTCGTCGAAGAACTCGGCAAAACAGGGTGGTGCACACAGCTGATCCACGATACGCCCCATCTGGTCAACGGTGGTCATAATTTCGATTGGCCTTTCCACGCCTGGACCCCCGTCCGCGGAGCGGAAGTCGATCGTCCGTGGATCGACGATTCCCGTGAATGGCTCAGTAACTGGAAGCAAGACCCCCTCTTCGATTTTGCAGATATTGACGTCATGGAAAACCGCACGGTTCTGACCTATTCACGGGCAAACCGGGGACGGGAAAAACACGAGGATTGGAATTGCGCACGTCTCTTTCTCACAGCGAGCCAATGGCTGAAGGATAACTCCTCCCGCGATAATTTTTTCCTCTGGGTCGACTGCTTCGATCCGCACGAGCCGTGGGATGCCCCCCCGGAGTTCATGCAAAAACACGACCAACGCGAAGGCTACGATGGAACAATTGATCCGCGGTCGTTTGTGCTGCGCAATCACGAAGATCTGCCGGAAGAAGCCCGAGATCATGTGGCGGCCCAGTACGCTGCCAAAGTGAGCTGGGTCGACCACTGGGTCGGTCAATTCCTCGACACGCTTGATGAAACCGGGCTCTCTGAAAACACCGCCGTTTTGTTCACAGCGGACCACGGCACCAACGTCGGCGAAAGAGGTCGATTCGGCAAAGGATATCCCGTTCGCGAACAGGAAGCCCGGACCCCGTTTATGATCAGGAAGCCGACAGGGCCAACCGGTCAGAGCAGTATCATCGTCCAGCCCCAGGACATCTACGCCACCGTCATGGGAATGTTGGATCAACCGGTTCCGGATGCCCTTGATTCCCATAATGTTTTAGCGCTGGAAGAGGCAGGATCCGGCGGCCCGCGTGATGTGGCGATTGCCGGCAATCGAGCGGATGGGTGGGACGGCGATGCCGAAAAGATCCTGTTCACCGTCTTCGACCGCAACTGGTATCTGGAAGTGGCCGCAAAACCGCAGTTTTGTCGGCTGACTGCCCTTGGCTCGCTCGAAGAAGTCTCCGATCAACATCCCGATCTGGTCGAAGAAATGCATCGAAAAGCAATCGACGAACTTGAGGCACATGGCGCTCACCCACAAATCGTTGAATGGTTGCGAAGCCATGGAGCTTCCGAATGGCCCACTGACATCGCGTATTGGAACGGTTATCCCGGTCCGGAAGGATACAGTGCTTACTTCGGCCGTCTGTATACGGGCGAATAAAACGAAGAAAGACTCACTATCGCCAAGAGCCAAACCCGGGAAACAATTATCTGTATGGAGCATCGAATGCCAGAGAGCGACCAACAACTGGCGAGACGGCCCGCGATTTTAAATAGAGGCAACGGTCATGCGCACCCCGTATCATGGAGTGTTTGAACCTTTCAACCTGAGATCCAACCGCATATTTTTCCATGACTGGCGATACGTCCAGCACGGTGGTACACGGTGGGAAGACAAAAGCGGCGAAGCCTGGAGTCTCTGGGGAGAGGAAGATTTGCCGCCGTTACACTGGTGTGAAACCGATAATCCCTGGGGTATCTGCCTCGAAACCCAACCTGCACGGAAATCAGAATCTTTCCTGCGCTGCGAGGCCCCGTGGGAAGGCATGATTTCTGGATCGACAGTAATGAAGCATCAGGGGCGTTACCGCCTGTGGTACGAAGTTACCCCCACGGAAAGCATTTCAACCGCGGAGGGAAATCAGCACAATGTTCTGTGCTATGCGGAAAGCGATGACGGTTTCGAGTGGTCACGTCCCAATCTCGGCGCCGTACAGTTCGCCGGAGATCGCGAAAACAACATCGTATATGGTGGCCCGTCAGCCCCACCCTGGGGATTTCATGGGGGAAGTGTTTTCGTTGATCCCAGCGCACCTGCTGAAACGCGGTTCAAAATTATCCATCTTGGATCGCTTTCGGAAAACCAGCTTGATCATTATAAACACGAACTTGACGGCGACATCGACCCCTTCAGTGTTACGCATCAGGCCCATTACGCTGTGTGCGGAGCAGTCTCTCCCGATGGTATATTCTGGTCACCCATCTCCGATCCTCTCTCCATTCAAACAAGTGATACCCAGAACATTGCCTATTATGATTCTCAGCTTGGCCAGTACGTAGCATATCTGCGTATGTGGATTATGGGGAAGCGCTCAATCGGGCGTTCTGCGAGCAATGATTTTCATCATTTTCCCCTTCCGGACCCTCTCATCTGGCCAGGCGGAAATGTCGGCCCGGCCGATCTCTGGTACGGAAACGCTAAAACCGTTTATCCCGGGACAGAGGATTACCATCTGATGTTCCCCTGGCGATGGTGTGTTGCCAAAGACCACTTCCATGTCCACCTGGCTGCGAGTCCTGATGGCATAATTTGGAGTTTTTCCCCGGATAACGAAGTCCTGGAACCCGGGCCGAGAGATTCTTTTGACAGTGGTGGAGTAACCATGGGATGTGGAATGATTGAGCTTCCAGATGACCGCGTAGGCGTCTCTTTTACCGGGTACAGGATTCCCCACAAGCACCCGCGAAGGCGTCCGCTGGGCGAGCTTGCATGGGCTCTGTGGGATAGGGGAAGACTCGTAGCACTCAAAGCCCCCGAAAAGGGTCAATTCCGCACACCGGACGTCGTCTTTTCTGGCACAAAACTGGTCCTGAACGCCCGAACGCAACATGTCGGACAAATAGTCGTCGAAATAGTCGGGCAGAACAATCAGGCTTTATCGGGCTACACCTTCGAGGATTGTGATTCCGTCAATGGTGATTTTCTGGACCATACCGTTTCATGGAACGGCAAAACCGAAATTCCCCGGAAAGAAAGCGAACCCGTCTCGTTCCGAGTGCGCATGGCAGCCGCCGATCTATTTGAAATGCGCTTTGAATAATACCAGGTTTCGGCGGATAGCCAAATTGAAATGGCACGATATTTTCGGGTATCATGCGGCCTCAATCACTGAATTCAAAAGCACGCTGGACGCACCAGCCCCTTGATATGAGTGAAAACACAATCGACAATCCAACAAAAAACAATGAAACCGCCCTCGGCGCGGGCGGATGGTTTGTAACTATTATCCTGTGCCTGTTCTTTTCCACCGTCGGAGCTTTCTGGTTGAAATGGGCCACTTTCCCGGATATTTCCGCCGGCTTATGCGAAGCCGTCCCCCCCATACCGGCTGTTGCGGCTCTGCTGTTCCTCGTCGGAATGCGTTTAGTGCTGCGACGCCTGTCTAAAATACTGAAAATTTCCAGCACTCAGATTATCACCGTTTATGCATTCGTAAGTGTGAGCGTCTCCATTGGTTTTATCAATTTGTATCGCAGCAACCTTGCCCATCTTCTTTCCCCGCAGTACTCCGAGGATGCGACATTCGAGCCAATCCGCGATTTCATCCCCTCCTGGTTGGCTCCCACTGACCCGAATGTCGTCACAGCCTTTTGGGAAAAAAGCAGCAACGGTATTCCGTGGTCGGACTGGTTCCTCCCTATGCTCACGATCGGCCTCAGTATGCTGTTTGTGTATGTGCTGATTATTTGCATGATGCGATTTTTGCACGAAAGATGGTCCGAGGATGAACGCCTGATCTATCCGGTGGCAGAATTCGCTTTGAATCTTGTGGAACCCGACAGGAAATCGGCTCGCTCGGGCGATTCTATTTTCGGAAACAAAATCTTCTGGCTGGGTGCACTGGGCGCTTTGATCTTCAACCTTTTCTACATTATTCCGGCTTTGCGGGCCGAATGGCCGGTCCCAAAAGCGTGGCTGAACGCCGCATCCTATTTTGACTCTTCCCCCTGGAACGCTGTGGGGATGTGGCAAATCCGGCTCAACCCCATCATCTTTGGTCTCGGCTATCTTGTCTCAATGGACATACTCCTCAGCATCTGGGTATGGTTTCTTGTGCTGAAATTCGGTGCCGTCTTCATAGTCGGTACCACCTCCACCTCGCGTGCCGAAGTGTTTAAACTCGGGGAACAGCAGGCCACCGGCGCCTACGTTGTCGTCGCCGCCTCCATTCTGTGGGCCGCACGCAAGCGCCTGGGCGCCGTTTTCCGCCATTTGCTACCATCAAGCGAGAAAGAAGCTAATATCAATGAAGCTGGCCCATGGACTCTTGCAGCTTTCGTGGTTGCAGGCGTTGGTCTCATCTTCATCATGCTTAAACTCGGCATGGCTCTGTGGCTTGCACTGGTAATGTTGGCCGTGCTCTTGATCCGTGCCCTTGTAATGATGCGTATCCGGGCCCAGGCCGGCATGCCTATTATTTATTTCCATGTCGGCAATGTTCAGAATATCATCTGGTTCGTTGGAGGGGCCGCACTGGCCGCAAGCGGGATGCAAAGTGTCGCCGCCTTCTGGTTCATGTCCTTCCTTTTCAGCGCCACTTTCCTGGCCCCTCATCATGCTGATGCATTCAAACTGGCGGAGAAGACGGGGCTGGGCACACGTCGATGGGCCGTTCTGGCCGTGGTTGCTGTCGCCTTCGGTTTGGTCCTGGTGAACCTCACGCACGTGACAGCTTTCTACAAATATGGCGCCCTCAACGTCGGTAAAACCCCGTCCGCATGGCGACTCAAAGGGCTCATCAATGCTGTAAACCGTGAGAGCGGACCAGAAGGTTTCAAGCTGACCATGGGAGGTTTAGGTGCCGTAATCACCGGCGTGCTGACTTACCTCAGACGTTTCTACTGGTTCCCATTCCACCCTATTGGCTACGTCATCGCCTGCGCAATCGGTTATCGTGTTTTTGGCCCGATTTTCGCCATCTGGTTGATCAAATGGATTATCCTCAAGTACTTTGGTGGCGCCGCCCATAAAAAAGCCAAGAATTTTTTCCTCGGGCTCGTGCTGAGCCACTTCTTTATCGCCGCCGTATGGGGCGCCCTTGCCGTCACCGGTTGGCGCGCAACCCAGACCTCCGAAGGCGGATACTTCATTGGTTTCTGGTAACCTATCCCCCCCCCGTTATCATGTCAACGACCTCACAGCCTTGCTATAGTTGCGGAGTAATCATATAATCATCGGATCTATAGAGGTCTGATGTCTTCCCGCTCAAAGTTACAGATCGAATTCCGCGCATAGTCCGCCCCGTTTTGAGCATACCCTGGAGTTTTCGTGAAATCCTACCGTATCCAGCCGGTTCCTTCCGAAATCGAATGTCGCGGAACTCCCCCAATGGGCCCCTGGGAAGAAATCACTCCGGTGCATTTAGCCTGCCATCCCTGGTATGAAGGCGAACGTCTTCGGATCACTACCGTCCGCGCAGCTTACACGCCGCGCAGACTGCACATTTTATTTCAGTGCAAGGCCGATCAGATCCACGCGACCCGCACACGTTTCAACAGCGCCGTTTGCCTGGATAGCTGTGTGGAATTCTTTGCTTCCCTTCAGGAAGATGACGGGCGTTATTTCAACCTCGAAATGAACTGTTGCGGCACGATTCACCTCGGTTACGGCTCACACAGAAATGACAGACGCCTCGCAGGAAATCAGATCGTCGACAAAATCAAGGTAATCAGCACCATTCCGGGACCGACCAAAGCAGTATGTCCGGTCGACAATGAATGGACTCTCCAGGCAGCTCTTCCGTTCAAAACATTGTCCGAAATGGCAGGTATCCCGGTCGCAGTTGATAAAGGCACGCGCTGGCGGGCGAATTTTTACCGATGTGGGGATCCAACGCCCCCCTACCATCTTTGTTGGAACGCTATCTCTTCCCCCGGACCTGACTTTCACCGACCGGAATATTTTGGCGAACTGATATTTCAGTAATCCGTCTCTTCGCGGACCAAACAAGCGCCTTCCACAGGAGGAATTTCTGGAAGAGGGGGAAGGTGCTCAGCTTTGTAATACGGATGGTTGTCATCCCCGCAAATATCGATCGTCGTCCAGCCGATAAGAAAGTCCACCAGCTCAATAGGACTGAACCCAAAATGAACGCCAACCAGAGCGGACGCCCCCACCTCGATATCGAGGAGTCTGGGCCATTCTCTCGGCCGCAACGCCGGGCGGAACGGAGGCCATCTCAGGAATGCAATCCAACTCCGCGAGGGGGGATCATAATCGCCGCGACCATAAACTGGGATCATAAAATCGTGATCCACTTTCGTAGATCCCATGACAATAATCCCGCTCGAGTCACGGCTTCCAAGTCCCGTATAACGACCGTGCAACATGGCCCCATACTGTTTGGAATAACCGAATGCGGTCCCCAGCAGGCTGGTTAGCTGAACATGAGCATCGAGACCGGGGCCAACGGTCGCTTCTGCCCGCCATATATCAACAAAGTCCGCCCCGCGATTCCCGGCGTAATTGGCTATATAAGAACAGCCAGAACCACCAAATCCGACGATAGCAACCACCAAGCACACCATTAGTTTCCGCTTCATATCTTATCGCTCCTCCGCCGAACGCGCCCGAAACCAACAACTTTCCCCCTGACAGAACAATTAATTATAACAGATTCGAGGGATTGTACTTCAAGGCCTTTTCCAATTTCCTTCCAAAAAACCTAACGTGAAAAATAGCCTTCCCCTCATCACTGTGCGCAGGATCTTAATCCAGCTCATTTTCTTCCGCAACAAGCATCGGGGTTCCGTAATGCGGATGGTTCCTGCGTAACAGCACCTTGCCTGTAATCCGGGCAATCACCACCTCGCCCAGATACAGTATCTTGCAACCGGGCTCAAGATGTCCGATGAACGGTTCTTTACCCCGAATCGCCATCGAACAATGCATATGCGGCTCGTAATCCGCGATAATCCCTGAAACCGAAACAAGTTCAATCGGGCCCTCCAGTTCCGCATATCGATCATCTGATGGGAAATCTGTATGTGTCACATAGTGGATGCAGGCTTTGTAAAAAGTCCCCACCCCGCTCAAAACCACACCGGAACGGATATCCATCTCCCGGGCCACTTGTTCCACACATTCGTGAAAATCGTCGCCGTACTCCAGACCGACACAAATCACTTCATCGACCTGCATGCCGCCCGTGATTTTCATTAGTCGCTCCTTGAAATTCGCTTCTCGGAACGAAAAACATGGTAAAAACGCAGGACCTCTCCGTCAAGTCGCGCCGAAAAATTCAGGCACTGGCAACGGTTCGTACAAGTTCTGTTTCGTAACTCCCCAACTTGCCTCAAAGGGACCGGACTTCGGTTCCTGAGACAACTGCCCCTGCCAATTGCTGTTCTTCAAGACTGCCCTCAATAATCCCTTTAGCACCACGCGCTGTCGGGTGAGTTCCCCCTCCTCGGCAGATGCCCCTCAGCGGGCGGATCTACCCGGGTCCGCCCGCTTTTTTATTGCCAGGCGAAACCCCTATCCATTCAGGCGACCGGCTCCGGGCATCATTCCGTGCATTAAGCCGCATTATAGAATTCTTCCAAATTAACTCTTGATTCTTCAGCTCCGCTCCCTATAATAACAAGTGCCAATCGGGAGACGGCCGACACGGCAGTATGTGGCAGCTTCCCGGGCAACTTAAAAACATCGAAACCGCCGGGCGGGGTTTCGCATCAAGATCTTTGCAGGACAGCACAGACTTTGACAATGAATTCCGATTCGGCGGGCGCAGGGTGTCTTGTGCAGCGAGACGCCCCGAAGCTGTGGGCAGATGGGGAGTCGCCCGACTTGAGAGGTGTGAGGAGGCATTAGTATGCGCACATGTGCGGGAAGTCGTTTGCGGCTGCTGGCTGCGATTGTTGTTGCCATTTGTCTTTCAGCGAGCGTTTTCGCGGCGGGCAAACCGAAAAAACCCTCCAAACCGAAAAAATCGTCCCCGGGCAGAGACAAGCATCTGGTCGACAATGACCTGGTGCTTGAGAATCTCACCGACCAGCCCGACCCGCTCAGCACCGAGGTGGCGGGCAGCAGCACGATAACAAGCCAGTATTCGGCCAAAGAACACCCCGAGGCCCCCCAGCGCGGCGGAGCCCAGCAGGTTCACGAGCCTCTGATCTCCCAGCAGATTGTCGTATCGGCCCCCGACGGAACTCCCGCGCGCACCCTCACCACCGAAGTGCAGGTGCCTCAGCCCCCGGACAAAAAAGGCAAACCGGGCCGGATCGACGTGCAGATACAGGTGCATTGGGACGGGCGAGACGATTCGGGAGCCGCTCTGCCGGACGGGCGCTACACGTATGAGGTGAGGGCGAAGTATTTCTGGCGCATGCAGACCCCGGCCGAAACCGTGGAACATCTCCTCGGCCGCATATCGCCCGCTGCGGGTAGCATTACCCTCGATAACACCAAACCCCAGATTGCGCAGCTCAAACCCGTCGATGGCCTGCAGACAAAAGACCCCAGCCCCGAGATAAGCGCGCTTCTGAGCGACAACCTCTCCGGCGTCGACCCCACATCGATCGAGCTTGTCCTGGACGGCAGCAAGCTGGACCACAGCTACGACGTCTCAAGCGGGGAGCTGACCTACCAGCACGCCGACGATCTGGCCGAGGGACATCACAGCCTGAAACTCTCCATCCGGGATTTTGCCGGCAACCCCCGGGAGGCCAGAAGCCATT
Source organism: Candidatus Brocadiia bacterium (assembly GCA_046538485.1). GTDB lineage: Bacteria > Planctomycetota > Brocadiia > SM23-32 > SM23-32 > JBKHIT01. The sequence goes on along the minus strand of JBKHIT010000086.1, from coordinate 204 downwards.
TTGTGACCGACTACAGCCCACCGGTCACCGTCGACAATTACGAGAGAGACAGCCAGTGGACCAACCAGGATGCCGATATCACCCTCACCGCCGTCGATAACCTCACCGGCGTGGCCCACACGTATTTTAAGATAGACGATGCGAAGAAACAGGAAGGCACAAAAGTTCAGATTTCTGAAGAAGGCTCTCATGCCGTGAAGTACT
>JBKHIT010000028.1:0-58705 GCA_046538485.1 Candidatus Brocadiia bacterium | reverse complement strand
GAGATTTAGAAGCATATACACCCTGCGTTCCGTGCTAAGTCGTAAAGTCAGGCTAAGCCCTCTGAGAGACCCCTTAAAATACGTAACGATATCCTGAGCAACGAGATGCGATGGTACGTCCCCCTTACTTTATGGTCTACGGAGGAAATCTCGTGACACGGCAGTTTGAACGGTGGGAAGGAAAGACACCGGTCCGTGGTAATATTGACATGTGGACAAAGACCTACTATGAGACCCCGGGGGATTTCTTCCCGCCATATCTCGATCCGCGGGAAGAATGCCAAGGCAAGTTTGAGATGTCCACTGCACCCGGAATGATAAATTACGGTACTTACTTGGACTCAGCACATTGGCCGAAAGAGAAAGAGTAGAAATCGCCTTTTTATATTGGCATTTTTGGGAGAACGGTAAATATGGGTAGATTACTAAGAATTGTTACCTTAACAATGGCTTCCATTGTCATTGTTGTTGCAATTTTCATGCTGTACATTGAGTCTGCAAATGGCAAGCTTAAGACTTATGGTAAGGGCACCGAAGCCATTTTTTCTGTGTGTCTTCGAGGGAAAGCCGAGGGAGGCCAACTTATCGCATATAGGATTCCACAGAATGAGTGGGGAGGTGGTTCATTGTGCTATGTGCTGGTGAATACAGAAAACGGCGATGGAGCGAGGGCTGTGGGAAAAAAGATCAAAGAAACTGCGAAGAAAAAAGCAATCGGTGACTGGGGAGCCTTTGGGCCGCTTGGGGCGGGGAATTGCCTTTTCTTTTCTACTTCGGAGGTTTATACGTTTGGAGGCACAGAACGAGGGCTTGATTTGCCCGCTCCGCCGGTGTTTTTGAGTGGCTCTTCTTATGAACAGGGAAGACACGTTCGCCTGCATTGGCGCAACGGAGATGATCCCTATGACAAGATTGGTTTTCCAACCAAGACCTTTCTGGTCGAGGGGGATAGGACTCATCTTGATACATCAAAAGAGAAATGGCTTCCTCCCATTTATCGGCGCAGATGGTTCGGAGTAGGTTACACCAATGTGGCTCGTTCTGATCCCGAAGTCGCCGGTGTAGAGTTTCGCGGGACTCCATCGCCCGCAATGGCGGTTCATATCAATGGCCATTCCCAGGAAGAGCTCTACGCAATTCCTTTTGCAGGCGGCCTGGCGCCAAACTGGCTGGGATGGGTTCATGGGGGCTCCCGAGAAGAAGACCTGAAACTTTGTGAGGGGACGAGGAAACGTGTTCTGAAAGCCCTGGAGGGACACACCGTCAAGAAGCCTGAGGAAAAACCCTTCTACCAGATCATCAGGCCAAAAGCAGCAGGCGTGAGCGGGGGGATCTGGCGGAAGTTCCTCGGGCTGACGCCCGGACATAAGTACCGCGTATCGGTGATTCTCAGCACGCTGAAGAAGGATGAGGCCGAAGGGGACTGGGCGTTTTCCTTCCACGCGATCCCGGACGGTGCTGCGGGCAAAGATCTCACGCCCAAGCAGATGGCGGGGAAGACGGCTTTGCCGGACGGCAGCAGCGGGCCGAAGGCGGGACGAATCGTGCGCTACGACGCGGATCACACGACAGAAGGCAAATGGATCAAATCCACAACCGCCCCCGATGACAGGAGTCCCGGACGGGAGATCGGAGATATCACGCTTCCCGAGGGTGTGACCAGCATCAGTCTCTGGGCGCGCCACAGCGGCGAGAATAGCACGGGCGTGGGCTACCTGTGGGTGAAACTTGAAGACCTGTCGATGGAACTGCCGGAAGAGACAGAGTGACGTTCCGCGACATGTTGTCCCCGGAAAATCATCTCCGCCGACCTCTCCCCACCCGGCGTTTTTTGCGTGCGGGGGCTGCGGGCGGCAGGATGTGGGGGAAGGTGCAGAGGCTGAAATTTGGGGTCACTGGTCGCCGGCAGTGCGAGCTTTGTGCGCGCGGTTAAGCCCTTTTATTGTTCCCCCTCCCCCGTAGACCACAGTCTCTGTCCGGCGAGTGAAATGTTGAATTGCTCGCTCAGGACCTTCCATATTGGAGAATCTGCGGCTATCCGAAGATCGCCGCTCTCGAAGTCGGCGAATTCTGGATCGGCGACAATTCCGTGAGTATCGAGTCCCCTCTCCCGTCGCTCTTCCAGATCCTGCTCAACCGCCTTCATGTCATCTGCGGAGAAGTACAGGTTGAAATCCACATCGAGATCCGAAAGTGCAATCGGCGCCCGATCTTCCTCGTAGAACGGAGCGCCCTCGCCCCGGTGACAGAAGATGTTCCCCCGAATCCGCGAATCTTCGCTGGTCGGATCGCCGGTGTGACGCAACGCGATATAGCCTTTCACGGGCGCTTCAAAACCATTCTGATCGACCTCTGACATCCCGGCGATGATATTTCGCTCGATCCGGTTCACCCCTTTCAGGATGATCCCCACATTGACACAATTCCAGATGACGTTCTCCTCAATCAGCGTTTCCATCTGCCAGTCATCCATCCGCAGAGCTGACATCGTCCCGCGTCCCAGAATGTCATGCAAATAATTCCGACGGACGACATTTCCCGGCCCGGTCCCGGAGATATAGATTCCGTTCCCATCCCAGAGCGTCTGTACTGCGGAGTGGATTTCATTGTATTCCACCAGATTGTCGCGGCAGTGCAGCAGGGACTGTATATCCTCATACGGTTTCCTGCCCGGGCCGCCGATCTCATCGAACCGGATCGTCCGTCCGCATTCCCGCCGCTCGGGTTGAGTAAAGAATCCCGGCCGAACGCCGCTCAAAACAAGCGCGTTATAGGGCGTGTCATGAACAAGGTTGTGCGCGATCCGGTTATGACCGCTCTGCCAGACGAATATGCCGGCATTATGCCAGTAGATCCCGCCGCAGTGGTGGACGTGGTTGTCCAGAATATCGTTGTCATGGTTCACGTCAAGGTGGCCGGGTCCGAACCCGCACAGGAGGATGCCCGTGCCGCCCAGATGCGCGAATTCGCAACTTTCGACGGTGTTGTGCTGACAGTGCAGATCCAGCCGCACCCCCGTTCCTGCACTGTTTCTGAAAGTGCAATCCTTCACCCGGCAATCTTCGGCCCCCCGAAATCGGACCAGAGCGTTGTCTTTATCAAGCATCTCCCAGTCGTGCTGGATCCCGGCATCGCCTTCGGCCCACACATCCCGGTCGCCGTGCGTGAACGTAATTCCGTCGAAGACCAGATGGCGGACCGGCCTGTCGGGCTGTTCCCCGCCGTCGATCCGGATGACCTCGCGGGTCCGTGCGGCGCGAATATCCTGGCCGGGTTCCTCTCCGCGGGGCCAGAAGTAAAGGCGTCCCAACCGGCCGTCCAGAAACCACCGGCCGGGTGCTGTCATTCCCTCCGGCACGTTTTCGACCCACGCCGGCCCCGCCAATCCTTCGGGTCCCCTCGCCCATTTTGAGACGGGACGCAGTTCGTAGGTCCCGGGGATCGTTGTGCGGGCAACGCCCTCCTCCTCGTCAACTTCTTCGATTCCAAGAATATTCAACACCCAGGGGTGATGGGGCCGGATGACCAGTTCGACATCTTCGAGGTGAGGCCATCGACGGAGCTGTCCCTCGGGGAAATACAGCGTCCGCTTATCCTTCAGCTCCCCCTCTTGTTCCGGCGTCAATGGTTCAAAAGACTCGGTGCTCGCCCGGGGCAAGCGTTTTTCTCCGTCATACAGGGCATGAAAACGCCACCGGCCATCGCGCACCTCGTCGAGGTCGGCGATCCATACATTTTTGGCAGCTTTCTCTGGCATTCCCGCCGGCACTTCGTTTTCAGGAAGTGGACGCCACTGGTCGATTTTCTCCGCAGCGCTCAGAACCGGCCTCTCGCCGGGGTAGGCGGCGTAGGTGACTGAAAAGCGTTTCGTCGGCGAGTCTTCAGGCCTGAATACTACCGTTTCGCCCACTTCGTAGAGTCCGCCACGAAGAAAAACTATGACATCCCGATCCAGCCCCGAATCCAGAAGCTCACGCACGGCGCGGCGTGCACGGTCAAATGTGGCAAAAGGGCCGTCCTGACCGTCGGACCGGGGTGATTCCAGAAGACCGGACCATTCATCGTTTCCATCGGGTGCGACATAAAACTCAGCAACACTCATCGTCGACTCCTTGCAAAACTATTTCTGTCCGTTTTGGATCAAAAGTCAGCCAACAGATCTTCCTGCTTTGTTCTTCTGCATCATCTGCCCTGTGCGGCTCCAGGCGGTCCGCGATGAATATCCCAGGATTTGATTGCCCAATGCGTTTCCCACAAAACAGCCAATTGAGGCGGCTCCCCGCAGCCGCGGAGCCCGCAATATCTTGTGCTTCCCCGCAACCCGGGTCTGCGTGGTCTTTCAGACCACTTCAGTCCGGGCTCAGACTCCGACGGGAGGCACCCACTGATCCTACTCCACGTCGGCACCTTACCACCAAGTCTAAGCGGTCTCGTATCAGTATTTCAACGTTTTGAGGGAGAAAGGTATCGGACCCGAAACCCATATCCGGTGTATTACGCACAGGTAGGGCAACCGATTTCATTTTGCGAAGATCAAATCGGTAGAGCAGGAGAAAGTAGCAAGTGGAGAGGAAATACAGCAAAAACAGAAGCTTCCACAAAAAAATGCTCAACAAAACGCTCTCTCCTGCGGTCTCCCCTCTACATTCTCCTTTCACGTCCAGAGAATCGCCGGGCGTTTCCTGCCGTTTTACAGGAGAACATAGCCAGCAATGCGGACTTTAACGATGACGGGCAATTTTCAGGGCTTTTTGGGCCTCCCGGGCCAGGAAAACCGTATCAACCCCCAGTGCGATGAGAGTGTAGCCGTCTTCTATCGCCCGCTCAATTTTTTCCGCTTCGGGGCGGACAACGTGAAGCCCGGCGGCTTTGCCGGCGTTCTGGCAGGCTGTCACGACCTTCCGGCATCCTTCTCTCACCGCAGGGTGGTCGGTCTGCCCCGGGACGCCGTATGAGCCACTCATGTCATAGGGACCGATAAAGACGCCGTCCACACCTTCCACGGCGAGAATATCCTCGATATCTTCCACGGCCTGTTGTGACTCGATCATCACGATCACGGCGGTATTTTCATTTGCGGTTTCGGCGTACCGGTCGAAATCCTGGCCCCAGTTGTTCATTCGTGAAAAACTGAATCCCCGCACCCCCTCGGGCGGGTATCTGGCAGCAGCCACAGCTCGGGCCGCCTCGTCTGCGGTATTGATCAGAGGCACGATCACTCCTTCCGCGCCTGCATCAAGCACCTGGCGGATCGCGAGAGTGTCGTTCTCCCGTACCCGAACAAGTGGTGTCACGCCCCGCCCGAACATTGCTCGGGCAATGTTCGTAAAACCTTCAACGTCGATTCCAGTATGCTCGCAGTCCACAGCCACCCAGTCGTAGCCGACCTCAGCCAGAATTTCAGCGACGGTCCCATCTCCAATCTGGATCCACGTGCCGAAGGTTGTGTCCCCCCGCAGAAGAGCTTTTCGGAAGTTTCCTTTTCGCATTATTTCCTCCTTCTCGTACGCATTGTGCTGTCTATGGGGTTCCCCACAGCCAGCTCCCGACCAGAAAAATGGGAAACATCACCGTCAGATACGCGATCGTGGTCAGCACAAAGGCCGTCATCGCCACGTGTAAATTCAGTTTGAAAAGTTTACTGGTTATGACAGCATTAATGGCCGTGGGAGAGGCGGCCGTCACCACAACCGTCGCCAGCGGCACACCCTCCAGTCCGACCAACCTGCCCAGAGCGTACAGAACGAGCGGTGTAATGACAAATTTCAGCGGGAAAATATCCAGGATGTCGCGCCAGTATTCGGACATCGCCCTGAAATCCAGGGAAGCGCCGACGGGAAGCAGCAGCATCCACGGGATGAAATGGACCAATCCTTGAAATGCCAGCCCCAGAATCTCAGGTCGTTCGACGCCGAACGCGCTGAGCGCAAAGCCGAGCCCCACACCCAGCAGAGGTATTTGTTTTTTATCGACAAACATCGAAAGGAACGATTCCTGGCCGGAACTTTCGTAGTGGCTTGAGTGAAAATAACGTGCCAATGGATACCACACGCCGAGCATAATCGGCAGCCCGAGCAGAATAATCAGCCGGTTATACCCGTAAGCTTCTTCCCCGAAAAGAATAAATACGGCCAGCCCGCCAACAACTCCCCTGTTGGAAAGAATCGTCGATATGACGTAACTGCCACGTTCCAGTTCGTTATGGGATTTGAAGTGCGACCGCATGAACCCGAGGGTTCCCGGCACTATCTGCATAACAACGCCAAGCACAGGCAACCAGATAAGTCGCATCTCAAGTTCGATAGCCCAGCAGCTGAGCCACGCCAGGAATGGAAGCACGCCCACGATCGCAGCGGTCATCATCCAGTCCATTGACTTTGGCCGCAGTCGGCTTTTCCGAACCAACATGTATCCAACGAATACCGGTAGGACGAGATCCACAAAAAAAAACAAAACTTTAATGGCAGGATTCATAATGGGTCCGGGCCAAAGAACAAAACAAAATGAATCTGAACAGCGTGACCATACAGATCTGCCCTTCATGATTCAATGATACGTTCAAAAGAACAGAAAAGATCCGCCCCATTACCCAAGAACAAACGGATCTCATTTCTCCGCTAAGATTCTCAAAACGCATCATCCCCTGCTTTCTCAACGCTCACGCTGTGACGCGGCCGGGTGTGCCAGTCCATTCCTATCATATAGTCTTCCGGCAATTTCGGTCGAGGTAGCCCTCTGGCCTTTTCTGCCACAATAGATCTTTCGCCCAGGTCTTTGAGAAACTCACTCAGATAATCCATCCGCACGAGGGTCTCACTCTGGTACAAACTCATGGCATCAACTCCGGCTTCGTACTGTTCCCGCGCAAGTTCGTAAACCGGCTGGGGATGGTAGAAACCGGTATTGCGCGTCTCACCGTTGCGGATAAGCTTTAACGACCCAATACCACCAATACATGATTTTCCGTAACGATGAGCAGTTTTCGCATGCCATTCTGGGGCGCGTTCTGGATCGTCGATGCAAATCGGAAATGGGCTGAGCATCGTCGCATCAATTAAATCCCTCCGGCACCAGCGTTCCACGTCAAGCCCACACGCAACGTTGACCCATTCCACACTGTCGGGGACACGCGCAATGATCTGGCACTCTCGCCCAAGTTTCTTTTCCTGATCCCGCACCTCCTGCCGAAGTTCTTCCATAAACCCGGTCAAAATATCCGCCCGCCACTGAAACCACTCACGGTGTTCTTCAGGTTCTATCGAGATGATCTTGCGAGGATCTTCACCCGTCTCCTCCAGATACCTTTCCACCAGAGAATCATGATAGAGTAAAATGGGCACCTGACGGCAAAAATCAAGCACCAGAGCGTCGACGCCGACACGTTGAATCTCAAGAAGAATATCAATCCGTTCCCGGCGGACCTCCTCAATGCCATAACACAGCTTGCTCGGAACTCTTTTGCCGGGCCGCGTCTTTTCATGCCATTCCGGATGTTCCCGCGCAAACCGGGAGGTAACTCCTTTATGATTCTCACCGCCGTAATGCCGGTTCATACCCAAACGCCCGAGCACAATTACACCTTTGCGCCGACATATCTCAATCGCCCGACTCAGAGGGCAAACGCGGTCCATAACCTCGCGCACAAATGACCAGTCCTGCCCCCCAACAACCGGGCCCTCCTCACACATTTCCGTCGTGTGAGAAAGATCCGACCAGTAGTCGACCACCGACCGACCGCAGTTCCACACAATCTGATCGATGCCCTTCTCCAGCTGTCTTTCGATACACTCATCGATCGCCGACACACCGGGACACTCCAACCCGTAGTTCGCGTAATAGCACATCCATTCCGATATGCCCTGCACAATGGCCCGGGATTTCGAACGTTTCGTTTTTTCAGGCAAAATCCGGTCCGGCAGGCCCATCTTCGATCTCCAGTAAGACGAGAGTGAACTATTATCATAAACGATTTCGCAGGTTGGATTCAGCGATGAATCGCTGGATGGCTGTTTCACCCTGAAATGCCGCCCGCGAGTGATTGCAAACCTATCCTAAGATGGGCGAAGCAATGACCCCTGAAGCGGTATCTCTGGGTTAAACACGTACTCCTGCCTGTCAGCGATGTGGCTGCGAGGAGAAAAGTTTTTTGTTCTCCCGTGCACTTCTGCAAGATCTGTCCGCCTCAAGTCCAGTTTCGCCCGCCGCTGGCGGGCTCAGCTGAACCCGAGTCTCCGGATCCCGTGAGCAGACTGGACTTCAGCTGGAGGCTGGAGTTCAGAATGCGGTGCAGAAACCTGCCGGTCTCGTCGCAAAACGACGAAAACCTGAAACCATCTACCCGGGCCTGACGGCCCGGTCCACAGGCTGTGCTATTGGTTTCCACCTAACTTGAAATGCTTGTCGGGGTCGATAATCACAAAACGCGGATGGAACGGATACTTACCCCGCATCCCGTTGCGGCGAACGGGATCTTCCCCTTTGACGCTGTAGACGAAAGCAACCAGATACAGTTTCCCATCCGGGCCCACCTCCATGCTGTGACACTCGCTGACCCTCCGCCCTTTCTCCACCACGATCGGTCCGTAGTGGCGAAACTCCTTTGTGTCGAGATGGTAGCTCACCAGATGCGTCACCCCTCCCCATCCCGTACAGGGCGTATACCAGACGGTTCGATCGTGGATACGCAAAGTGCAGGATGCCGGCCGGTTGCCCCACAGCCGGGGGATGTCCGGATGAAGACTTCGAATAATTTCGATACGACCCGGCTTGCCGTTTTCCGGCGGGTAGAACCGTGAAATGGCTTCATCAAAACTTCGAATAAAATAGAAACACTGATCTTTTTCGTTCCAGCGCGTCAGATGTCCGGCGCTGTTCTTCCACTGTTTGCGAAGTTTCTCAGTGACGTTCTCACCGGTCAGCTCCTCCGGCAAAGGCACATCAATGTCCAGCGTTCTGCTTTTGCCTGTTGCGGGGTTATATTCCCAGACGCTTAAGTGAGGGTGGCGGAATCCGTAAACCCGACCGTCTTTTGTGATCATCATGGTCAGCCCCCGCGGCCAGGCCGCCCCGCTGCCTTTCCACGGGAATCCAAGCACCCGTTCGGTCCGGGTTTCCGGATCAAATACCGATAGCAGCCCTTTGTGGTTGCCCAGCCCATAGAGAAGATTCCGCACCGGATCGTGACCGACGCAGATTAAACCGTCCCGCGTAATCGTCTTGCCGAGGTTGCGAACCTTTCCAGAGTGTTTATCGATCGCCAGCCAGCAACCCCCCTCGTATGGTTTGATATAGGACGCATGGCCGTCACAGGTCCCGCAGTAGATAACATCCCCGTGTTCAAACATCTGGGAATGAATTTTGTCCTGGGTGGGGGAATTTAACTGGGTTTCTCCGCAGGCCTCCCCCAGACCGGTCAGGTGCTCGACGCGATCCTTTTCGATCGAATATCGGAAAAGGTGCGCATGTTTCAGACGATCGTGTGAACTGACGCCGAAATAAACATATCCGTTATCGGTGATCGTAATGCCTTCCCACTGTCCATCAAGAAACGGCCAGCGTTCGAGGCTGTGGCTGCGCGCCGAAACATGGGGAGAGCGACGCTCTTTGTCGGTAAAAGTCTTCCGATATTCCGGAGGTTTAAAAGACTCGCCGATGGGACATTCCCCCTCGACAAACCCCTTTTCGGCAAGAAATTTATCCGTGATCGTCAGAGTCTCCAGAATCTGCTTCTCAGTGCCGTACTCGGGAAGCGAGAACGCGTGATCCCAGCCGTCCATGGGGTGGTATTCGATTGTCCCGCCGGCCTTCCGAACGGATTTAGCGAAACGATGGGCCTGTTCGACCGGAACGACCCCGTCCTCAACTCCGTGGATCAGCAGAATCGGGGGGACGGATTCGCTCACGTGCTGGACAGGCGACAGACGCCGCGCCCGCACCTTCCAGGACTCTCCTTCGGGTGTGCCAGGTGTGGGGGCAACACCCGCATGACGACGCATCCACTTGAGGGCCACCAAATCCAGACAGGGATTGTAGAGCAACGCGGCGGCCGGACACTTTGCATCCTTGATTTCCCCCGTCACTCCACCCGTTGGTGTAAGCGCCAGCATGGCGGCCAGATGCCCGCCCGCCGATTCACCGGCGACAATAATCCGACCGGGGTCGATGCCCAGTCTCCCGGCCTCCGAGACAACGTACCGAAGGACATCGCGACAATCTGCGAGACAATCATCGATGCGAACGTTCGTTTTTCGACTCACCAGTCTGTATTCGATGTTCACCGCAACGACCCCACGCCGTGCGAAATAGCGGCAGTGAAGCGCGGTGTGTTTCGTTCCGGGGGACGCCCAACCACCGCCGTGAATCATGATGATAGCCGGCCGTGAGTCCTCAGAGGTGTGCCCCTCTGGCTCGTAGATCCTGGCGTCCAGTTTCCGGTCGCCGACCCGTTTGTACGTTTCCCGTCGATCCGGGAAAGGATTCCTTTTCAGATGGTGCAATGCCAGGTCTTTTGCCACGGAGAAATGGCAAAAAACAAAAGAACAGATCAGGGCAATAATTACGTCAGCAAAGCTGTTTCGGTTCACCATGGGACCTCCGACCGCGGGTCAGAAACCTCGAATTGATCATACCGTCGAAGCTTCAGTGCAGCAAATGGCCTGTCCACTCTTGATGCCGCGATAGTTCTTATCAAAAGTCACTTCATTTTCACTATCATCTGCCGGATACGGAACTTAACATTCTCTTGAGGCAAGAGTCCGAAATGCAAGTCCTCCAAAATCGGTTTATCACAACGCAGCTGTGCTTCCCCCTGACAAGGCTCGGCATCTACCGTACACTATCCGGTCGGCGTTTCCAGCGATGGGAACCTGGTTTTTCCACTCATAAAAGGAGACTCGTAGTGAAAACTGATCTGGAAGACAAAGTTGCGATCGTCACAGGTGGCTCGCGCGGTTACGGAGCGGGTATCGCCGAAGTTCTGTGCGAAAAAGGATGCCAGGTCTGGATAACGGCGCGGAGTGAAGATCAATTGCGACAAACCGCAAACCGCCTCGGCGTGCAATTTATCGTCGCGGATGTCACAGTGTCCGAAGACTGGGATAGGGTCTTCAGCGATGTCATGAACGAAACAAACCGCATCGATATGCTGGTCAACAACGCGGGAGCCGGTGTTGATATCGCTCCGCTCGCCGAGCAAACCGACGAGGAGATTCAGCAATCCATCGATATCAACCTGACCGGCGCGATTTTTGGTTGCCGGCGGGCCGCCAAAGTCATGGCGGAGCAAGGTTCCGGCACCATCGTCAACATCTCCAGCGTCTGTGAGAAAGAGGCCTGGCCCGGGTTCGGTCCCTATTCGGCCGCCAAAGCCGGTCTGGCACAGCTTTCCAACTGTCTCTACACCGAGCTGCGGGAAAAAGGCGTGCGCGTGACGACTCTCACGCCCAGCTGGGGCGCCACGAATTTCGGCCGGGCGGCTGGACTGCCGGAAAAGGACGAGGAAACGCGCGAGAAATGCATCCAGCCCCGGGAACTCGGCGAAGTGGTCGCACAGATCTGCGAACTCCCGCCCCATCTGGAAATTCAGGACCTCACCCTCTGGCCGCGCATCCAGGACGTTGTGCCGTTGTAAGCGCGTAAAAATCGTCGTCGTTTTTTCAGCCCAACAGCGAGATTGCCGCAGCGTCCCACTGCGCAGAACGCCTCGCAATGACATTGTGAGCATGGATGGCTGATGTAGGGCACGCTGAATGCATACGCCCTGAAAGGGCGTAACATAGTAGCCCAGGGTGCAGACGGCTGAAGGCCCTTGCAGCCCTGGGGCACAGTGTTCATTGAGAAAAAAGTGGGCTGAAGGCCCACCACAAAACTTTGCGTGTGTCCCCACGCAACGGACCGCTGAAGCGGTCCACTACGAGCACCTCCCTGTATTCTGGACGGTCAGAGAGTTATTGCAGGCTGCGAGATCATCGTCAGGTTCGTAGTGAGCTCCTTCGGGGGCTCGGGTTTCTGGTTTCTGGTTGTTGGTTGCTGGTTTCTGGTGAACGGGTAACGGACTGGAGCTGGTTGTTGGTCACTGATCACCGATCACAGACCACCGGTCGTTGCTGGTTTCTGGCGTAACAAAATGGCAGCCTTGACATTTTCCGCGCTCAGCCGCCCCGTCGGGGCGGGGATTTGCTGGCGTCCGATCATGTACCCCCGACTCCCCCGCTACGCGGAGTCGCCGGGGGCTACGCTCTCAATCGCCCCTTCCAGGGGCTCTTTCCGTCCCGACGGGTAATCCCCAAGTGGATCGTTCAGCGCTACGAAAGAGTGCCTCAGGGTATAGCCCCGTCCGACGGCGCCGTCAGCCGCCGGAGTTCGAGGTTTTGGGGCGAAAAATAGAACGCGTCCCGAAACGATGGCACTGACAAATTAAAAGCGGCGCCCCCCGTGGGGGATTCGTTGGGCGGACGTGCCTGCCATTTTGAAATATCATTGGCCTTGGCATACCCCCCTTCCGGGTAGTCCACCGCGACTCGCGGTCGCCGCACTCCACAGCCGGCTCCGCCGGCGGGGTTCATGCACGAACCGGTGCCAATAGGATTGTCCGCCACGCCGCATATTCGGGTCCTGAACAAACGACAACGACTCCGGGTCTGACGACCCGGTCCACAGCCTGGAGAGGCTGTGCTACATGCGTTTGTGGCTCACGGCATGGCAGAAGGCTACACAGGTACTCGCCGCATGGCGTATTGCAATGACAGGATTGCCTGGAAACCGCTTGTCCGGGCCAACGGCCCGGCAGATAACAGCCCAGGGTGAAGAGGGCTGAAGGTCCTCGGCGCCCTGGGTCAAGGGTGCGGAGGAAAATATAGTGGGCTGAAGGCCCATCACAAATCCGCTCCTGAAATACCGTATCAGGAGCGGACGGGTCAGAACGTGACCGGAAGCCTGCTCGGTTCGCGGCAGAAACGGCCAACGACAACGCCAGGTCCGCCTCGTCCGCCGTACGCCGGAGACCAACAGCTCTCTGGCATTTTCCGAGATCGCAAGCTCTCCCCGCCCGTGAAATGTTTTCGCTATTCTCCTACAATCTACGGTCCGAATCACAAAAAGAACTTTGTCTTCTGCAGGAGCGCACGATGGACGTATCCGATCACGACCGTTCCGTCCTCCGTCGGCAGGCCGAAAAACAGGCGGAAATCGCTTCTCTTCCCATCCAGAAACAGAACGCTAAAGACTGGAGCCGGCTGAACACATTGCAACCCGGCCGACCCCTCATCTGGATCAACGAGATCCCCTGGAACGAAATGAACGTCAACGACGAACTCACCCCGCAGACCGAAGACCCGGCCCTCCAGGGCATGGAGATGGCTATGCGGCGCACGTTATATAAATGGGAACACATGCCGGGTGATATGGTCGTCGACGACTACATTGCCTCACCGATCGCCGTCCGCGATACCGGATTCGGGATCGGTGAACAGGTGGATATCCGCCGCACCGACGATACCAGTAATATCGTCTCCCGCGAGTTCACCTCCCAGATCGATGGCATGGAGGATCTGGAGAAGATCAAAACGCCCGAAGTTACGGTCGATTGGGAACAGACCGAGAGGAATTACGAACTACGGTGCGAGCTTTTCGAGGATATCCTTCCCGTCAGAAAGACCGGCGTCGGCCATCAGTGGTTCGCGCCATGGGATTTCCTGGTCCGATGGTGGGATCCTGAAAAAGCCCTCATGGATCTCGCCATGCGCCCCGATCTCGTCCACGCCGCCATGGACCGCCTCGTCAACGGATATATCAGTAAACTCGATCAGCACGTGGAACTTGGCGTGCTCGATCTGAACAACTGCAACTGCCGGATCGGATCCGGCGGACTCGGCTTCTGCGACGAGCTGCCCCAGGACGATTTTGACCCCGAAAACGTCCGCCCGATGGACCAGTGGGGGTGCGCAGCGGCTCAGATCTTCAGCGAAGTCTCCCCAAAAATGCACGAAGAATTTGCGCTCAGTTATGAACGTCGCTGGCTCGGCCGGTTCGGGTTGACCTATTACGGCTGCTGCGAACCGCTCCACCTGAAAGTCGATCTGTTGAGCTCAATTCCAAATCTGCGTAAAATCTCGATGAGCCCATGGGTTGATCCAGAAATCGGGGCGGAAAAGATCGGGCAGGATTTCGTTTATTCCCACAAACCCAATCCCGCCATCTTCGCCGACGACCTCTACAACCCCGAGAAAGGCCGCCGAGAGCTGATCGATGTGCTCGAGAAGACACGGGGATGCGTCGTGGAAATCATCATGAAAGATATCAGCACCGTGGAATATGAACCGCAACGTCTCTGGCAATGGGAGACCATGGCAAGGGAAATGGCTGCCGAATATGCATAGGATGGGTGGTTTTTCCCGGCGTTGGTCGGCGATGCCACGATAGCGTATAAATGCCATAAATCGTTTAAGTGCCACAGGATATCCCGGTTATTCTTCCGGGCAGTTTTGCCGGGACATATCCGCCTATTCCGGAGGAAAAAACCAGAGAAAGGATCCGAAATGTCAAAACCAAATTTCCTGTTCATCCTGATCGACGACCTTGGTTGGAAAGATCTCGGGTGTTACGGAAGCAGTTTCTACGAGACGCCCAATCTTGACAGACTTGCCTCCGAAGGTATGCGTTTCACTGATGCTTACGCCGCCTGCCCGGTCTGCTCACCCACACGCGCCAGCATTCTCAGCGGAAAGTATCCCGCCCGCGTCGGAGTAACCAACTATATCGGCGGCCACGCACAGGGGAAACTTGTTGACGCGCCGTACATTGAGCATCTTCCTCTTGAGGAAAAAACAGTTGCTTCGAGCCTGCGCGACGCCGGGTACAACACCTACCACGTGGGCAAATGGCACCTCGGCGGAGAAGACTACTGGCCCGAAAAACAGGGGTTCGATCGCAACATCGCGGGATGCCACATGGGTATGCCGACCTCCGGGTATTTCAGCCCTTACGATATCCCGACTCTGGACGATGGTCCGGAGGGAGAATACCTCACGGATCGCCTGACGGATGAAGCGATTTCACTGTTGAAAAACAACGGGGATGATCCCTTCTTCCTCTACATGGCCTACTACTCGGTCCATATCCCGATCCAGGGCAAAAAAGAGTACGTTGAACGATTCAAGAAAAAAGTCGAAAAGTTGAACCTCGACTCGGTTAAAACGTTCGAAGTGGGCGAACATTTCCCCTGCGACCACAAAAAGGACCGCCGCATCAAACGTCGGCTCGTCCAGTCCGACCCGGAATATGCGGCGATGATCAAAAGTATGGACGAGAACATCGGGCGGCTTCTAAAAACCATCGATGAGCTGGGGAAAAGCGAGGACACGGTCGTCATTTTCACCTCCGACAACGGCGGTCTCGCCACCGCCGAAGGATCCCCCACCTGCAACGCTCCCCTCTCGGAAGGGAAAGGCTGGATGTACGAAGGTGGGACTCGCGAGCCGCTCCTGGTCAAGTGGCCCGGTCAGATCGAACCCGGAAGCCTCTGCTCAGAATCCGTCACCAGTCCCGATTTTTATCCCACAATGCTTGAGATGGCCGGGCTTGATCCTCTGCCCGATCAGCACGAGGATGGTTGCAGCATTCTACCGCTGCTCAAAGGGAGCGACTCGATCGACCGCGATGCGATTTTCTGGCACTACCCCCACTACGGCAACCAGGGCGGAACGCCCGGATGCTCGGTCCGGGCCGGAGATTTCAAACTAATTGAGTTCTTTGAAGATGACCATCTCGAACTCTACAATCTCCGCCACGATATCGGCGAGAAACATAATCTGGCGGAAGATGAGCCAGAAACCGCCGAGCGCCTCCACAAAATGCTGGTGGAATGGCGGGAAGAACTCGAAGCAAAAATACCCCAGCCGAAGGAGGATTCGGATTGAGCGAAGACCTGCGCTATGCCAGCTATATGGGACTCGGACCGGAACGGATCGCCCATTGGGAACACTGGTCGAACCCCGATGCTGCCTCTGAAATCACCGGCATCGATTACTATGAGAATCCCAAAAGCTGTATGGAAAAACTGAACGAGATGTACCCATTCGTCGGTTTCCCCGTCCCGCAAAAAAATGATCCCATCCCACGAATCGACGCACAAAAGAATCAGGGCAAAGGCCGCTGGGGCGACTCTTACCGCGACCACTGGCAGCAACAGGAAGCCAGCCACCGGTTCAAAAACCGCCAGGAGATGCTCGAGTTCAGCCCCCTGGAACAGGCCGATTTTACCGGTTGGCAGGTTGTGGTCGACGGGGATTACAGCAGCGAAGAAGTGATCTACGAACGCTACCGCCAGCGCTACCCCGAGGAATGGGGCGACAGCGCTCCGGAAGGTTCGGCGGCGTCAGTCGGGTTCTACAATACAATGTTCATGTGGCCGCTGCTCGTATTCGGATACGAAAACTTCCTGTCGCTCTGCCTCGAACCCGAATTCGAGCGAATCATGGACGAATTTGCCGAGATCAACCGGCGCGTCTTCCGGGCGTTCGCCAGACTCCCCATTAATTTCGTCGTCTGCCACGATGACATCGTCCTGTCAAACGGCCCGGTCTGCAGCCCCGACTGGATGAATAAATTCATCTTCCCCCGCTACGAAGAGTTCTGGGGCATACTGAAAGACGCCGGGAAAGAAGTGCTTTTTATGGTGGACGGTTGCATCGACGCTTTCGTGGACGATGTGATGGCCTGCGGCGCTCGTGGGATTATCAGCGAACCGTTCAGCGACTACAAAGCGATCGCCCGGCGATACGACGACCCGTTCATCGCCGGAGAAGGCGACAACCGCGTGTTGATGCGCAACGATCCGGATGAAATCCGGGCGATGGTCGATTCCATGATCGAAACCGCGAAGATGTCCGGAGGTTACATGATGTGCATCGGCAACCATATCCCGTTCAACGTCCCCGCCGAGGCCATAAAACTGTATTTCGACCTCAGCGCCGAACTGGGCTATCGGTAGGATTGAAGGACGAGCACACTCAACGGCAAGCAGTTTGTTTGCGTCTTATTTTCCTACATCACTTTACAACGGACAGCGCATGCGACGGTACAGGTAACTCGGGGGACTTTCTACGCGCAACGTCACAGAGTGCAATTATTGCACATCAAATCCCGCATTTTGGAGAATCCTGATTTCCGCATAAAGTCTTTCAAGATTTGCCAGGTATCGTGCGTGACGAAAAGCGAGGAAAACTGACAAATGTGGAAAGCTGTTGACAGATTTTCCGCATTGGTGTATAATTATGACAACGACATAAGACGACTGGCAACGGATGGGGTTTGACATTTTCAAAACGGCCACGGAATCGCACAGTTCCTTCCTTTACCACGTATAAGGGACGTTCGCATTCGGTGGGCCATATAGGCAGTTGAATCTGTCAGCTCCGATGTGCTTTTCTCAGAGAAGGGAGGATGGAGCAATGAGCGAGAATCTGTACCCAGAAGACTTCGGGAAAAAGTTCAAGGAATACCGTATAAAAAAAGACATGACGCTTCGGGCATTCTGCCGGGAGCACGGATTTGACCACGGGAACATGAGCAAACTGGAGCGTGGGCGACGTGTGCCACCCACGGGAGAAACGCTCGACAGGTATCTCAGCGCGTTGGGGCTGGAGCCGGACAGTGAAGAGTGGAAAGGAATGCATTATCTGGCATCGGCCTGCGCCGGGAAAATACCGCCCGAAGTAATGAGCAAGAAAGACGCAGTCTCGAAATTGCCCGTCGTTTTCCGCACACTGAACCGCGAACGGCCCTCCGAAGAAGAACTGAGAGAACTGGTAGAACTCGTGCGGCGGAGTTAGTAATGGGATCGGGGCTGGTACCGTATAAGAAGGAAACCCAAATTGAACAGGCGGTGAACGAATTCCGGCAAGAGCACCGGGAATTCGCCAAAAGGCAACGGGAGAAACACGGCTATCCAGACCATCATTATCCAATCGTTGAGGTCGTCGACTTAGACCTAAAACTGGATATCATGCCACTACCTGGGCTTTACCACAGTGTGGGGCGGGCATCTGATTATTTGGCAGCAGACCAAGAGACACTTTACATTGACAAGGAATGCTCGGAAAAAATGGAAGACACTTATCGCTACACGCTCGCACACGAGGTATCACACCTAATGTTGCACCGCGATTTGTGGGACGCTTTCAACTTCGAAGACAGCGACGAGTACGTCCAGCAGATAAGCTCACTCATCACAGACCGCGAATACAAACGAATGGAGTATCAATCCAATTTGTTTGCCGGATTGTTGCTGGTCCCTGCGAACCACCTTAGACCGATATTCAAAGAGGCAAGCGCAGAATATATTACGTTGAAGGGAAAGGCTGCCAATCTACCCCCACAGTCTGTCTTTGACCATATCCTGAAACTCGTTTGTGAGAACACTGCAAAACAATTCGTCGTCGATCCCTACAGCATACGGGTAGCTGCCGACATGAACGGGATGTCAAATTGGCTCGCAGTGCAATTATGCGGCGAGGATCACGGATTGGAATCTGAAAGACGCGTTTATAACTGAAAACGGTTTTGGGAAAGAGGCCGGGAGATGAAACACACCATGGAAGCCATATTCGGGCATTTCAGGGTACAATAAGGGAGTTAAGGGATCTCGGGGATTCGGCAGAAACCATAGCGCCACAACTGAACGGCTCATAAGACTCATAATACGCACAAAACCGCTCCACAAAGGATCACCAAAAATGAACGCCCGACAACGATTCCTCGACGTGATGCATTTCGTAGAACCCTCCGATCGTCTGCCGATGGTCGAGTGGGCGGCCTGGTGGAATGAGACAATCGACAACTGGCTGGAACAGGGTCTTCCGGAGGGTAAAAGTTACGTGGAATTGCAGGAATACTTCGGCCTGGATCCCATGATCTGTATCAGCGCCCGCGCTCAATCCGGCGACTGTCCGCAACCCAAATCGCACGGGGCGCCAATTATCGGCGAGGGACGGACCTACGAGGAGATCCGCCCCTATCTTTTCACCAATTCGATCATCGAAAACGTAATCGGGCAGGCCCGCGAACTCAAGGATAGACATCAGACGGGCGAAATTATAGTGCGGCTCTGGCTCGATGGGTATTTCTGGTTTCCCCGCAAGCTCCTCGGGATCGAAAACCACCTCTACGCCTTTTATGATGAACCGGAGCTGATGCACCGTATGAACCGCGAACTGGCCGAGTTTAACGCCCGGGTTGTCGACGAACTTTTCCCCGTTCTCAAACCCGATATGGTGGGTTTCGCCGAGGACATGTCCTATAACAACGGCCCGATGCTCTCGCAGGAGCAGTTCGAGGAATTCCTCACCCCCTACTACCAGCGCGTCATCCCAAAGATAAAGGATGCCGGCGTGAAAGTGCTGATCGACAGTGACGGGGATATCACGAAAATGATCCCCTGGATGCAGGAGGCGGGCATAGAAGGCGTCTATCCGCTGGAAAAACAGGCCGGCGTGGATATTGTCGATATCCGGCAGAACTACCCGGATTTCCTGATGCTCGGCGGGTACGACAAGATGGTTATGTCGAAGGATGAAGATGCGATGCGGCAGGAATTTGAACGTATATTGCCGGTTATGCAATCCGGAGGGTACATCCCTTCCGTTGATCACCAGACGCCTCCCGGCGTCTCGTTGGAGAACTACCGGATCTACCTTCGCCTGTTCAAAGAATACGCCCAAAAGGCCGCGCAGACCTGGCACGCCAACAGCCTCGCAGATTGAAGCTTCCATCTACCATTCACCAGAAAAATCCCGGCGTCATGTGTTCCTTCCGCCCCTGCTGTCCCTTGCTGTTCTCCGCACCTTTTCTGCACTCAGGGATTGGCATCCGTTATGAAACGCCCTGCCGGCTCATTTTGTGTTGTCTTTCGCGCCATGTCCCTCCCCGCCGTCTACGCGCGAATCAATTTGGGACAGCACATTCTCGACCAGGGTGTCGAAATCTTTTTTTCTCGAAGCTGCAGTTATCGCGTCAACATCTTTCGCAATCTTCCCGGGTTCCCAGTTCCCGGTGGCTGAAGTTGTCACGAGAATGATGTTATCTTGATTGGCCTGGTGCTTGAGAAACTTCTTTACGTGTCCGTCCAATCCCCAGGCAATGCATGTGCTGATTATGACAACCGCGTCGTAATCCGCTCCATTCACCGTTTTAAGGTCTTCGACGCCGACCGTTTCTTGTGTGATTCCACGGGAAAGCAGCGATTGGCGTATTTTATCCGCCAGCTCTACCTTGAATTTGCTTTTGCGCGAGGCTACAAGCACAATTGAGCCGCCGGGCTTGCCAGCTGTCCTGGAACGAACCATATCCTTCTGGGGCCATAAAGCCCGCGTTAGAGCGCAACCGGAAACGAAAAAAAACGCAGTACAGAGAAAGATCAAGGGGTATAAGTGTCGGCGCCACATAATTGCTCCTTTCCCTCGGAGAAATACTGTTATTTTTCTTCCAAACGCTGTCTCAACTTCGTCGGTAAAGGCCACCAGAATTCTAACTTTCCGCAAAGCCGGAATCAATGCACGGAAAATTTTGCTTTCCCCCCTCCCAGTTGTACTGTACATTAATAATTAGACCTTTGTTGAGTGCGATTTGGTTATTTAATCTCGCGCGAAAGAATGTTTTTGTATTCAGGTGTGGATAAAGACCGACTTTTCAGAGAGGAAATTGATGGTTCAGGAAAAAACGCATCGAATCCCTGGGTTCACCCTGATAGAACTGCTCGTCGTCATAGCGGTTATTGCGATTCTCGCTGCAATGCTGATGCCAGCACTGGAACAGGCCCGGAAATCGGCTCAAAGTGTCAGTTGCATCAGCCGGCAGCGTCAATTTGTAACAGCCATTTCCTTTTATCGGAACGATTATGGAGGATTCTATCCCGTCCGAAGCACCATGGGCATGGATTTTCTCGGGCAGATAGGACCGTACATCGATCCAGGACAGGATAACTACTACAACAGCGCCGGTATGTGGAACAGCCATAACGATTCGGACGTCAATATGTTCCTGTGTCCCGGACACCATTTCGTTCCCGGTTCCCATTCCCAGGTGATTTATGGGAATCGGGAACCCTATATCCGTATGGCGCACATCGATTCATGGCGGGTTTACAACTTCACTCTCAGCGTGCAATTTGGCTGGCACCAACTGGACGTCTACCCCACGGGGGGACCGAGACTCCGATTCTGGGGGAACCCCGCCGGGATCATCATGATGGGTGGTCAGGCCGGACCGGGTTCCGGTCGATGGGGCAGACTCGGATGGCGATGGATCCCGAGAGTCGGCATTTTCCCGCATCCCGGCAACTCCACCAATTATTCCTTCCTCGACGGACATGTGCGCAACATGGGCGATGTTGACCGAATATATCAAGAATTCACTGCAGGGGAAATTGCGTTCAACATGAAAGGCTACGGCTGGGACGCTGACGAAGGCTATGTCAGCTCGCCGTAAGCTTTAATCTGCCCCGGTCAATGTTTCCGCGTGTTGCCATTTTCCAACGTCTGTCCGCCTCAAGTCCCGCTTCGCTATGGCTCAGCTGAACTCGAGCCTGCGTTTCCGGCAGCAGATAATACCCCACCCTTGCCGTGGGGATCATCGTGCTTCAACCTACCCCCATGGCGGAGAACACCGAGATGGATGCCCCGCCCTCGGAGCCGGGTGGTTTCGCGCTCATGGATAGTCGGTGTGCCTGAACGGCCATTCCAGCCAAATCCCCCCCCTTAACCCAAAAACGACCCGCAGTGCAAATTGCTGCTTGCATTGTGTTCTTTTATCGAATATAATACCAACAGTATTTGAGCAGACCTTTGCAGGATATTGTCGCCGATGCTTCAACCGGGCACCATCAGGGGGGACTCGAAAGCCGATGGGCTTCGCCGCGCTCTGCGTGCTCGCATCGAATCGATGCGGCCCGACGACCAATTGATGAGCGAACCGGAACTCGCGGATCAATATGGCGTCAGCTACAGCACAGTCCGCCGGGTCACAGATCAGCTCGCCCGGGAAGGGTATCTGGAAAAGATCCAGGGCAAAGGTACCTTTGTTGCGGAACGCGAGGGGGCGACTCAGCAGAAATCGACAACCATCATCTATGCCAATCCCTGGTGCGTTCACGGAAATCCTTTCTTCGTCCGCTGCCTTCAGGGTGTGCTCGACGAAAGTGACCGGTGTGGATACCGGCTCCAGGTTTTCCGATGTCCAGAATTCGGCCTGGGCGGACAATCTTTCGAGCAGCTCTGCGACTAGGTCGCCGACCCAAAGGTTCAGGGCGTTCTGATGCCCTGGATCAACGAAACTATGGCCGGGGAACTGCATCGGATCAGTCCCAACCTCCGCATGGTATCGATGTCCACCCGCTGCCCTCCCCCAAATGTCTCTTCGGTCCTGCTCGACGCCGCCTCTCTCGGCCATCTGACATACAAATACGCGATTTCGAAACGCGTTCGTGCCCTCGTCTTTGTCGTTACACAATACGAAACGATCGAAGGTTTTCGCGCGGCCTCGGAACAAAGAAAATCGGAAGCAAACATCGATCTCGACGTGCTGAGAGCCCACCAGGCCGTCGAACCCGAAACGGATGGATTCTCGGAACGAATTCTCGAACTGAAACCCGATCTCGTTGCGTTCGACGACGACCGGCTGGCGGATCGATGTCTTGCTGAACTGATCGAACTCGATCCGGAGTTCTTTTCTCACTGCGAGGTCATCTCCCACGCCAATGAAAGTGAAAACCTCCTCCCTGCCCCGGTCGCCCGGATGGTCGTCGATTCATACGAAATCGGAGAAGGCGCAATCCAGCTCTTGCATCGCATGATCGAGGAAAACCGGTCGCTGCACACCGTCACGCTGATCCAGCCGCGTCTGCAGGAACCACCAGAACCCGGTAACCCATGAGTATAAAAATCCATTGTTCAGAATACCATGGACATCAACGGCAGGCGTTCACGCTGATCGAACTGCTCGTCGTCGTCGCGATCATCGCCATTCTCGCCGCGATGCTGATGCCGGCTCTGGAAAGCGCACGCGAGGCGGCGCGTCGGGCCACCTGCGCCGGCAATCTGCGCCAGATTGGCCTGGGCAATGCCATGTACATGAACGAAAACACCGACTGGATGCCCGTCTTCGCAGCCCACCAAAACGGCGTTAACTACGGTCTCCGCATGCGACCCCAGCGAGCTAAAGAGGGCAAGTTGACGTCGGGAGCTATCGAGTATTACCGCAGTCTCTGGCACGACGACGTGAGGTGGTGTCCGGACCTCAAGGCGGAGTCGCAACCTCCCTACCCTCCTGTGGGCCCTGGCGCGCCATTGAATTCCGACGGCTGGCATCCGCGGACAACCAACAGCGCTTTGGAACTGGCCGCCGGTTATATTTACCCGTCCCTCGACCAGCATACGGTCCAGAGGGCGTTCTACCGCCGCGTCCACAATCCCGAAGGCCCGGACACGTGGAACTGGGATTACGTCCAACCAACCCGTGCGGGCTGGGCCGCCGATGCCAATGACGGTTCGTACTACGGCGTGGGAGGACGCACCTGGGACACCAAGGGGGTCATCCCTCTGGCCAGCGACATGGTGACGGCCCGTGCGTATGGTGGACTGTGGTACGTCATCGCCGCTCATAACGGAGGCCAGGCCAAATATGCACACTCAGAAGCCACGCGTTATCCGCTCCCTCCCGAAGGTGGGAACTCGCTCTGGGAAGATGGCCACGTTGAATGGAACCAGTGGGAAGATCACACGCGGAGTTTCAGTTCCGTGCATGCCGAACTGCTCTGGATGGCGGGCGGAGCCCATCAGGTCGATGGGTGGTGGGCTTCTCTGAACCGACTGAGTCTTTTCTGGGCCAAAGCAACACGACGGATTAAGTGAAGATTTTGCGAAAAAAGGGTAAAATACAGGAAAGAACTATTCCAAAAAAAAATCTCTCCTCGTGCAATTGGAGGATCGTCGATGCAGTTCCAAAGATTTTCGCTCGCTCTTTGCGTATGGGCTATTATCAGCACCGCCTGTGCGGCGGCTACTGCTGAAGCTCCGGATCTGAACCCCGTTACGTTCAAGAAAATTCCGTCCCACCAACCCATAAAAATCGTGGAGAATGGGAAACCTCTCGCCAATATCTGTATCATGACAGGCAAAAACCGCGCCATGCGGAGAGTCGCGCGGGAGATGCAGAAATCGATCGAAATGACAACAGGGGCCAAACTGCCGATCCTCTGGGAGAAACTGGAGGCTCCCGCCATCGTCCTGGGCGATTGCCCGGCCGCGAAAAAAGCAGGACTGGCCGGTGAAAAAATGCCGATCGAAGGTTTTGCCATCAAAACCGCTTCTGACCGCATCCACATCGTCGGCAACGGCGACGGCACAAGCTGGGGAGCTTACGAGTTCCTCGAACGCTACGTGGGCGTCCGGTGGTACTGGCCCGACTACCGCGATGAATTCGGACGAAGCGGTGTTTCGGTCATCAAAACCAAGACCATCACCGTGCCGCCTGTCAACCTCTACGACGCTCCGGCATTTCGCAAGCGCACCCGCTGGCCCTCCGGCGGACCTCGCATTGGCGAAGCCGTCATGTCAGCCCACGACCACCGGCTCCGCTGTGGCAACTCATGGCCCATCGATCTGATCGTTCACGCGCCGCACAACTGGGCCAGACAATACAAAGAGTCCCGGCCCGAGATTTTCCAGCTCCGAAAAGACGGAAAACGGGATTACAGCATGCTCTGCTACGGCCATCCACATACCCTGGAAACATATCTCGAAGAAATCGAATACCAGCGTAAGAAACTCAAAGCCGGTGAACGACTTGCTCAGGGACGCCGCATCATCAAGGGGAAAGCCATCACGGTCTCGCCGGCCGACATTGCGGTCTCATGCCGTTGCAAGCACTGCCGGAAACTCTGGGATAAAAACGGCGGCCATTACGGCACCGCAAGCAAAATCCTCGGGAGTTTCGTAGCCGAACTGGGCCGACACGTGAAAAAACAGTGGCCCGATATGACGGTGATTTTCCTCACCTATAAAAACTACACCCTTGCGCCCGAAGGTGTTGAATTTCCGGACAACGTCCAGATTCAGATCTGCGGTATGCCGGGGCTCGCCCAGTACAAAGACAAAGTCATCCGCGCTCGCATGCAGCAAAATGTCGATGATTGGGTCCGGCTGACGGGGAACAAAATCCAGAACTGGCATTATTCATGCTGGCCCGCCAACCGCACCAAAGCGGCCTACCTCTTCCCCCATACCATCAAAAGCTACTATCAGGACAATCTTGACAAAACCGTTGGCACATTCATCAACGGCGTCAAAGACCACTGGCCCCGTCAACATCTCTCGCTCTACGTCTGGCTCAAAGTGCTCTGGGATCCGGATGTCGATGTCGATGCAATTGTGGAACAGTACTGCGAGCGCATGTACGGACCAGCTTCCGAAACAATGCGAGAACTGGTAGGTATGCTGATCGATGGATGGGAAAACACCGAGTGGTCGCCCCACGTCCTCTCCCCTAAAACGATCTACGAGCAAAGTTATCCGCGGCAAGACGTCCTGAAGATCAAACAATTGCTGGAGACAGCCTACAAAGAGGCCGAAGGCAACAAACTGGTGACCCGCCGCCTCGATTATTATTCCCCGCACCTCAGAGCATTCTTCGCCGAATCGAAACTCGTGACCGAAGGTGAAGGGATCAAACCACTGAAGGTTTACCAGGCGGCCGAAAATCCCACGATCGACGGAAAACTTGATGAAAAAGCCTGGGAAAACGTTCCTGCCGGCCACTTTGTTAAAGTCAAAGGTAAAACCAAACCCGAGTTCCCAACGCAGGTCAGGGGCGTTTGGACCCGGGACGGCATCACGTTCGGATTCCGAATGACCGAACCCGACATGGAAAATCTGAAACACGATATCGGCAAAGACAGCCGCGACGCATCGCTGATCTGGTGGAACGATAACGTGGAGATCTTTCTCGATCCTTCGGGACAGAGAAAAGGTTATTACCAGTTCATCGTCAATGCGAACGGTGCGTTGTATGACAGCATCGGACGGGAGGATACCTCATGGGATCCGCGGGGTGTAAAAACCGGTACGCAGATCGGGAAAAACCACTGGACGGTTGAGATTTATATACCTTATGCCATTTTCAAAGATGGGGTGCGGCCGGCGACGGGCGTGGAATGGCACGGCAATTTCACCCGCCACCGCGTGACTGACAGGAAAAACCGGGAATATCAGGGCTACAACGTGACCAAAGGCGCACCGAGCCACAATCAAAACTCGTTCGGCCCGATAAAATTTATCGAGCGTTAGAATACGCGCTCAGATATACACAATAAGTTGTTCTTTCTTTGTGATAAAGGGGAGGATATATGCAAATGCCAGGGAAGACAGAGAAAAAGTCACGTAGGCACGTGGGTTCGGGGACAACGATATTTTTCTCGGATGCATCAGCGGCATTCACCCTGATAGAGCTCCTCGTCGTCATCGCCATCATCGCCATTCTGGCGGCCATGCTGATGCCGGCGCTGCAGTCGGCGCGGGACCAGGCACGGATGATCGCATGTATGAGTCAATTGAGGCAGTTCGGCACAAGCATTCACCTCTATGCCAATGATTTTAACAGCGAAGTTCCTCAGGGCTACGGCTCGGTCTACAATCCGGCCCGCGCCTGGGACGCATGGCAAAATTACTACGCTCGGGTCTGCGACAACAGATGCGGCGTCTGGATGGCGTACGTTGGCCGCCCGGCCGGAATACGTCACCTCTGGAACGCAGGATATGTGGAAACCCCCTGGTTATATTACTGCCCGAGTTTCAACCAAAAACAGTGGGGCGGCCATGATCATAGCAGTCGGGGCTGGAACGATGCGGACACAGGCTACATCATTTCGAGCTATTATTACCGTTATGCTTTCGGCGCACCGTCTGTGGGCACAATCTATGACCGCGACCCGAGCGTCGATGATGGGGCTGGGAGATAAATCGTTTCAAGACACGGATCGATTATCTCGCCTCTAACCATCCCGCCGCTCTCTGGGACTGTTACAAATACAGCTCCAGTTCGCCTGGCACCGTGCAAAAGGGGTATCATAAAGGCGGCTACAATATTCTATATTACGGTGGGGAGACGCTCCAAATGCACAACTCCGAGTGGCCGTTTTTCCCGGGCAATGCAGATTGGGACTGTACAGATACACATACGAGTGAAAGCGGCGGAGGAAATCAATTCCATAATTATGCGGACAATTTACGTGGATAGGCCAAACAGGTTGCCCGGGAAACCCAGGCTTGAGTAGGTGATCAGACATATACAAAAAGTGCTCTTTTTCAGAATAGAGGAGAAATTGTATGGAAATATTACAAAAACTTACGAAAAAGGGGCAAGGTCACCGGACTTCGAACATAGAAACGTTTTTCTGGGTTTCATCAGCGGCATTTACGCTGATTGAGCTCCTCGTCGTCATCGCCATCATCGCTATCCTCGCGGCGATGCTGATGCCGGCGCTGGAATCGGCGCGGGAAGCGGCACGACTTGCCAGTTGCTCAGGGCGTCTTCACCAGGTGGCGACATTCGGTACCATGTACCAGTCTGATTACGATTTCCCGGTGTACTGGCGCGCAAGACGGACCGATGGTTTCAGTGGTTTCTACGATCATGTCCGTCTGAACGCGGACGCGACGTATTGGCCGAACGGTGCATTGCCGGGTATAAATGCGATGATGGAGAATTATATGAATCCTCCGTATGAAATAATGAAATGCTCTAACCTTGCGAAGCTACGGGATCATCCCAATGCATGGGAGTTTCCAAGACCCTATCAGAGATATAGCGGTTGGATGCATAGTCCCTGGGAACGCTGGCGCCCTAACAGTGGCAATATCCTGGCTCTGCCTGAAGGGAAACCCACACCTCGCCCTGAGAATCCTTCCGGTTTCTTCGTTATGGGGTGTCGGAGCGATTATCTCTCGAAGTATTGCACCAATGCTAACGCACTGAATGACAATTCCGGGCATCCGAAAGGCCTCCAGGAGGGGATAGAAACTCTTTGGCTCGACGGGCATGTCGAGTACCTTCCTCGATCCGAGAGCTGCATTGCCCACCTATACGGTGCATGCGACTACGGTCAGATGACTCCACATGGGGATGGATATATGGTTCCCGCAGGTTACACAACAACATGGTAGTAATCACTGCGTTTTTAGAAATGTTGGAAAATGCCTGCAACGCCCTTTTGATCGCATTCTCTATCATTGGGATCCCGTAAAGTGGCTATTCTCAGGCCAATTGGATTCATTTGGTGGGCGAGGCTGAGATGAGGCCGGAAAGAGAGCGCTGCGCCCTGAGAAATGAGAACCGTAGTAATCCAGCAGCGACTGCCTAGCCTGTTTATGGGCCTTGCCGACAACGTGGGGGGCATATTCGACAGGAATCGGCTGTTGGGGTAGGTTGAAGCGTCAGGATTCCGGCCGCAAGGGTGGGGAGTTTTCGTAACCCCGTATCCCGTCCCCGGAAAGATTTGCCACCAAATTCGGCCGCGTTCTGAACTCCAGCCCTCAGCTGAAGTCCAGTCCGCTCATGGGGTTTGTGGCTCACGCGCTTATTTCAAGCATTGTAGTGCTGGCCGGAACTGGTGATCATTTGGTGTTGTAACTTGTTACGGATAAACGCTATGCGCCGCTCTATTTGGTATGCATCCGTAAGATGCCGCTTAGCGCACTCGAACCGGCCTTTCTGCCGAACCCCAATTCGTAAAGACAAGTCTTTTTGACGCGCCATCCCGAAATCGCAGTTGGAGAACAGTCTTATTTTTCTCAGCCTTCAGCTTAACCGTGTCTACTCTGGAACCTTCCCGGTGAGGTTCCAGCACCGTTACGAATCGGGCCGAACGACCTTCCCGGCGCGTGAAAATGGAATCGACAGGGCGCCCTCTCACGGCGTTCCAGCAAATGCCCGTCCTGGCCGTGTAGAGGAGATCCGCATCCCGGCCGCTCTGCCAGAGATCCACTGCAACCCCTTCTCGTCGCCACGTCGCCCGTACAGGTCGACCTTGAAAACCCACAGGTTCAAGCAGATCGGCGTAGTTTCCTTCGTCAAAACCTTGCAGTGCGCGGTCATCGTCAACGGGCGTTCGCGCCCTGAATTCACCCATAAAATGCCAGACCTGCTCGTAGCGGTGGGGCTCATCCGAACGAAGCGCATCCGCAACAACCACTGCCCCATTGATAAGCACGACGTGGCGTCGCCACTCAACACCCGGATAAATTCCTTTCACTTCCGCGCAAAAAACCTGGTAATCCCGATTAATTTGCCAGCATATCAGTCTCCCCCCACCACGCAACTGATGTTTGCCATCGACAACGACCGTATTATGCGCAAAAGGCCCCGTCATGCTCTTGATCGCGGGCCCTTTCGTAGCGGCGGTATTGAAATTGTAACTGCTCCCCGGATCGGCGCTCAGCGGCACGCCGAACGCCTGGAGTCCCAGGTTCATACGGTCCAGGTCGCCGTGGCCATGGGAACGCCCGTAATCGATATCGATCTGGACCTGTTCATCGGCTTTCTCACCCGAACGCAGAATAGCCCAGCCGGCATCTCTGAATATTTTCGGCTCGGGACTGTATGAGCGATTTCTTGGCCACTCTTCCTTCGGGAAAATATCTTCGGCCAGTTCAAACATCCTGTTCTCAAGATCGACCCCGTGCCATGCTCGGCCGGAATTTCCCGTGCAATAAGCTATTCCCGCAAGCGATGCCCTGAGAAGCGGCATCTTCAGCGCCGCCAGCACCCGGTCTCGCACGTCACCCCAGGGCAGGCCGCTGTTGGATATATATTTGAGTGACGGCAGCCATTCATGCATCGCCGCAAAATGATAATTCAGCGGTGCTCCCTCGCTGCTGAAACCATCCGGACTGATGTCCTGAAGGCGAGACAGTATGCCGCTCGGATATCGGGTTCCCCGATGTATCATATTCGCATCCCGCGTGCTATGACCCGCCAGCACGAGATCGGCATTTATGATGTCGTTCATGTTCGAAAGACCCGGCACAATTTTCGCCATCTCCGTGGCAACGGGTATCCAGAACCCACGGTGGACCAATTTTCTCTGATTCTTGGTCCAGGATGGGGAATCGGCGATCATGTTATGGAGCCGGGCCAGATCCTGCACCATGAAACTGGTCCCGTAGGTGGGTGTGCTCGCCCAGCGACTGCTCGCGCCGTTAGCCCAGATGCCGGGCCGCGGCGGCGCCGCATGCGTGGAACCTTTTGGATGCTGACTGTGATGCCACGGCAAATCGGGATAATGCCGAGCCAGCAAACTTAAGAGACTTATGGCTTTTCGAGCGTATTTCTCCTCGCCCGTTGCCACATAGGCACGTCCCAGGGCCAGCGGGGACGGACCGCGCTGGTGGATGGAACACCAGGTGGCAATCCAGAGCGCATCGGCTTTTCTCGTATGATATTCAGTGTGATCGCATTTCGGGTTGTTGCATTCGATGTGGAGCCACTTCGCACTCACTTTCATTACGCCCTTTTCGCATTTCTCACAGCGACACGGCATCCCCCACACAACGGTCCCACCGACCCAGCCGGGAATTTCCGTTTGATCCTCCAGGGAGAGCCCCATCCAGAACTTCGCGGCCTCGTCGATGGCCTTCTTCCCCTTTTTTCTCAGTTCTTCCCGTTCCTCAGGCGTCAAAACCACGACTCGCGGAAAATCTTTCGGAAGGGGAATCGCGCAAAATGTCTCCGTGCGGTATGCGAGTTCCGGTGAATCCTCCGGCACGAAGGACACGACAGCAGTTTCCTGAGTCCCAACCGGGCTCTCGCGGTTTTGAACGGGGCTGGCATGCACTTCGAAACGGCGGGTCTCGCCCGGTTTGAGCCCCGCCCGTTGCGGCTCAACGCGCACATCGAAATGTTCGTGCGCCGAACGGATCTTCGGCAGAACTGTCGTCTTCTTATCCGAAACGTTCTTCACAAAATACGGTGTCGCATAATATCGTTGCCCATTTTGCCCCTCTTTCAATACAGGCCAGCCGACCGGCCGCGTGAGATACGGCTTGTGAACCCTTATCCGGTCGCGAACAAGACGGCAGTTCCGCAGTGTGACCGTAACCGAGGTTGTTTTAGGCAAACATGTAAAACTCAGCACCCGGGACCGATCTATCTTCACCCCATCGGGGATGGGAGAAGCGCTGGAACCGTTCCAGCTCGGGTCATCAAATCTTTGTTGGTAGGTTATCCACTGGCCATGCGGATGCGTGAAGTGAAACAGATTCCACTCCCCTGTCATGTCGGGCTTCGGCGATGGCATCAGCCCCCGGGTGCGCGGCCAGACCCGATCGATACGCCCATCGGAAAATTTGATATCATAGATGAATCGATCATACCGCGGCATGACATCGTGGAAGGGCGCTTTTTCGCTGACCCACAGGAAAGCTTCACTTCCCCCCTCAATATGCCAGCGCCAGCTGACCTCGCCGCCCTCTGCATTCACGACATCAACCGTACTGTTGGCAGCGCGCCAGAGGTTCTCCGGCGAGTAATCTTCGAATAAAATAGCATCCGCGAAATCCTTTTTTGCCCCCAGGACCGCCATCGGTAAAACAAAAAACAGCAGCACAATTCTGGCAGCAAAAGACATACACAACTCCCGCTGTATTGAGAAGACACATAATTTCCTCAACCGGCTGTGCATCAAGCTCTGTCTGAAAATGCGGATCCGGATTCGAGCGGCTGTATTCGCGGCCGGCTTTGTCCGCCTGTATCGGCTTATCTCCACTGGATAGGCCTGCTTTGGCGTCCGCACCAGCCACAAATTCGCTCGCTCTCGGTCCGATGACCGCATTCTCAGACAGAGCCTAATGTATTGTACCCTGCTCATCAATGCAGCCAAACAATGTGATTCGTTTGCCGGGAGACGCGAGCTACAGTAAAGTCGCTTGAAACGCCGCCTCAAAGCCTTCCATACGGAGGAGCAGAGTGGAACCCATCAATATCGGTAATCGCAAGCAGCTATTTGTCGACGACGCCCTCATCGAAAAATCTTCCGCGCTGGAACTGACCATGAACCCGCCCCATCGGACAAGCAACCCTCTCATTCAAAAGGACCGCCCGTGGGAACAGGGAGGGCCGAGCAGCGGGATCTGGAGGATGAACAGCTGTGTTCTGCCGGAAAATGATACGATTCGGCTCTGGTACGAAAGCATGGGGGACGATTATCGTCACACCTGTTATGCCGAATCGACCGACGGCGTCAATTTCACGAAACCAGAACTCGGGCTGGTGGAGGTGGATGGATCCAAAGATAACAACATCGTCCAGAGCGGTCCCATTGGCGGTGGAACGATCTGGATGGATCCCCATGCACCGGATGAGGAACGATACCGCACCCTGAGGAAAACCCGTCCCGGCGGTCAGCTCGGGCTGTACAGTTCCCCCGATGGGCTGCGCTGGGAAACAACCCGTATGTATACCATCGGTTCCTGCGATACTCAGAGCGTTGCTTTCTGGGATCCGGCCTACGATTCCTATGTGCTCTACACCCGACTGTGGATCGACTCTAACGACAGGCGGGAGCGGTATCGCACTCATCGGCGCCTCACCTCGGAAGATCTCTCGAAATGGGTCGACGACCGGGTGGTGCTGGAAGCCGATGGTGATGACCTGCTCGCCCCCATCAAGACCAACCGCCCCGCGATGGATTACTACGGAGGCGGGGTTTTTAAATACCCCGACCAAAACGGCATTTACTTCATGCTCGCCCAGGCCTACTGGCATTGGCAGCGGTGGGAAGAAGGGAAGAGAAGCGATCAGCCCGCCACCACGGACGTGCGGCTGTTTGCAAGCCGGGACGGCCGCCATTTCTCACGGCCGGGGGGAAAACGTCCCTTCATGCGGCTCGGGCCCGCGGGTCAGTTCGACTCCATGGCCGTCTGGGCAATGCCCAACCCGGTAATCACAGATGACGAGGTATGGATCTACTACGCGGGTAGCAATAAAGATCACGATCACAACATTGACCCGGCAACTCCTTCCGGTGAACACATCGGTGCAATCAGTCGCGTGGTTATGCGACTCGACGGATTCGTCTCCGCGGATGCGTCCTACACCGGTGGGGAAATTCTGACCGTTCCACTCCGGTTCGAAGGAGACAAGCTAATCTTGAATCTCGACACGTCGGGAGGCGGATGGTGCGTCGTCGAGATCCTTGATCCAGAAGGTAATCCGATTGAAGGTTTTTCGGGGCCTGACGCCGTCCCCCTGGTCGGCAACTCCGTGCGGATGCCTGTCACCTGGCAAAATGAGCGCCAACTATCTCCCCTGGCGAACAAACCCGTGCGTCTGCGATTTCGGATGCGCGACTGTAAATTGTACGCTTTCAAATTCGTCTGAGAGATGTGGGATAGACCCTCTGAGATCCGGGGTCCGTGACATCGATTCTGTGTTTGAAAGTCCCTTTTCTTCCAAATTACCGTTAAGTTTCCAGCCCCCTTATCCCATCCCTGGGGAAAAACTCGCGGAACGGGCGATCCAGACTTGCGCGGTTCCGTGTAAGTACCGCAAGGTTTTGAGAGAGAAAGTTCTTGGTCTTTGAAACTCCCCGGAATATACCCTGGCGTCACATATCCGTGAACAACAGAACCCTGAAGCCATCTATCCGGGCCTGACGGGCCGGTCCACAGACTGGAGAGCCTGTGCTGCATGCGTTCCTGAACCGTCCGGTCTCCTGGATCGACTCCCGCGCCCCCCATCGGCCCCTGCGGGCTTGCCCCGTGGGTGAAGAAGATTGTGACCCGTGAGCGGACTGGACTTCAGAACCGCTCCCGCGGGGCTGGAGTTCAGAACGCGGGCCGTTTCGTCCGAGTCGCCATTTCCCAAATTTCATCCTCCTCAAGTCCCGCTTCCTCCGCCATGGCGGAGTACGCGTTTAACGTACACAGGCCGTCATTGCGAGGAGCGACAGCGACGAAGCAATCTCGTCGTTTTCCCAGCGCAACAGCGAGATTGCCGCGGATGCCTCCGGCATCCTCGCAATGACCTCTTCAGCGGCGCCACGGCGCCGCCCTCCAGAATCACGGGCCCAGATCGCACGATCCTCCGTGCCTTCGCAATGGTGGGGCCACTCCAACCCCGGATATTATAAGTAAAGGTCTACCAACACGTGATCATGACACATCTCACGTCGTTCAGATCCCCTCCTTTCACGAACCTATGCGCTTGACAATCTCCTTCCGGGACAAGGTACAATGGCGGTGACAGATAAAAAGCAGCATTTTTGAATGAACGGGAAACTTCTTGTGAGGCACCGCAAAGCTTTTACCCTTATCGAACTGCTGGTCGTCATCGCAATCATCGCTATTCTCGCCGCAATGCTGATTCCTCCGAATTCAAAAGCTTGCTATACGGGACCCCCACCGTAAAAAAAACGCGCCAGTCCATAGTGATCTTGAAAGCTCGCTCAAATCCGGCCGGTTCACTGCGTATGCATAAAAATCATTTTAATTTTTGAGCCTACCAAAAAATGCCACGTATCATATTGAAATCGGTCCTTGCCTTTGCCCTGCTCGCTGGCCTGCCCCTTTACGCCGATGAGAGCTCCCGGCCTGTTCGCGTCGCCCTTCCCTCGGCTCAGACCGTCCGCCACGCGGGCGCAGAAGGTGTCGGCACCTCGGTGCTCGCGCTCTATCTTCGGGACAAACTTAACCCGGCCCCCGAGGTCGCGGTCGTCAGCAACCGGCGTTCCCGGGCCATTTATTCCGAGCTGACCAGCGGCATCCGCACCCGACCCGAAGACGGCTTGCAAAAGGCTTTTTCTGAATATGTGCCCGTTGATTTTGTGATTGAGTTTCAAAACGCCGACGGGCGCCTGCTTCTCCGGTTCCATTCGCAGGATGGGGTGGCAGAAAAAGATATGCTTTTTGCGGATCGCCCAATGCTCCAAGCTGTCGTCAACGCCGCAGAAATGGTGGCTGACCAGCTTCAGCTTCCCGATGGTGCACGGGAACATCTTATGCAACCGGATCCAGAGGATCCTCGCGTCTTCAAGGCTTGTTATCTCTCGCGGCTGATCCACTCTCGCTGGCCACGAAACTCCGGCGAAACGCGTCTGAGATTGCTCGTCTCCCCTTTTTCAGAAAACCGCAAGAATCCCCGGCTCTGCGGGAGAATCCTCAGCAGCACTCTGTTGCTCTTGCAGCAGGCGAACCGCGATCAGGATTTCGCCGAAAAGGCTCTCGATCTCTCCCGGGTCGCCCTGGGGCCCGCCCTGGGGACAAAATGGGAGGAAAACGCCCTTTCCCTCGTTAAAAAGCGCCCGGAGTTTTTCCTCGAAGATCTGGTGTCAATGGCCGCCCCCCTTCAGGGAGAAAAAAGCCTTCTGGAGATGGATGATGACGAGGGGCTCGGGCTCGGATCTTCCACTGGACCCGAGATCCCCGGCACAACGGCTGGATCCGGAGGGAAAAAAGTAGATGCCATCCCAGGTCAGACCGGCGCTCTCCGCGTTCTGGCCGCCGTCCGCCCCCAAAAAGCCCGACCGATCGCGATCGCCGCGGCCGAACATGAAAAGCCCCGTATTCGCCTCGCGGCCGCCGAAGCGCTGAAGGATTGCAAGGGTGCTGAAGTTCAGAAGACCCTGAAAAAACTTGCGGAGGATAAGAACGTCTGCGTCGCCCTCGGCGCAATTGGTGGCCTTGAGAGAAACGAAAAAAATACACAACGCCTCCGGAAAATGGCCCGGCGCGTGCTTGCAAAAGACCAACAACCTGATCCGGTGGCCGTGAAGAGCCTCGCTGAATCCGCCATTTCTCAAGACATTCCCCTGCTGACTGAGCTTGTTCGCCAGGGCAATCCGGGGGTGCGAGTGCCCGCGCAACGGGCGCTGGTTCGGCTCCAGGCCAGGCGCCCCGAACGACTCCTCAAAATGCTCGACGATCCGCGGGAGAAAGTTGTCCTCGCACTCCTGAACAATTTTCCCCAAAAGGCTTCGGCCAAACTGCTCGAAAAAACAAAAATCCTCACCGATGACCCCTGTGGACCGGTGGGACGACAGGCACGCATTGCGCTGGGTCCCTTCCGGCCAGACGACATGCAGCAGGCGATGCTGTTCGATCTCCAGACGGAACATCCGTACATCCGGAAACGCATCATTGCCCGCCTCGCGCAAGATGAGAACGAATGGGCAATAGAAGCCCTGAAAAAAGGGGCCGAGAACCGAGATCCACATGTCCGAGCGTTTGGCCTGCAAAAACTTACCCAACGGTCGCCGGAAACCGTTACCGTAAAATTGCTCTCCGCCGCCCGCTCGCCATACCGCTGGCTACGACTCCACGCTGCCGCCCTTCTGGCGCAACAACCCGCCAAAAACCATATCGATGAATTGAAACAGCTGGCCGAAAATGAGACCGACCGCGCAACGAAACTCTATCTCAAAGATGCCATCGCCCGGGCCATGGGCAGTCCCCTGCCTCCCCGCCCAACGGCAGCCCACAAAGTCGGAGAGAAGAAAGTCGAAACATGGCTCTGTGGACACGGTCGGGACGCCGCGGAATCGCCCTTCACCGCGTATTACAATCTGAACATCAATGTCGATGAAAACTGGAAACGCGCCTGGGAAGCAGGGAAAATTCTGTTTGGGCGCGTGAGCCCCGTCAGTCAACCCGGCCTGGTGACCGTAAATCGTCACTGGCGAGATCGCTTTTGGCTCAGAATGGAAGATGAAATTCCTCTCGAGAATCTGGCTTATATCGATGGGATGGTTTTTGGCGAAGAAACGATGAATCTTCGCACAACGACACTCTGGGAGGATGGCTGGCGACTGTTCTGCCGGAGACAGGGGTTTGACTCGGCCAAAATAAACGGTCAGCTGGAGAATCTGAGTTCCGTGCAGAAGCGTCTTTGGCGAAAATGGGCGCTGGAACGGTCAATTGACGGTTTCAACGAACTTTATCGGTACGTGCATCTGCGCTACGGCCGGCTCCGACCCGGGATCCAGGTCGCGACGTTCCTGCCCGGTCAGGCTCTTCACGGCACAGGCCCTACTCCGGCCGATCACCGGTGGAAGTTCGACGTGGGCGGTATTTATCACTACAAAGCCGGCAATCGGAATTCCGTATACAACATGATCCGCCGATACCGCACACTCTGGCCCGAGCGCCCCGTCATCTGGCTGAGCCTCGGGATCGGAGGTTACGAAATGAATGCGGTGAGACGGACAAAAAAGATGCCGGAGAATCTCATCGATACCCGGAGCCGCCGCGCGTGGGCCGACTCGGTCAGCGCCTACGCTGCCGGGGCGGATCCCGGCTGGTTCAGCATCTGGATCTTCGTCAAAAAAGATTTCGATCGTCGGGAAACCGGCTGCATGGTCGGCGTACCCGTCCTTGTCGAAGATCTTGGCCGAGAAAGTCCGGTTTTGAAGAAAGCCATCAACTACGCCTGGAGAGGTGCCGAAGAAGATTACGCCCCCGAAGTCAAAACCCCCGATGCCGACACGGTCGTTGAAGAACGCGAGGAAGAAGAAACGCTTCTGGATCTGGATGCTGAAAAAAAAGAGGAAGAAGAAGCCCGCCGAAAGGAAGAAATTGCTCAGAAAATAGAAACCGGCAAACAAAATTTCATGCGCGGTTTCTGCATCTACCAGAAATACGTCTACGATTGTGCCCGCATCCTCCAGGGACTTCCCCGAATGTCCCCTCAACCGCCCGTCCTCGTTGTGCGACCCGGCGTCAGCGTGTGGACACGCCCGCGGACGCCCTATCCGCTTGTCCCCGGCATGGCCATCCCCGAAACGTACGATTTCCTCTGTGATGCCAATAAATGCGAAAGATTGGCGTTGAAAAATTACCGCCTCATGTTTTTCAGACACCCACAAAACATTACAGAAGCCGCACGTAGTGCCATCCTCCAGTGGTTGAAAAAGCGCAAAGGCATTCTGTACGTCAATCCGGGCTATCTTGCCGGTGCTAACGCCTGGCCCTGGAGCGGCAAACTGAGCTGCGAGAGCGTCAGAAAACCAAAACTCAAAGAACACAGTTTCACGACTGCCAATGGGGGATCACTCGACGTGTCCCGGGCCAAGTTGCGCTGCTCTTTCAAAATCAAAGACGGAAATATACGGCCGCTTCTTTCAAAGAAAAATCAGCACGCCGTCGTTCTCTGGCATTCTCCCGACGAATACCGGGGCTGCGTGATTTTCGACGGACTGGAAAGCGCGTCGCAAGAACATCCCCAATTTCTACGAAAAATTATGAAACGGCTTCATCAGGATCACAAATCAGGCTTGCCGCTGGAAAACCCAATCCTGCATCAAGTCGGCAGAACCGGAGATATCACGGCGGCCGCCTGCACGCCGTACTACCGATCAGTCAGCGAGAAGAAAAAGTATCCCGGACTGGATTTGCTCACCGGAGATGTCAATCCAGAGGTAGGCGGAGGCCGAAACGGGGCCCTGACGGCCCCGGGGTGGAAAGGACTCCACGCGGCCAGTTTGAACGGTTTCACAGTGCTCTGCGAAAAGGAACTCGACGGTATTAAAGCCGTTATAGATGGGATCGCCGTAAGCTCGGAAGGTCTCATCCGAATTGCATCGTCAAAAAAAGGCCTTACCGTCAAAAAAAGTACCGACGCTCCACTCAAACGTCTTGAAACCAATATTGAATGGGTATTGTGGGGGGACGAGGAAGGTTTCATGAACGTGGCAAAACCCGCCGAATCGTCCACAGTGATATACGTGCGGAGCAAAGATCAGATTGTTTGCACGGCGAAATGATCTGTTGCCGTGCGGCCCAGGTGAGTTGAAGCTTGAGCGTGCATTCCCTCGAGTCGACAATACCCCACTCCAGATCTAACCCGGAGCTTGCGGGCCAAAAATGGGCGCGACTGCGCACCGCGCTACCCCTACATCGCCCACTTCGTGGGCTTTGCTTGCCCGGGCTTTAGTCTACCCACGCGGACCATCTCTGCCCGGCCCACTTGGCGGGCTTCGCTATTTTGATTTGAGCCCCTGAGAAGGAGCGATAGCAGACATAGCCCGGGGCGCACCCGTTGTTCGGGCAAGCCCCGGGACTCGGACACTCCACATAATTTCCAAACCCCGAAAGGGTGGCGCAGAACGTCCATCCTCGGATACCTCTACGCCTTTGTTTTCGTGTGGCGTTCAAAGTTCCCCGGGGTCATTTTGTTCATTCGCCGGACGGCGCCTGAGAAACCAATGCGGTGGGCTTTCAGCCCACGTCTTCCCGGCGACATCTCATCTCCCGGCCTTCGTGGTCTTTCAGACCACTACGACCTGGGCTTTTATAAAAAGCCCCTGCAGGGCTAAAGAGCGGACTGGAGTCCAGAACGCGGCGCGGCGCCGGCTGACCCCAAACTTTGGCCCTCACAACCAATCCGGGGCTCACGCCCCGGTCCACAGGCTGGAGAGCCTGTGCTACATGCGTTTCTTAGCCCTCGTCCCGGGTTCCTCCATTCCGTCCCTCATCTTGACGAGGCTATCGGGCGGCACTAAAGTAACACCCTTTGCACCGGTGAATTCGGCATTTTGAACCCGAGCTTCAGTTTTTAGAAAAGCCATTCGGGAGGATCCATTTTGGCTGACGAGAACAGACCACCGAATATTATTTTCATCATGGCCGACGACCTTGGATACGGCGATCTGGGCTGTTTCGGAAGCGAGACCATTGAAAGGCGGACATCGGGTACCGGCTATCGCCCACTGGCCGGGACAGATCACCCCCAATACGCGGACCGGCGAGACGGTTCTCTCCATGGATTGGTTCCCCACGTTTGCAGCACTTGCCGGGTTTGAAGCCGACCCACCCAATCCCCTCGATGGCATCGATATCACCACCCTGATGCTGGATGAAGAGGCTTTGCCCGAAAGGAGCGTTTTCTGGCGCTACCGGGATCGAAAAGCCGTTCGACGCGACAGGTGGAAGTTCGTCGTCGATGAAGACTCTCGATTCCTGTTCGATATGGAGACCGACCTGAACGAGACCACAGACCTTTCGGAACAACGGCCGGAACTCACTGAGCAACTCGCTACAGAACTTACTCGCTGGGAAGACGATGTTCTGAAAAACCTCGAACTCCGGACCGTCTGACACAACACACAGTAGCCCACGCGCCCCCCTGGTCCCTTAAGTCCCTTCCGTCCCTTCTGGCGTCCGCCCTTGACGTAGGGCCGAGTGCTGACTACATTAAATGCCCTTTCGGGGTTATTCTGAGAACAAAGACACGGCCATGGATTACGAAATCATCATCGGGCTTGAAACGCACGCGGAACTGCTCACGGAAAGTAAGCTCTGGTGCAGTTGCAGCACAGAGTTTGGCCAGCCGCCCAACACGCAGACCTGTCCGGTTTGTCTCGGGATGCCTGGCGTGCTCCCGGTACTGAATGAACGGGCATTCAAGCTGGCCATCCGGGCTGCCATTGCGCTGAACTGCGATATTAATCAAGACACTTTCTTCGATCGCAAAAACTATTACTATCCGGATTTGCCGAAAAACTACCAGATATCCCAGAATTACAGCAACCTCGGCGAGAACGGTTACCTGGAGATCGAACTCGAAGAGGGGCCGAAGAAAATTGGCATCTGGAATGTCCACCTCGAAGAAGACGCCGGAAAGAACATACATTCCGAGCAACGCCACGCCGACTACAGTCTGGTCGATCTGAATCGGGCCGGGACGCCTCTGCTGGAAATCGTCAGCGGGCCGGATATGAGGAGCGTCCGCGAGGCGCACTCCTACATGCACACATTGCGCCAGATTCTTCGTTACACCGAAGTTTCCGACTGCAAAATGCAGGAAGGCTCGTTGCGCTACGAAACCTCCATCAGCCTCCGGGAGCCTGACGCGGAGGAGTTTGGCGCCAGAGTGGAAATCAAAAACCTGAACTCGATCAAAGCCGTCACTCGATGCCTCGAATATGAGATCAACCGCCAGCAAAATGTGCTTGAGGAAGGCGGCACTGTCGAGAGGGAGACACGTCTCTGGGATGCAGAACGGGAGAAAAGCCAGCGGATGCGGTCCAAAGAAGAGGCCCACGATTACCGGTATTTTCCCGAACCCGATCTCGTACCATACCATATCAGCGACGAAATGCTGCAGCGTCTCCGGCGTGATGTTCCAGAGCTGCCGGGCCAGCGGCGGGCCCGTTTTATGGAAGAATACGACCTTTCCGAATACGAAGCTGAAGTTCTGACCGAAAACCAGGAGGTCGCGGATTATCTTGAAGGGACACTCGAATACCATGACGCACCGAAGAGTGTCGCTAACTGGATCATGAACGATATCCTCGCAATACTGAACGAACGAAAGATTTCGATTGAAGAATTTGAGATAAGTCCCGATCGTCTCGCCGAACTTATCCGGCTGGAAGATGAGGATAAGATCACAGCGAAAGCCGCTCGTGATGTGCTGGAAAAAATGCTGGAAACCGGACGCGATGCAGGAAGCATCGTCGCAGAAGAGGGCCTCGAAGCAATCAGCGGCGCCGATGAACTCGAACCGGTTGTGGAAGAGGCCATGGAGGAAGCCGAACAGGCGGTTCAGGATTACCTCAACGGCAAAGACCAGGCTGTCGGAGCACTCATCGGCCAGGTCATGCGGCTGACCCAAGGACAGGCCGACCCGCAGAAAGCAAGGGAACTGTTGCTGCAGAGACTCGAACAACTGGAATAAAACAGCCAGGCCCCTTACTGCTCCGCATCCGGCGCGGGGACGGCAATCAGCCCTGAACTTTGATTGTTCGCCTCCGGCAGAAAAAACACTGCCACCGAACCGCCGAAACGTAACCGGGATAAAAAACTATGGGGATTTGAACCATGCGCATTGCTTTCGTATCTGATATCCATGCCAATCTTCAGGCATGGAACGCTGTCAAAGCCGACATCGCCGCTCTGAACGTCGATAAAACCATCTGCCTGGGCGACATCACCGGGTACGGGCCTTCTCCCGCCGAAGTCCTGACAAATCTCCATAGCAGCGTCCACCACTTTGTTCTCGGCAATCACGATGCCGTTGTGGGTGGGCTGATGAGCGCGAGTTGTTTCAACCGTTATGCACGGCGAATGATTGATATCACTCGCTCTAACCTCGATGAACAGGCCGTCAAGATTTTCAAAGAGACTCCCCTTTCGATACGACACAAGAACTTCCGATGCAGTCACGGCGGCCCCGCCGAGCCCAAGGATTTCAGCTACGTGCTCAAACGAAAAGACGCCGAGCCACAGTGGGATCAGACCGAAGAGGATCTGCTCTTTATCGGCCACACTCACGTCCCAAGACTCCATGTTCTATCCCCGGAAGGCAAATACCGCCGCATCAAACCAGGACGCCGGAGCATGCCCCTCCAGCCCGGATACCGCTATATCATCAACTGCGGGTCCGTCGGCGTCTCCCGTGACGACGATTTCCGCGCCTGTTACGCGGTCTATGACTCAGAAAAGCGTATGATTCAGTGGCAGCGTGTGGCGTACGACCTCGAGGCCTACCGTGCGGCCGTGCGCGAGACCTATCAGGAAAAAGATCTCGCGCGGTATCTGCTCAAGAAATTCGACGGGGCAGACGAAAAACCGGTCCGGGCTTTGCTGGATTTCCGCCCGGGCACCTCAT
The DNA here is from genome assembly GCA_046538485.1 of Candidatus Brocadiia bacterium. Classification (GTDB taxonomy): domain Bacteria; phylum Planctomycetota; class Brocadiia; order SM23-32; family SM23-32; genus JBKHIT01. The sequence continues at coordinate 16,060 of JBKHIT010000028.1, read as the reverse complement.
CTCTGTCCGAATCCGTGGTTGATGAACGGGAACTGGAAAAACTGGCAGGGCGTCTGGTCCGCTGGAAAATCGCACTTGCCGCGGCAGCCACGCTTCTGGTCGTGGCGGCCGCGGGATTCGCCGCCTTCTGGAAATCATTACCCCGGCCGGCAACTCTGACCTCGCCCGAATCGAAAGTCGTTACGGCCCGACCCGGGCGGCAACCATTCGAGCACCAGTTCCTGCCCGTCGAATCGAGCGGTCAAGGCGGACCGCCTCCCGGCTGGAAGATCAAACTCGGTGATGCCCGGCAACAGACCGTGACTGTTGCTTCATCCCTGATATGTTCTTCCGAAACTCGTGGAAAAACGCTGGAAATCTATCTGCCGAAGGTGATTCTGGATGGTAGCGACAAAATCCGCGTTGAAATCGAAGGGCAAAGGTCCGAAGGTTTCGCCGGCGAAACCCCCGTTGTCGTCTTTGACTTCCTGTACGCCGACCGAGCTCCCGAACGAGGCGCGCGCACCTGCCCGGTTGTCGTTGAAGGCCAATCGGTCACCAAACAACATACGATTTCGGACATTCCACGCTCGGTCAGGAGTGTCCAGGTATGGATTCGCGCTCGCTTTAAAGGTATGCTGACACTCGACAGCATCAAACTGACAGCTTTCCCCGGTGCGACGCGTCTTCTGACAGCTTCAGCCCCGCTCGATATCAACCGTACCTCCTGGGAACAGTTCCGGCGCCTGCCCGGTATCGGCGAGACCCTTGCCCGGCGGATAACAGCCCACCGCGATCGTGTCGGAGAGTTCAGCGCGATTGACGATTTGCTCGAAGTGGAAGGTATTGGTCCTGCAACGCTTCAAGAACTCCGGGAGTATCTGAGGGTTGAGACGCAATGAGCCTTCTCTGCCTCTCAGGGACCAATCTGGATCTGGCAACCCGACCCCCAGGCTGCCTCCACACATAAACCGCCCGCGGAAAACAACAGGTGCATCTCGCCGATGTGGACATACGGCTACCCCGCATTTCCCAGAGTTCGTCCGCCTCAAGTCCAGTCTCGCCCCCTGGTGGCGGGCTCAGCTGAACTCGAGTCTCAATCCCCGCCAGCGCACTGGACTTCAGCCGGAGGCTGGAGTTCAGAACGCGGACCTACAGCTCTCGCACTCTGGGAACTTCCCACAACATGCCACGGTCTCCCGTATGCCGGACGCCACACACACGTAGGGCGTCATCGCCGAGCGCGCCCTGCCGTCTGATGCCCTGAAGGGGCGTAACATACCAGCCCAGGGTGCAGACGGCTGAAGGTCGTCGGAGCCCCGGGGCACAGGTGTCCGTTGAGAAAAAAGTGGGCTGAAGGCCCCCAACAAAACGACAGAAGACAAACAGCAAAAAGATAACGACACAGCGGCGCCCCCGCTGGGGGTTTCATGGAGGAAAGTGCGCAAGTTTTTGTGCAACTTATTTGCATCTGGATAGCTCCTTCCAGATAGTCCACCGCCACTCGCGGTCGCCCGCACTCGAAAGACGCAACGGCATAACGGAAAAAGAAGAAACGCAATCAAAGCGGTGGCAAGCCACCGCAGTCCGAAACGAACAGCAGGGAAAGCGGCGCCGAGGCGCCGCACTCCGAAATTGAAAACAACGACAGCCACGACAGCCGGGTATATCAACCCGGTCCAGCGGCTTTTCCGACCTGAAAGGGCGTAACATAGTAGCCCGGGGTGCAGACGGCTGAAGGTCGTCGGAACCCTGGGGGTACAGGTATCCATTGAGGAAAAAGTGGGCTGAAGGCCCACCACAAAACTGTTACCTCCTGCACCACGAGACATTTCCCGCAACCACGGGATGTCGGCGGCACCGGCCCATGCGAAGTCCCGCGCGCCAACGGCGCGCTGTGGATTGCGGTGTGTTAAAACGGCCCGACGGGACGTTTTACTCACCGCTGTGTCGTTCCGCCTTTATCTCTTCTCTCTCCCTCTGAACGGGCCAACACCTCGCGGACTGGACTTCAGCGCCGCTCTGCGGGGCTGGAGTTCAGAACGCAGCGTGGATTGGTGGGACTTTGCTGCTTGTTTTGTTATTTCCCGGGGATTGCCCGCCTCAAGTCCAGTCTCGCCCCCCCGGTGGCGGGCTCAGCTGAACTCGAGTCTACATTCAACTTTCGTTCGGGAGTCGGTGACAATCTCAAGCAACTCCACGGTTGTCAAACCGAGGAACGGCCCTCAGCGCAAATTCCTTCTACGTATTTGACCTTCCCCTCCGGCCCGATTACCCTTTCTCTGAACCAGCTCTTGTAGAAGCCGACAAGAAACATAGCCTCCAAAAGGAAGATCGCATGCCGCACGAAGTTGGGTTTGATAACGAAAAATATCTCAACGAACAGTCCGATGCTATTCTCAAACGCGTCAATGAATCCGGGGAAAAGCTGTACCTCGAATTTGGTGGAAAACTATTGTTCGATTACCACGCGTCCCGCGTGCTGCCCGGTTTCGATCCCAATGTCAAAATGCGCCTCCTGCAAAAAATCAAAGACCAAACCGAAATTATACTGTGTATTTACGCAGGAGATATCGAACGAAAAAAACTCCGCGCCGATTTCGGGATCACCTATGACGTCGATGCGTTGAAACTTATCGACGATATCCGCGAGTGGGATCTGGATGTGCGCGCGGTGGTAATCACCCGCTACGAAAATCAGCCCTCGGTCAAAGTCTTCAAAAACAAGCTCGAACGCCGCGACGTTGACGTATACACCCACAGTCATATCAAAGGCTACCCGGCCGATGTCGATAAAGTCGTCAGCGACGAAGGGTATGGCTCGAACGACTTTATCGAAACTGAAAAACCGCTTGTTGTGGTGACTGCACCGGGACCCGGAAGTGGAAAACTCGCGACATGTCTCACAATGCTCTATCACGACCACAGACACGGCAAGGAAGCGGGATACGCCAAATTCGAGACTTTCCCCATCTGGAATCTCCCCCTCAAACATCCCGTCAATATTGCGTATGAGGCCGCGACCGCGGACCTGGGCGACTTCAACCAGGTCGACCCGTTTCATCTGGAAGCATATGACGAGACGGCAATAAATTACAACCGCGACGTGGAAGCTTTCCCCGTTCTCAAACGAATTCTCGAACGCATTACAGAGGCTGAGTCTCCCTATCAGTCTCCGACAGATATGGGCGTCAACAGGGCTGGGTTTGCCATCGTGGACGACGAAGCGGTCCGGCGTGCGGCAAAACAGGAAATCGTCCGACGCTATTTCCGATACAGTTGCGAATACGCTATGGGATTCGCCGACAAAGAGACCGTTAAACGCACCAAAGTCCTCATGGAAGAACTCGATATCGGCCCGGAATCACGTCCAGTCGTTGCCGAAGCACGAGGGGCTGCCGAAGAGGCCGAAGCAGAGGGGAAAGGACACGAGGGCATTTTTTGCGGCGCTGCGATCGAACTGCCGGACGGGGAGATCATAACGGGCAAAAACTCGGCCCTGCTCCATTCCACAAGTGCGCTTGTCCTCAATGCGATCAAGAAACTCGCGGGCATACCCGACGATATTGATCTGCTGCCTCGCAACGTCATCAAGTCAGTGGGTTGGCTCAAGGGAGACATTCTGGATGCCGGGACGGTCAGTCTGGATCTGGAAGAAACCCTCATCGCCCTGAGCATCAGCGCCGCCACAAACCCCACCGCACAACAGTGTCTGGAACAACTGAAGAATCTCCAGAAATGCGAACTGCACCTCAGCCATATTCCAACCCCGGGCGATGAAGGCGGACTGCGCCGTCTGGGAGTAAATCTCACCAGCGACCCGCAGTTCGCGACCAAACAACTTTTCCTGGGGTGAACGAGCGCGACTCCCCTACTTTTTTCCAACGGCTGGTTCGCCACTGTCCGCCGTACGGTGGAGACCCACAACTCCTTGACAAACCACTCCGTGCCATGCCGCGTCTGGGTGGCGAAAACTCCCGGCAACCAATCCATCCTCACGTATCCGGGATGCCACATGTTTGCAGGCGCGATCGCCGAGCGCACTCCGCCGTCTCATACCCTGAAAGGGCCCAACATAGCAGCCCGGAGTGCAGACGGCTGAAAGTCGTCGGAGCCCCGGGCTAACTTCCAGGTAGTCCACCGCGACTCGCGGTCGCCGCACTCCTACAGTTATCCTGTTGTGTAAATGACACAATCTACCCTATGCATTAGGTTGTGCGGGGGGCTGCGCAGCCCCCCGCGCGCGATGGATCCGGAGTGCCGGTAGGGCCTCCGCACTCTGCTGCGGTTAAGACAGCCACTTCGGTCAGCCCCCCCGACCTTCGATCCCTCGCAGAGTGTCCTTCAGAAGAAGCCCCTCCACCTTAAAACAGCGGATAGGGCCGATGTAGGAGAACTTGCTTGCGAGGCGGCAGATCCACCGTTTGCTCTCTGCGCCCTTTTTCCTCCTGAATACAGGAGAATGACCAATGTTAGAGGTCGGTATCGATTGGGGACAGAAAAGCCCTAATGCATTCGCGATTCTCGCCGAAAATGGGAACCTTGTCAAAAAGGGATCCGTGCAGCGCTCCGCAGAAGGCGCCCAGCAGATGATCGAGCAGATTAAAGAGCTGGAGCCCGACCCCCAGCAGGTGCGAACAGGAATCGACCGCAAAAACGACATCCTCCCCCATATTTTGTGCTCCGAGGGCTATGTAGTTTATCCGCTCAATCCCCTCAGCGCCGACCGAGCCCGAGATATCTACTATCCCGCCGGCAATAAAGACGACCGCGTTGACGCGGAGGTGCACGCCAGGATGGTGCGAAACAGCTGGCGAAACCGCACCGAATACGATGAAGCTTTTCACCGCCGCAACTGCGCCGCCCGCGGCGCGGCGGCCGCGTGCGGTGGGTCGTTTCGGGAAGGCCCGAATGGAATTTCAAAGCCCAAAAAGGACGCAAAATGGAGCAAACAACCCCAGGATGCCGTTTTCAAACCGATTTGCGGGCGAAAACCCCCCGCAAACTAAAAACCCCTGAAAACCTTATAAATGTCGTTCTTAAGCCGTTTCGCCGTTCGGCCGAAGGCCGAAACGGCCCATCCGTTTGACATAAGAAGCACCGAAATTGAAAACAACGACAGCCGGGTCTATCAACCCGGTCCAGGGGCTGGAACCTGCAAAACCGGGAACGGACTGGACTTCAGCACCGCTCCCGCGGGGCTGGTTCTCGGCAATCGGGGTCACCGGATGGGGCTGTTCCGACCTGAAAGGGCGTAACATTGTAGTCCAGGGTGCAGACGGCTGAAGGTCGTCGGAGCCTGGGTACAGATGGGCATTGAGAAAAAAGTGGGCTGAAGGCCCACCACAAAATTGTTGCCTCTTGCACCACGAGACATTTCCCGCAAACCAGGGATGTCGGCGGCACCGGCCGGTGTGGTGTCCCGCGCGCCAACGGCGCGCTGTGGATTGCGGTGTGTTAAAACGGACCGACGGGACGTTTTACTCACCGCTGTGTCGTTGCGGCTTGCATGCGATATCGTGACATCTTCTCCAACGACAACAGCGAACAGCCGCGCCCCCGTGGTAGGGATCTTTATGTTTCAACCTACTCGACGGCTGACACACCAACATAGATGCCCCGCCCGTGCGGCGGGGAAATCTCACACTTGCACACGGTTTCAGGGAATGGGATAAGGCACGTAAAATTCCGGGGCACTGTGGTAGCGAAGCAGCTTACGTATAAAAAAACTGCGCCGTCACCGTCCCCTCCTCATGCGGCACGAGTCGGACCCAATGAGCGCCAAGACCTGGTGGGAAGGTATGGTAGACGTATCCCTCAGTGGTCTTCAGTTCCACATAACGGTTCCACTTTCCGGTTCCCTGAAAATCCAATTCCACCGTGAACCGGCTTTCCGTCCCCCCTTCGTGGGTAATATGGAGGCATTTTTGATCGAACCCGTTCATCAGAAACGGCTCCGACGGCTCGCGAGGCTCGACCTTCTCCTCCCACCAGGGACCGCCCCACCCAGATGGTTTACCGCCGAAATCCCACAGGTCGTCAGTTTTTCCGAACCACAGGTTCGCCTGTGGCTGGCCTACGAACGGATTGCTATCGTTGATGGGCGTCGTCTGGTCCCCGGCCATCACAAGCATACCGTTCCAGGAACAGTAGTCCCCAATAATCCGCAGATGCCGGCAGATCGGAACCATCCCGCGAATCTGGTTTTGATACCCCATTGCAGGCAACTCGTAGAACATCCCGCTGGCATCCAGCAACCACCGTTCCGATTCCACTTCCCGCATCCGCGGCCATTCGGTCGTCCAGGCATGATCCTGTGTATTGGTACTTTTCGGCAACCGGTATAAATTCCATCCCGTCTCCGGAAAATATACATACATAAGAGCTGAAGCGCGATCCTGCCCGAACGCATATATCGCCCGTCCCAGACTGCCCGAACAACGTCCTGTTACAGTATTGAACTGTGTTCGAGCCAGTATAGTCCACTGTTCACCGTCCCATTCCGCAAGACGCCCATTGCTCTCCCCGCGCTCAAAATCACCGTGAAAATAGCTGTTGTTGGCCACCACAACCCGTCCGTGATCCGTGTAACCGTCCTTGAAATGCGGTCGCTCGCTGATATCAAGTTCTTCGCAGAGATCAAACAAATGATTTGTCTGGAGCGTATGCACATTGGCTTCAAAAAACTCACCCTCCATCCCGACAAAGTAAACCATGTCCGCCGGCTCGTCGAGATGTCGGGCTGTTGCGGTAAGACGCACATCCACCAGATCCTCAAACGTGCGCACATTTCCCTCCGCATCGATCGCATGCGGACCGATTATCAGCTGATCGGATTCGGTGTGGATGATGCGGTTGGCATACGTCCCGACGCGCGATTCGTGGTGTTTGCGTATTTGCAAATCGTCATCGATGTAAAAGAGTCCGGTCCCTCCCCCCGTTCCGCTTTTATGCGCGACATAGGTCACAAACCAGAGTCTATCCGCCCACGGCATGAGCGCCCCGATTCCGGTTTCCGTGCGTGCGGGGAAATGCGTCGCTTTCACACCAAGGTGCGGAAAGGTCCCGCTGATATTCAGAGGTTCCGTTTTCTCGCTCATCTGCATCTCCTTCAGTCCCGCCAGAATCTGAAAAACGTGTACTTAAACTCATCGGCAATCTCAGCAATAATGCGGCCATCTTCCCACACACATTCGCCGCCGCCGGCCAGCATCTCACATGCACATTCCCTGGAAGCAACGTCGGGCACATTGAGAACAGCGCGCGATTCCTCATTGGCTTCCCGGAAGATCAGACCCAGACCTTCTTTCCCGGCATCATCGAGGGAAACAAAACCCGTGTAAGAAACTCCATCCGGAGCACCACCGATCGGCACAACAGTTCCACCAAAAATCTGCTCTCTTTGTGATTTCCAAATTTCCACCAGCGGTGGCACCGTTTCAAAGTATGCCTCCGGCAGGTTACTGACTTCGAACCAGCCGAGCGGGTTGCAGAACATGGTGGTCGCAAAAAGCGTATCCGCCGGATAGTGCACGGGGGCCAGCGGGTCGTCCGCGTACTTTTCCTGATTTCGGTTTTTGTTCAGAAACTCCATTCGCAGACGTGCCGGATCGATCCATCGGGCCAGCTGCCACAGGTTTCGGAGGGTGTGGTGCGGCCAGTACCCGTGCCAGTCAGTGTAACGGTTTTCGACAAAAATCGGACCTGCAGCTACAGCGCCAAGATAGCCCACCCGTAGCGCGCGCCCCGTTACGTCGATATCAAGGCAAATCTCCCCGTTGGAATCGGTCAGGACTTTTCGGTAAAAACGCACGAAATTCCTGTCCGCCTCATAAGTCCCGCTTTTCGTCCCGTCTATTTTGAAGAAACGGACTCCGAGAGTATTGTGCAATTCCAGGATACGTCGTGCATCGGCCTCCCAGTTCGCATGATCGTCTCCGGGGTCCGGGGCAAACCACAGCCCGATCTCGAGTCCGGCACGCTCAGCTTTATCAACGAGAGGCTTGATGCCGTTCGGAAAACGTTCCGGATGCGGCTGCCAAAAATCGCGATCCACCTCGCGAAAAGCCTCGCTCCGACCGCCCAGTTCATCTGCCTTAGCTGAATTTCCTGTTATCCCTTTCTGCCAACCGTCGTCGATCTGCACAACCTCCCCGCCCAGTCTTTTGGCAGCGTCGATTTCTCGTGAAACGAAACTTTCGCAGACGCGGGAATCCTGGGACCGGTCGCCCCAGGTATTTGTCAGGAAACGCGGCGTCTGGTGCGCGTCAGTCGAGGGGCGCACACTCCTTTGCCACTTCTGCAGAACTTTCGACCTTTCGTATCGTCCGCCCGAATATTCCAGCACCTCCCAACCCCTGTCCGAACCCGAGTCGGGGAGATCGAAGAGTTCAAATTCGAAGCCACGGGCCCCTTTCTGATGCACCCTCAGATCGGGGCCCGGCCACCACGGTCTGGCGTGCGGCAGAGGACCTTTGCGGAGGAAAATCCACCCTTTAGCCCCAACGGTATCCTCCAGCACAAAGAGGTTGCCGCATAATTTCATTTCTCTGTCGCGGCTGTGCAGCAGCCATGTATTTTCGGCCACCACTTCGTCAAGCAGATCCGTGCGGTCCCGCAGTTCGACGAAGGTCAGCCTGAGATGTTCACTGTCAGGTTCAATGCGTTCCGCTACCCCCGGTTCGGGAAGAGATTTCGCTTCGTTTTTCGGTTGGTCACCAGCTTCCGGCATTTTTCGCAGACTCCTCATCTCAATCCAGAATTGGCGTCAAAGGTAACGGCCCGGCGGTTCCGTTGCAAATTGGACCGTAAGATCTGAACTCGAGTCCCCAACAGCAAATCCGGGTCTGACGACCCGGGGCACAGGCTGGAGAGCCTGTGCTACCTGCGTTTTTCAGGAATCCAGGCTTTCTCGCTTATCCTGTGCTTTGTGTGTTCCCCGACCCAGCGGACCGCTGAAGCGGTCCACTACGAGCACGTTCAAGTGATTTGCACGTTCTCGGAGCTATTGCAAGCTGCAAGATCAACGTCAGGTTCGTAGTGAGTTCTGTCGTTTGGCCGTTTCTTTTGCTTCACCTTGTTTCCGGGGAGGAAATGGGGGCATGAAACCTGCGAGACTCTATGCCGGCGAATCGGCGTCGGAACCCGGTGCTGGTGCCGGCGGACCCGGATCCCGTCCCCGGACCTGAGAACGCTGGAGGTCCTCGCAGCCGAGCCGTTGACAGGCAAGATGTGTCATACTGAACGGACCAACACATCGCGGCCTGGCCTGCTGGGAAGCGCCGCTGTAGTAGCGCAGACATCTTGCCTGCGACTTTTCCGCTACGCTCGTTATTTTGCCAAAAATCCGGGCTGGGGCGGACGAGGCCGGCGGATCTGTAAGCGGGCCGGGACCAGCGAGCGGACTGGACTTCAGCCAGCGGCTGGAGTTCAGAACGCGGCTCATCAGCCGACAGATCTCCCAACAAAACAGCAGAACGACCAACGGCAGGTCCGAGCGCGCCCTGCCCTGAAAGGGCAAAATATAGCAGCCCGGGGTGCAGAGGGCTGAAGGCCTTCGGAGCCCTGGGGCAACAACGCAGAAAAAAGGATAGTGGGCTGTAAGTCCACCACAAAACGAAGGAAGACAAAAGGCAAAAAGAGAATTCACAACCCCAGATCATCCAGATCGATTTCCTCTTCCTTCTCATCCTCAATCATCGACCGCGGATTGAGACCCGTGCCCATACCCCAAACCCGATCATGAAACTGCACATAACCCCACATATCCGGTTCAAGACGCGCCTCGGAAGGTGTATCGGCCAGGATGCTCGTCGCCTGATTCGCCCAGTAGATCCGCTCCATCACGTCGGTTCCGTGTTTATTGGACCGCAGATACCCCCAGTCCATTTTCACCCTCAGGTTTGGTTTCATTTCAATACCAAGACGACCAAGCGGTATAACCGCTTCCAGCACGAAATGGCTCAACTGATCGCTTTCCCGCTTGTTGTAGCGGCGATACCCGAGTTCTGCGTCCTCAAGCCGGCGAACTTCGTCGAAAGATACCTTGAAAACCGGAGACTCAATACTCCATGCATATTTTTCCGGCGCACCGGGCGAGACGGGTTGGTACATCACCGCTACCAGATCTCCTTTGTAATGCGTGATCAGAATGCGCTTATCCCCCTGGACCGCCGCCTTTCGGTCCGGGGGAGCCGTGGGATTGGTACCTATCATAAGATCGAGACACGCCCCGGTCTCGAACAGCGTCTGCCATTTATTCCCTTTGTTCACAAGGTCAGTCATATTTCTGACTTCATAGGCCAGGTTCAACGCGCCGTCTTTGTGCGACATCACGAACGACATGTTGTCGCCGATATGGGCCCGCGGATAGCCTTCCCACTCATCCAACCGACCGTCGGCCCGCACTTTTTGATCGGTCTTGTAACAGTGGTAGTAGCGCAGATTGCGATTTTTGGCTTTTGCCCTCTCAGCCTTTCGCTCCCATTTGATCGCCTCCGCAATATCCTCGGCCGTGATTTTCAACGTTCCGCCCATGCGCGTGAAATCATCGATACCTTTCACCTCGACGACGCTTGCGTGCGGTTTTCCAGCCACGGCATAATATTTATCATCTTCCAGCGACCGGCAGAACCACCCTCTGAAATGTTCCTGTTTCAGTGACACATCGGACAGGTCCATATTTCGGTCGTTCTCGGGCATCGCCCAGAGAATATCGTCTTTCTGGTAGGGCGATTTGAATATTCGGCTGGCCAAAAGCCCGTCGGTGGTCCAGAGAAACCAGGAGCCCCGGTTGGCCCGCGTTACAAAAAACTCTCCCATATCACCGCCGGCCGCCACAGCGTAACCGGCCAGTCCAAACTGTCCCACGACCTGCCCCGGCGTGTATGGTCCGCAGTGACGGATCGACTGGACGCCGGCCCCTTCGTTCTCGTAAGTCCACCAGAGGGCCCCGTCCTTGCGGAATCCCATCTCGGGACCTCCCCCGCCGGACAATCCGCCCATCCTGTAAAAAGTGCCGTCCTGGAACCGGAAGACCTGTCCCCCTTTCGGAACCGGAGTTTCCACTTTCTTGTAGATAGGAACGCCGTTATCAAGAACTTTATCGACCACATAGCGCCATCGCCCGGCCTGGACCCCCATATCCCGATTGAAACGGGTCAATTTTGAAAGGTTGCGCGGCTGGAATTGCACCTCTGGAGCGTCCACCTGGCCGTTTCCATCACGGTCGGCCCAGATGAACTCCAGGTTGCGGAGAATCCGGCGGCCAGCTTTTTCCACAATCTCCGGTTTTTCCAGTGGCGAGAACACATCCGCCATTCCCACCGCAGCGGCCGGTTTGAGATGATCTTTTTCGTAGAGATATACCATTCCCACCGGCATAGAACCGCGGGCTCCCGGAGGCTGGTTGGTGAAATAGTCGTGACCTTTGTATTTGATATGAATCTCCCCGCGCGGCCAGCCACCCCTTGTCCAGAGGAGGTTCTTCAGGCGCGATTTGCCCGTTTCCCAGTCGATTTCAAATTCCAGAGGCCCGTAGACCAAACGGGTCCTTTCGTAGGGATCCAGCACTCCACCGCCCCCGTATTGAGTTGGACCAAGGTAATCCCGGATATGTTCCCCTTCCTGTGTGAAACATGCCACGCGTTTGGGCCAGTATCCTGAATCCACGACCCACAACTTCCCGTCTTTAGCCGGGCTCACGGCCGACAGATTGTTAAAGCGCATCGGGTCCCACGGACCTGGCTGATATCCACCCGCCTTCCCGATGGATCTCAGGAATTTACCCCGTGGATCGTAGACCCGAATGACTTTTCGTTCGGGATGGGTATCGAAAACGTAAAATCTACCCTCGTGGTCGATTCCGAGCGCCCTGGGATTTTTGAGATCCGTTATCACATCCTCATGCTGACCCTCCCCGCTCAGGTCCACCCGCACGACCTGACCCTCTGAAATTGTGAACAGGTCGCCTTCATGGTTCACTTCCATATCGCCGGGATGGGGGATGTGGATTTCTTTTACGATCGTTTTCTCGTCGGATTTCGCTCTGGGGTCAATGACCTCGATGCGCTGGGTGGTTCGGGGATCGACCGGTACTTCGCCCCCGACGTATTGGAGCGGCGCCACCCCGAACACGCGGCACCGCGTCGGGTCCAGCTGCAGACGACCTTTCGCGCAACTTCCTTCGCGAGTTTCGGTCGTCCACTGAGATACGGCCCGCAATCGCACAGCACGTGTGCGGATAGTCTCTCCGAAATCCACTTTCCCGTTCATATACAGAGCGTTCGCATTATGGCCGTCAAAATTCACATGTTCCATCCGACGTCGCGGCACGAACGTATCGACGGTTTTCCATTGCGCCTGGCCCATAAGCGGAATTTCACCGGTCTCGGGTCCGGTCCAGATATCGATTCTGGTTTCTTTCGCATCGATCTCCTTGATGGCCAGTCCCCTCAGTTCCACCGGCTTATTCCATTCCATCAGATAGACGGCCGGATTGGACTCGGTAAGCGGTGCAGAGCGTTCTGCCACCCATTTGCCGGTTTCCTCAACGTGTCCGGAGCTGACGCGCACTTTGCAGCTGCCGAACAGGTTTTTGAAACGGCGGCGTAGAATCTGCATTCCTTCCAAACGTGCTTTCCACGAACGGCCGCCACCCATCACGCCGCCACCTTCTTCCTCGCCCTCCATGCCGAAATCCGATGCATCGTCAGCCGAGGGGAAGAAACCGGTTTTCTTCTTACCCTCCCCCCCCTCGTCTCTTAACACCTTCGAAAATTCGTCGGTTCCGCCTTTGACAAACCGTATCAGCAGAGCACGCGTCCGCGCCTGTTCCGGTGCTTGAGCAATATCCCACGCCAGGTCACCGTGGGTCTCGAAAGGTTCCCAGAAATCTCGATTCTCGGGATCCGGGGGGTAGGGAGCATCTTCTTTCAGCAGGCTGAGGCGGATCTCATATTTTTTATTCTGTGGTACGGGATAGACGCAACTGCCGATGTTGACGGGTTTTTTGAACGCCACCATGATGTATTGCTGCGCGCCAGGCCCTTCCGTGGATGAGAGCCAGGTCAGACCGTGGTCCGGGGCGTATCCGGGCGGGGTGCCTTTGAGCCGGAGCAATCTGAGAAAATCGTTTCGGGGGTCGGGCACAACTTCATATTTTTTGCGGGGTTCGCGTTTTTCCTTGTACCGGGGAAGACACTTCGTGATATCAACAGCGTCGGCGCCCGTCGCATTGGCAATCCAGGCGCCATGGGCGTTAACCGCCGCGAAAACTCTGTCCCCGTGAACCGCCAGGCCGGTGATACGGCGGCGGCGTCTCTCACTGTGGCCACGGTCGATGATCGTCTTTACATTCTGAGACTCCAGGTCCACCGCCCAGATGCGGTCGCGTCCCCCGCGATATTGTTCGACATAGGTTGTTTTGCCGTTGCAGGCGATTCTTCGGCCGCCGCTCCACGCTGCAAAACCGTGGATACCCCAGAGTTTTTTTCCCGAGAGGTCGCAGACGATGAACCCGACGCCGGCTTCCGGCACCGGACAGGTGAAACACACCCGGTCGCCTCCCGCATCGCCCCCGAACGGCGGCGAATGATCCGCCAGCCAGCCGCCGGAGCCACTGCGACCGTTCAGCCACGCGGTCCTGTCCGGATGATGCACCGTGACGTTCGGATAAACGCTCATCTCGTACTCGAGTTCCAGTTTCGGGCCCGTGATACCTTTCCATTTATAGGTACCCGGCTCGACAAACTTCCCGCTTTCAGATTTCAAGTCCCAGTATTCCTCATGCGATCCTTTTTCCCGGGATGCTCGGCTCACAATATTCCTCACCCGCGTACCCTCTTCGTTATCGATTGCCATACTTACCGTGCCGGCCACCGGCACGTCATAGGAGATCGACACGGGTGGCGGAGGAGGACCTTCATCGGCAGGCGGCGGGACTTCGCGGTCTTCCAAATCCGTAAGGATCAGCAGGGAATTCATCCAGGCGATCTGAGATTCCACGCGTCGATGGTGCGATCGTTCCCAGGTTTTCTCGATCAGAAATCGGAACCCGCGCGTCTTGAGAGGAGGCGAAAAAATTGCCCAGCGTCCGTAGTCGCTCCTGACATACAGATCATGCCGTGCAATCTGAGACTCCTTGACCCTGCGCCATTCGCGGTCGACACCGACAAGCGGCGATATACCTTCTGCCCCTTCGAATTTCTCCAGAACGACTTTCGAAAAATTGTCCCGAACGAAAACACCGGCGATCTCCCGCGGTTTGTCCCACGACAGAATATACCATGACGGTTGCACGTCCGAAATGAACGGACCGGTGACCAGTCCGTCGTCATTTTTCCCGTTGTTCTGCCATTTCCCCCGTCCTTTTGCCAGGTTATTTGCGCGGTAGACCGTTTCGCTTCGCGGAACGTGGTATTCATTTTTGGCGCGCACCCGAGCCCGGTCTGCAATATTAAAAAGCCTTTGTTTGTAAAGGCGAAGGGGCAGCGCCGAGCTGCGGCCGCGTTTTACACGATCAGTCAGCAGAATCGCTCGCGTCTTCGTGCCGGGCGGCAGGGGCGCGATCTTGACTCGTCCCTGTCTCGGCGGCACTTTGACACGCCGCCAGTGTTCCTTTTTCTCAGGGTCGCCGGGGTAAGGAGCATCGGCCTTCAGGATCCGAACCTCCTGATTCGGAAAAAGAATCGATCCAATTTCCACAGGTTCTTTGAGAGCAATCCGGTACTGGAAGACGTGAGTGATTCCTTTCTGCGATTCCGTATAGCCCACCTTCCCCGCCGACCAGCGCCGCCACCAGTGTTCGGTATCCCCCGTTACTTTTTCGATTCCCATCGCCTGCAACATCTTCCGGACCCGCACCTTTCGGCCTTTCCCGTCCGCGTATATCCGGCACGCATCAAAATCAATGTCGCCCCGGCTGAGCGCCAGCGAAAATCCCTGCTCCCCCCCCGCACCATGAGCTGAAACCACCAGAAACGCAAGCAGAAGACAGATGGCCAAGAACCAGCCTGATCGGCGGAACTCCCTGTTGTGTCTCTTCATAATTTCAAACATTTTGGGGTGCCCTGTTTTTCACTCAACTTTGAATTGTCTCTATTTCCACGAAGCATATCCCATTTCTCGCGGGATATACCCTCTAACAATCATTCTACAATCTGTGAGCCGGAATTGCCACATTCACCATCGGTCGCACAGTTCCCGTAGAATCGCCCCCCGCTGCCCCCGGGAACCAGCAGGTTTTTCAAACCACAAAGACACTGCTTGCGGCCAGAGCGGTATTATTTTCCTTTAAACGAAACTACTGAAATGTATTCTAATCAAAATTATCTCTTTGTTCAAGAAACAGTAAGGTCAGCGGAAAGAGAAAGTTCTCCTTGCTTTGAGCGGTGCTATTTGCGTTGAGCAGAAGTACTTGTACAGGCGGTATTTTAGAGATGGGCAGAAAAGGTTTTTACCCATAATCCGGCTTTGAAAGCCGCTGAGGACTACGTTTGGCCTGAAGATCCAGTTTTTCACCCCACCGGGTTTAGGCTCTGTCTGGTGTTGGTCCGCCTCAAGTCCAGTTTCGCCCGCTGGTGGGGGCTCAGTTGAACTCGAGTCTGCACTCCACTGAGGAAGCTGGAGTTCAGAACGCGGTCGAGAAACCTGTTGGGCTCGCGCAGAAACGACAAACGGCAGGTCCGGCTCGGCGATCCGGACCTACAGCTCTCCTGCAGTTTCCGAAGTTGCAGCAGTTCCTCGTCTTTGAAACCTCCCGGGATATACCCCGCCCTCGCGGCGGGGAGGTCTCACATTTTCTACTCTTATGTTGCCTTGAGCCCCTGAAGGGGCGATCGCAGACATAGCCCGGGGCGAAATGAGGCCGCTGTTGGGCCGAACAAACCCCGGGTTACCATCGGGAAGCAGCCGAAGGAGGCGGATCGCCTCGCCGGAGGCGAGCGCGGCAAGCTTGCCGCGGCGAACATCGTTCGCGCGCTCCGCCGGCACGCCCCTCTAACCCCTAACCCCGGGCTCCCCCCAACGACCCGGGATCGCCCGGGGCTCCTATGAGGCCGTTTGTCAAGACCAAAATCCATTC
>JBKHIT010000085.1:0-14608 GCA_046538485.1 Candidatus Brocadiia bacterium | reverse complement strand
AACCAGAAAGCTGGTTGCAAGGCCACGCACTTTACCGAATAGTTACATAGCGCGGGAAAGACTTGTGTTGGTCCGACCCCGATAGCGCGGCTCCGATAGCCCGGCTCGGAAGCCTCGATTTCTCGGTGAGTTCGGTGTTCTCCTTCAACCAGACAATGCCGTTTCAACTTGAGAACGACCAACGGCAGGCTGCCCCGGCGCTGCGGACCTGCAGCTACTTCGCATCTCCCAACGTTTGTCCGCCTCAAGTCCAGTTTCGCCCGCTCAGTGGCGGGCTCAGCTGAACTCGAGTCTCAATCCCCGCGAGCGGACTGGACTTCAGCCGGAGGCTGGAGTTCAGAACGCGGCCCATAAACCAATGGGCCCGCGCCGGTGGAGGCAACGGATTAACAAACATTTCGGATTTGAGTTCAGCAGGCGGGTCTGGGAGTGCGAAGTCCGATAACCACGGCACACGCTTCCGCTGTTCAGTACGTTGCTTCCTCCGGCGCAGAGCGTTAAAGTTCGTTCTGGCGCGTAGTGGCCAATCATACTTCCACCGGCACAGGGCGCGGCGGGGACGGGCCAACGTGGTTCACTGAATACTTACGTGAAAATCGGTTGTAAGAATCTGGAGAGGCCCTTTGTTTATTGTAAAATATGTCCAGACAATAATATGCGACGGCTCGACTCCACACTTGGACAGAACTTGCTGTATATGGCGGCTGACATCCTCGCCTGTAGTCTACTTCCTATCCTGCTTGTTTTGTATTACAGAATGAAGTAGCGATAGGGGGCGGTATTTCTTTAACTCTCTTTCTGAAAGTCACTTGCAACCATTTTGGCTGGCTCCAACGCACGCCCACGTTTTATCCTTTTGCTTCTCTCCGGTATACTCAAGATAGCTGGAGTATTTCCCCTTGAATGAATACATATTTGATTCCCTGATCAAGGAGGCATATTGGCATGAGCCGACGAAGAATGAGCGGGGGCATCGGAGAGAAATCACGTACATCTGTGAGCGCGCAGAAACGGAAGGTACAGTATGCTGTAGAAAAAGCCGAGAAGAAGGGGCTTTCTCGACTTGCGATCCACATGGTCGAACGGGCCGCCATCGCCAAAAGGGAAGGGGAAAGTGGCGACCACTGGAGAGAGCGACAGCTGCACAAACAATACGATGAGGGGGGACGAAAACGCGTGCAAGGCGTCATCGGGGAAATTCAGGATGCAGGGCTCTGGCCGTGGTGACTGGATTTAAATAGCGGGGTGCGATTCGGAGACGTTTCATTTGTTGAATGCGAGCACGGTATCGATCATGGCTTTGTATCGATCGAAACATTGTTTCCCGGCGTCCCGGATGTAGGGAGAAGCTGACGGGCAGACGATCAGGCCTTTTCCGTCGTAAAACGCATCGGAAATCAGTTGCCGGGTTTCTGTTCGAATTTCTTCAGGGGTTGCTTCGTACATCCGGTCAATCTGGATGTTGCCTTCAAGGCACATTTTATCGCGCGCCAATTCTTTGGCTTCATCAGCAAGAATGTTTCCCTGCGGCGGGGGTTCGAGTGGATGTAGAACATCCGCCCCCATGTCAATAAAACCCTGGAAGATGTTTTTAATTGATCCGTGACAGTGGATATGGACGCGCCCACCGGCATTGTGAATCAGATCAAGTATCGGCTTGTCGTACTTCACGTTGAAGTCATTGAAATCCTTCGGGCCGTGCAGGGGCGGCACAATGTATTCTTCCCCGAGCATTGAGAAGAAAGGCCCTGCGTCGGCATCGAGAAGGAATTTGACCGTTTGCAATATAATGTTCATTTGCCTTTCGCAGAGCCTGTGCAAAGTATTACGGTTTGTCACGGACATCATCGCGAAATTTTCGGATCCACAAAGCTCCGCGACGAATCCGCCCGGATTGAATCCCAGCCCGACCTGCACGATCCCTGCATCTCCAACAGCGGCAACGGATTCGAAGAAAGAGGAGACCTCGCCCGTGACTTGCGGAAGAGGGAGCGAGAGGTATTTTTCGGCATCCTTGGCGCAGTTTACGAAGAAGGTTTCGTGTAGACCCGGCTGTCCTTTGAGACTGACCAACCAGGAACGCTGTAAATCGCCTTTTGGCGTATGGAGGATTTCGATTCGGCGCTCGAAGTCTTCAGAATGGTTCTCGGTTCGGGTTTCGCTGGGATATCTCGATTCGAATTGGCGCCCCGACCACCCCTTTTTCAGCTCGGTGTGCAATTCAAGGTAATCTTTCAGTCGATTGTAACTTGGATCTTTGCCAGGAAATCCCGTCCGGCTATAAACAGCAGGGCGATCCAGTTCTTCGTGGAAATAGCATCGCCGCAGTCTTTCTCTTCTATCCATAATGCTCACGTCAGATAGGGATTGTTGTTTTTTTTGCCGCCCTCACTCAAGGTTCGATGATTATTAGATCCTATCACAGGCACTGTTCTTGGATCTTTTGTAAGTGAGATTTTTAACCGGCACGAAGATTTTGCGCAACATCTCCGTTTCTGAGAACGATAAAATCAAGCAGATCGCGGAGGCTCAGAATACCAACGGGTTCGTTGTTCTGGACGACGATCAAACGGTTTCCTTCTTCTCTCCTGAGAATAGAAAGCGCCCTGGAAGCGTCGGTATCGGGGGAAATGCACATGTCATCCGGGGGATCCTCCATAATTTCCGATACCGTGGCAGAGTCCCACCGGGCACGTTCCAGCTGGGCCGGCGCGCGAGAATTGACCTCACCGATTAAATTACCATCGTCATCAACCACTGGAAAAACGTGAAAGTGGTAGTGGAGAGCGTAATCTTCGACGAAATTCTGGACCGGTATATCGGAAGTCACCGTAATAGGGTCGGAAGTCATAAAATCGCTCACCGGTTGGCCTCCGATAGCCTGCCGCATCACAACTTGTTGCAGGCTGTTCGACGCGGCTTTTCGCAAGAAGAAACCGATAAACATAAACCAGATCCCCCCGATGATGCTTCCGGAAAAAAGCATGAGAACTCCGCCAACGATCATAACCATTCCGAAAGTGCCGCCGATGCGACCGGCAATTCGGGTGGCTTTCCGCAAGTCGTTAGTTGCCCCCCATATGAGACTTCGCAGCACCCGTCCACCATCGAGAGGGAAGGCCGGAAGACTATTAAAGACGGCAAGCGCAAAGTTAATGCCTGAAAGATATCCCAGCAGTACTGTCACGGTCCCGGGCCAGTAAAAGAGTTTGCCCGTAATCCAAACTGCCAGGCACCCCAGTGAGATCAGTATGCTGGCCACAGGACCCACCACTGCCATAAGGAATTCACCTACAGGAGTAGGGGGTTCGTCTTCCATCTCGCTCACGCCCCCGAAAATGAACAAGGTAATGCCTTTCACCGGCATACCGGTTTTTCGGGCCACTAGGCTATGGCAGAGTTCGTGAATTATCAGAGATGCAAAGAGTCCTAATGCGCCGATTACCCCGAGAACCCAGTAGACCCAAGTGTTCTCTATTTGCCCCGCGAGAAAAGACCTCAGCATCCCTTCTTTGCTGGAGAGTGAAAATACAATCAGGAAAAACAACAGAAACCAGGTCGGGTTGATTTTTATCGGAAACCCGAATATTTTGAACAATGTCCAGCTTTTGCGTAAATTCGGCATCAAATACCCTTTCTTCTCACAGCATCATAACTCCAGCTTACCGGAGCGATATCCAGGCGTAAAGTGAGCGGGCCGTTATCGTGCCCCGTGCCCGTTCTTTTATTTTTTCACATCGAAGCCATCTGAGTGAAGTCTTTTTTTGATTGGATGAATAGCTTTAAGGCGCCTCTTTTTTCTTCTAAGACACGCCTATGAAGGATGAAAAGTTCGAACAATTCGGTTTTCAGCTCCTCCAGTGGTATTCGAGAAATCGTCGTGAGCTGCCCTGGCGCGACGATCCTTCGCCGTATGAAGTCTGGGTTTCGGAAGTGATGCTTCAACAGACTGTTGTGGGGAGCGTTATCGGTCGGTTTGAGCAATGGATGAGCGAGTTTCCTGGCATTCGTGACGTAGCGGAGGCTGAAAAACAAGAAGTCCTGTCGATGTGGGAAGGTCTGGGGTATTACCAACGTGCACGTCATCTTCACGAAGCAGCACAGGTAATTGTTTCGAAGTATGGGGGACGAATTCCCTGCGATCGTGAGGCTTTGCTGGATTTGCCGGGCATCGGCCCTTATATCGCCTCCGCAATTCGAAGCCTTGCGTTTGCGATCGACGACGTGGCTCTCGATGCCAACCTCAAGCGCGTTTTCATGCGTTTGCTGGCTCTTCCGGGAATGCCGCAGGATAGTTCCGTCAGAAAGACTGCAAAAAGTGCCGCACAGCAAGCAATGCCACCCCGCCGCTCAGCCGATTTCAACCAGGGGCTTATGGATTTCGGCACGGCTATCTGTCGGCCGGGTTCACCGCTCTGTGGCAAATGTTTTGCTTCAGGGGATTGTGCAGCCTACCAAGAGGGTGTACAGGAAGAAATTCCACCGGGGAGAAAGAGAAAAATCAAGAAGATTACGACGGTTCTGGCAATATTCCTCCGGAGAAGCGAAATTTATATTCAGAAAAGGCCGCTGGACGGTTTGTTCGGGGGATTATGGGAATTCCCCGGCGGAAAAGTGGAGGCGGATGAAGGTCTTAAAGAAGCTCTCAAACGGGAAATCCGTGAGGAACTGGGTGTAGAATGCGAACCGGGACAAAAACTGCCGGAAGTGATGCATTACTATACCCGTTTCGAGGCTACGCTCCAGGCATTTTTGTGCCCATCGCCTCCTGTTCTGCCAACAGATGAAACTCATCGGTGGATTGGCTTAGTGGAGATCAAGGATTACCCGATGCCGTCGGCCAATCGTCGGCTCGTGCAGTTGATTGAGGAAACCATCCTCTGATTGCCCGCTTAAAAGTTCCGCCAATGGGGCTTGGATTTGTTTTTACGGCAGATTCTAAACCGCTGAGATTCGGGAGCAGGGCGCACAAACATGTAGATTGAGGGGAAAACGTTCTGAATTATTGCAATCAGGTTTCGACAATGAGTAAACTGAGAAAATGGCCGCTCTTATCACGATTTCGAGCAGGAGACGGAGAAAGAGATGACCTTTGCCGCTATGGCTGCAATATCGGTGAGCTGGTTGTATTTTACTGATGTTGTTCTCGTCGTAATTGTGGTCCTCAGCGCGTATTTTGGCTTCCGATCGGGGTTTGCCTGGCAGATCGTCCGCATTGTCGCCTGGGTCGGAGCTTACTGGGTCGCGGTCCGTTATCATGCCGACTTTGCCGGCAAGATCGGAAACTTCTGGAGCGATCCTGCGCGCGAAATCCTTTGTTTCGGGATTATTTTTGGAGGGATTCTTATTGGTACTTCTATTGTGGAATATCTGGGTGGTTTCACAATCGATGCGTTGAGGGTAGCCACCCCTGATCGCATTACGGGAGCTATGCTCGGGGTGGTAAAGGGGGTGATCGTCTGCGGGATTCTGGGGGCTTTATTGCATAACACCATGCCTGAGGGATCTTTCCTGCTTCGTGAGACCAAAAAAGCGCCGGTTTTCTCACGCGCGACGGGAGGGGCCGAGATTTTGTGGGAAAAACGCGACGATCTACCGAGAGCAGAAGGGGAGGTAGCGGTACCGGAAGAAACGGATCCGCCGCCACCGCCACCTTCTAATGTCGTTCCATAATTTCATTCTTACCTTGGCGGAGTCACAGTGTAACTTTAAGAGTTACAGCTAAGGGGCGGCAGGCAATTTCTTTGGACAGGAAATTAGAACCGTTTAAAGCTTCAAGTATGTAAGGTCTTGAATAGGACTTTGTTACGACACTGAGATTCTATGGCTGTTGAAAGCATGGGAAGGCGGCATAGCGATTGCATTAAAGCTCTTTGGAGAGTTGAAATACGAGTGCATGTGGCGAAAATCAAATCTTTACAGGAAATCTTAAAGTGACTCAAACGGACCAGCAGAATAACGCGCAGGAGTTTTTGGAAGAATACGGGCGTTATTCTCAGATTCTTGAAGCTATTGGTCACACGGTGGATGAAGAAGCTCTGGTGGAAGAACTTGCGAAGAATGTCCGTGGAGAGCTTGCCCTGAAGAAGGTGCTGGAAAACGGTGATAATGAGTGTCATCGTAGTCCGCTGCCGGAGGTTATCGTCAGGGGCATGAGGGCGAAGCTTCAGTCGTTGGTTGAAGAACTGGCCAGCGAACTCTCCGAGTTGAACCGGGTACCAAAAGCGCAATTTTGCTCACTTCTCCAGAGCCTGCCCTCCCCAATGCGGGATCGCCTTGCGGATGTGGTAATGAGAGATGGCCATCGGGGCTTGTTGGAGAGGCGCTTTATCAGCGTTGAGGAATTTCAACAGATATTAGAAGATTACGCCGGGGACCAAACGCTGGCGCGGACGGATTTGATCAACCATATCCAGCAAGAATTTCGCGATCGTGGTATTGAAATGTCCTACGGCACAGTTGAGGAACGGTTCCGGCCGGATCCTGTTGTGCGGACGATGCCTTATTGCATCCGGCAGGTTTTTCGGGAGCTGGACGGTCGCTATCGGACCGGCCTGATTCCGATTGAGGAGATGGTTGGCGAGGAAGATCCGGGCGAATGGCTGGAACGGAGCCGACGCCGATTGATGTTTCGAAGCCACAGCTCGATGCACCGTGCCATATCAGCGCAGACAGGTTTGAGTTATGCGGCAGTGCATAAAGCACTCACCGGATCGGAAAAAGCCGGGCGGATTCAGGTAAAAGTAAAGAGATGTTTGGAGAGCTGGCTGGGAAAAACCGCCCGGGGGGAGAAATTGCAAATTCCCGACAAATACAGGGGGGTGCCAGTTGAACGAATGCGTGTTTTGTTGCCGAACTTGATGGAGCAATTCGAAACGAAGAAAGCCCTGTACTTGGCGATTGCCCGCCAGGCCGAAGTGGGGCCTGGCGCGGTTCGGCAATATTTTCAGGAAAATACCCGTCTCAATTACGCCCCGATGTCAGCCTATCGTGTGGGCTGCGAACTCGCCCGAACGCCGCGAGTCAGAACGAATAACTCGCCCAACTAACCGCGGTGTCCTGGCAGATCCCTTTCCTCGATCATGTCCCTTCCTGCCAGCTTTCCAGATATTTTTGCTGTCGTTCGGTCAGTTGATCGATTTCGATCCCCATGGTGTCGAGTTTGACACGGGCGACCCACTTATCGACTTCCCGCGGTACCGAATAAACCATGGCTTCGAGTTTGTCAGCGTTTTTGACGACATACTCCGTGTTGAGAGCCTGTAATGCGAAACTCATATCCATGACACCGGCGGGGTGTCCGTTCGCAGCCGCGAGATTGACGAGCCGGCCTTCGCCCAGCAAATAAATGCTGCGGCCATTCCCGAGGACAAATTCATCGACGTTTTTCTGAACTTTACGGTTGATTGTTTCGGCGAGTTCAGAAAGTTCGTCGATATTGATTTCGACATTGAAATGGCCTGAGTTAGCGACGAATGCCCCATCTTTCATTTTTTCAAAATGCTCACGGCGCAGCACATCTGCATCTCCGGTAACTGTTATAAAAAGGTCTCCCTGAGGAGCCGCCTCTTCCATGGGCATTACCTGGAATCCATCCATTGTGGCCTCCAGGGCCCGGAGCGGACTCACTTCGGCTATGATGACGTTTGCTCCCATACCCTTCATCCGCCGGGTGACCCCTTTGCCGCACATGCCGTATCCGGCCACGACCACAGTTTTGCCGGCCAGGAGCATGCCCGTGGCGCGCAAAATCGCTTCCGTCGTGCTCTGTCCCGTTCCGTACCGATTGTCGAAAAAATGTTTGGTTTCGGCATCATTGACTGCAAAAACGGGGAACTGGAGAACTCCGTCTTTTTCCATGGCTCGGAGGCGAATTACACCGGTCGTGGTTTCTTCCATACTCGCGAGAATATCGGCGGCGAGATCAGTTCTTTCGGTCAGAATGGATGTTACCAGGTCAGCGCCATCGTCCATCGTGACATTGGGTTTATGTTCGAGCGCGCTGTTAATATGCTCGTAGTAGGTTTCGTTGTCTTCGCCTCTCTGTGCAAAGACGCTGATTCCCCATTCTTCGACCAGACCCGCGGCCACGTCGTCCTGGGTGCTCAGCGGGTTAGAAGCGCACAGGACGAGTTCAGCACCTCCAGCTTTCAGGGTTCGCGCCAGATTGGCTGTTTCGGCGGTGATATGCAGGCAGGCGGACATACGCACGCCTTCGAGGGGTTTTTCCTCCCGGAATCGCTCTCGAATTTGAGACAAAACGGGCATGTCCTTTTCAGCCCACTTAATTCGGCCCACTCCTTCGGGGGCGAGACTCAGGTCCTTGGCGTCGTGTTTCACGTTGAACTCCACTGGTTTAAGAGGCGAATGCGAATGTCTAAATAAATGACAGCGCGATCATCGGAATCAAATCCCGGCGGCGTCTCGCAACTGGTCGACTTTATCAGTTTTCTCCCAGAAGAAATCTTCGTCTTCGTAGCCGAAGGGGCCATGCTGGGCTGTTTTCCGGTAGATGGGTCGCCGCAACCCGAGTTGTTCAATGATGTCCCCGGGTGAGAGGTCAAAACAGTCCATGATGATTTCACGTAGTCTTTGTTCGGGGATTTTAGCGGTTCCCTCGGTATCGACGTCGACGGAAATCGGTTCGGGGATTCCGATGGCGTATGAGACCTGGACTTCGCAGATGTCAGCCAGTTCTGCTGCCACGATATTTTTTGCGACGTACCGAGTTGCATAAGTTGCGCTGCGGTCGACCTTCGTGGGATCCTTACCGCTGAAAGCGCCTCCGCCATGTCGGGCGCGTCCCCCGTAGGTGTCGACGATGATTTTCCGTCCGGTCAATCCTGTGTCCCCATGAGGTCCGCCGACAGCGAAGCGGCCGGTCGGATTGACGTGAAACGTGATATCATCCTGTTGGAATGCTTCCGGGACCCGGGGCATAATGACTTTTTCAATGATATCAGTGCGCAACTGGTCCGGCGAAACATCTTCCTCATGCTGAGCGCTGAGCACGACGGTATCGAGCCGACAGGGTTTTTGCCCATCATATTCCACTGTGACCTGGGCCTTCCCATCGGGTCGTAGATAGGGTATCGTTCCGTCCCGTCGCATCGCTGCCAGCTGCTCCATCAGTTCATGAGCGAGCTGAATCGGCAGAGGCATCAATTGAGGCGTTTCACGGCAGGCAAACCCCATCATCATACCCTGGTCGCCAGCGCCGAGTTGTTTATCTTCGCTTTTGTCAACCCCCATAGCGATGTCGGGAGATTGCTGATCGAGCCCGATCAGAACGCTGCAGGTATCGGCATCAAGCCCCATTTTGGCGTCCGTATAACCGATATCTCGAATGGTTTCTCGGGCGATCTCGGTACAATTGACTTCGGCCTCACTGGTGATCTCACCGGCGATCAGCACAAGACCTGTGGTCAGGAGAGTTTCGCACGCCACGCGACTGCCGGGATCCTGTTCGAGATGTGCATCGAGAATGGCATCGCTGATCTGATCGGCGATTTTGTCCGGATGACCGATGGATACGGCTTCTGACGTCAATAGTCGCTTCCGTTTTTGCATGTGGAGTCCTCCCGGGCAATCTGAGAAAACCACTGCCCGAATCGTGGGGTCAGACATTGAAAAGAGACAATACTATAACGGAATGCTGGTATTTGGGCAAAAGAAAGCCCTCTTCACGTCGCACCTTGCGTTTAGCGGGAGGCTTCGATTCATCACCGGTGTGTCGTTCCTTTTTTGCGAGGCGGTGTTTTCCCAGCGGAATACGTAGCCCCCGCTTTTACATGCCCCCGGAAACAATTAAACATACCAGTGTATATCCGAAAATTAGCCCCTCAAGCCTGGCTGTCCTGACGTCGATGTCCGGTACATGTTTCCCATCGAGAAGTTTCTGCATCGGTTTGAGATGAAAGAGGAGCGCCGCCGGAGTGAAAGCCAGGAACCAGGGAGCTTTTTGGGCCACGCTGAGAAAGGCCGGCACGAGCGCGCCGATCATCACGAGGACAACATGCAACAATGCTCCCTCCCGGCGCCCGAGAATCTGCGCGGAGGTTTTAATGCCCGCCTCGCGGTCCTCATCATAGTCGCGGGCGTTATTCCCCGCCACCATCCCGGCAGTCAAAAATCCGGCTGACAGGGAAAGCAGTAGCACGCTCGGATTCAGACGTCCGGTCTGCACCCAGGCCGCAGCCCCCATCATGAGCGGACCGAACGTTACGAAAATGGTCAGTTCCCCCAGCGCTTTGTATTTCAGCTTGAAGGGCGGTCCGGTGTAGGCGTAAAGGAGCAGAGCCCCGGGCACAAAGAAAGCAAGTGCCCACAGGTCTCGAGCCCAGATGATATACGTGAGCGGAACGAGCGCGATGGCCAGACACGCCAGTGCTTCCGCGAGGAAGAAGCCGGGATTTACTTTTCCGGCCACCAGCATTCTCCCCGGGCGTCCGCTGCCTTCATCCCGGAAAGTATCCACTCGGCTGATAAAATCAAAATAATCGTTGAACAGATTGCCCGATGCGTGAAGAAGCAAGGCGATCGCGAGCGTTGCTAAGCTCAAAAGACAATGCCATTGGGAGGCAGGCGAAACGGCCGCAAAACCGATAATTACGGGGAGAAACGATACCGGGAAAGAGAAAGGTCGGGTGGCCCTGAATACGGCAAGTAAGCGGTTTCCGTAACGGTCGCTGCCCGAGTTTGTATCTTCTACCTCTCTTTGCATAACTGCCAACTTTTGGAAAACTTGAGCGTATTTACGACCCCGACCACTCAGATACCCACGTCAATTGCAAAACGATCCAGAACAGGTTTCAAGTCTTGAAACAGGAAACGCTCAACACCGTCTTTTGCTTTTGGCCAGAGGAGCAAATTTTCGGATATCCTTTGGACAATCGACTTAATTTGGCGGCGGCATTTCTGCTTTCCTCCGGGCAGCCGGGGGAGCGTCAATTTCCCGCGCGCTTCGTCGAGCCCCAGAGTCTTGCCGACCACAGCTTCGTCCCCCGTAGCGTCCAGCAAGTCATCGGCGAGCTGGTAAGCTGTGCCGATATCGTATCCGGTTTCTTCCAGGGCGGTGGCGAGTTCTGGATCCGGCTGACCACAGAACCAGCCGAGGAAAGCGAAAAACGGGCCCGTTTTTCCCCGAGCCATCTCAATACACCATTCTGCTGGGGAGCATTCTGGCTGATGCTTCATTTCGTGCCGTGTTTCGCCGGCGCAGGTTTCGGTAATTTTCTGGAGGAACTCGCGTCCCGCTCCGGCGTCCATCACCAATTTGATAGATGCACAGAGCAGCATATCACCGGTGAGAATGGCTTCTGGGGGGCTTGATGTGCGCCAAAGGCATGGTTGCCCACGCCGAAACCGTCCATCGTCAATGAGATCGTCGTGACAGAGAGAAGCTGTGTGGACGATTTCGACGGCCGCGCAAGCATTCCTCAGGCGGTGCCGTTCGGGTTTCTGGGCGAGATCACGGGCAATTCGGACAGCAAAACGGCTCCTCAGCATCTTTCCAGGATGCAACACAGAAGTTGAAGTTTCGACTTTTCCCGGTAGGGGGAGCTTATTTAAAACGTCGTTAACCGTATTCTCGATGCTTCCCAGGATTTCATCGGTTGCGCTTTGGACCTGAGTTTTGACCACTGGCTATCTCCTGACGCATTATCGGAGGGGCCTTTTGTCGTGTTTCGCCATTCTCTTATTATCTCAGTATGATCCTCAAAAAATGCCTTTGGCGCAATCAGGAAATACCGTATAAAGGGGTTCGGAAAACCCGAGATGGTTTCAATTAGCAGGAGGTGTGACATTGGGATGAGCCGGGATTTTCCCATTGCAGGTAACTTTCGGACCGAAATAGAAAAGCGAACGCTCTGTATTTACTGATCCGGAGTGGGTGAGGAGTGGAAATTATGAAATGGTTCAAGAGGATGTCGTTTGGGCTGCTCTTGTTTGCAACCGCTGTTGTTTCGGGAGCGCGGCGCAAGGGAATAGACAGTTGTTTCAAAAACCTGCCGTCCGGCTGGGGGATCGTCAAATCCTTCCGGGTCTCCGCGGATCAGCTCCCCGCCATAGAGGGCAAGCTCGGAGCGCGTATTGAGAGCCTGTCAAATACCGTGCTCTCCGTGCACGGACGACGGATCCAGGTGAACCTGATTGATTGTCCGTCCAAAGAGGATGCGAAAAAAATATATTCCAGCGTGTCGGCGTTGAAAGGGGATGGGGCTTTTTGTCTTCGCAGGAAGAAGAGGGTGATCGAGTTCGTGGGCGGAAACATGCAGCTTGCAAAGAAAGCCGGTTACGAACTTGGATTTGTGCCGAAACCAGCGACCGTCCGCTACCGCATCAGGGCCGATATCGCGCCGATCGTGCGGTGTGATTACATGTCGTTCAACGAGCTGTACCAGCTCTGCCTGAAAGTGCGGAATAACCCCGATCACAAGAAAGCCAGAGCTCGAGTCCGGAAACTTTTGGAGAAATTTCGGTTCGGCAAGCAGATATCGCTCCGAACGACCCCCCGGGAGGAAATAAAGCCGTCGTACCGCTTCACACCCCGGGTGGCTCAAAAGGAGACGGATCCAAGGGGGGAGAGTGTGAGATATGTGTTTGAGGACAAGAGCGAGTGGTTGGGAATTCCCTATGTCACACTCGTGGCCCGGATAAAGACCCGAAGCGATGGCGTCACGCCGACCAAAAGGGAGGGGAGCGATCGTCTCACAGCGGCAACCGAATACTGGCCTGCCGATGATCCGGATATCATCAAACTTGCCCGGCATATCACGAAGGGTCACAAAGGATGTATTGCGAAAGTGGATGCCATACTCACGTGGCTTACGCCCGGAAAAAACATACGGTTCGGCGGACCGGTCACTGGGTCGCGGTGGGGCGTTAAGAAAGTCCTGAAGCAAGGGTACGGTCAATGCTGGGATTTTGCCGACTGTTTCGCCACGTTGTGCCGCGCCTCCGGTATCCCGAGTCGCCAGGTCGGTGGATGGCTCTACGGGGCTGACGGGCACATCTGGGCTGAGGTATTGATTGAAGACGAAGGGTGGGTGCAGGTCGACCCCACGGGCGGCGGAGGCAGGTGTGGGATCTACCACATCCCGTATTTTGTGACGGAGGCCGGCGACATGCCCGTACTTTATGTTTCGAGGCCGAAGGTTGAAATGCTGGCAGCTGCGGAGGAAAAATAGGAGCCGAGGGGAAGCGGGCTGGAGCACAAAGTCGGGCCAGACGATATGCACGTCAATCGCGTGGGTATCTGATGCAGGATTAGGCGTTGGAGTGTACCCCGCTCAGCAAAAGGTAATCGGGGGATAATAACCAGTTGGGTGAACAGAGGACAATAGTGAAAAAGGGAAATGATGATCAATATTGAGACGGTGACCAGATTCTTCATGTGGTGCACTATTATAAACGTCGCGCTGCTTGTGTTCTCTTTTATGATATTCGCTTTCGCCGGTGACTTCGTGTACAGAATACACAGCAAGTGGTTCCCGATGCCTCGGGAAACGTTCAATGTGGTGTTCTACTGCTTTATCGGCGCATATAAGCTATTCGTATATGTTTTCAATATTGTGCCGTGGATTGCTCTCGCGATCATTGGATGATAATACACAACCAACCAATCGCTGCCGCAGACATCGCAGGCGGCGCCGCAAGCAACGCGGTGTCGCTGCTTTCTGTACCCGTAAACTGTTTGTGAAGAAAAAGCTTTGCTACCCCCTTGCGACACGGAGCAGATCGCATACGATAGAATAAAAGGACAACCCGAGCGACAGTCCCCGCGGCTGATCCTCGCCGGACCCGAGCCGAAGAGACACCAGGCCCCTGTGGAGGCCACAGACCGCACGGTGGCCTTTTTTTGGGCCGAAGAAATCAAACGGGCGGATATCGGCCGGGTTGATCCAAGAATAGAGAGCCCAAGAAAGTCGGAGCGCTTTTGCACTCTCTGGCACGAAATGTCTCAACCACCGTTTCAGCGGCGACTCTCGCCCGAGACGCAGCAGAGACCGATGGAACAGTCCATCCGCAGACGATCAGGGAGTATCTGGACGTTCTTTCCCGGCTGCGAATCATCGAAGATCAGCCGGCGTGGGCGACGCATTTGCGATCAAAAATTCGTCTGCGCCAATTACCGAAGCGCCATTTTATCGATCCGTCGCTGGCCGTTGCCGCTCTGAAGACCGGACCGGAGAGACTTTTAGGTGACCTGAACTACATGGGGTTTCTCTTCGAGTCGCTGGTAATAGGAGACCTTCGGGTTTTTGCGCAGGCTCTTGACGGTCAGGTCTGCCATTATCGGGATGAGCCGGGGTGTAGAGATCGATGCGATCGTGGAGTTACCCGACGGGCGATGGGGCGCGTTCGAGGTAAAATTGGGGCCAGGGAGAGTGGCTGAGGTGGCGGAGAACCTTCAGAATTTCGTCCAGAAGATCACTGTTTTCACTTGAAATGACGTGATACGTTTCGACGTTATTATCGTAACCCGTTGCCGCAAAACCGATTACTGACACCGCTCACCGATCACCCTTATCCTGGGTAAAAGCGCCCCTTAGGGGCGCGTGAGCCGTCATGGCTCGTTACTCAGTCTACGTTTGTCAAACGGTGA
>JBKHIT010000027.1:0-61090 GCA_046538485.1 Candidatus Brocadiia bacterium | reverse complement strand
AGAATGCCGCAGAAGCTCATCATTCGCCTTTCATGACATATGTCAACATCCTGTGCCGGAGGAAGCAACGTACTGAACAGCGGAAGCGTGTGCCGCGCTTATCGAACTTTGCACTCCCAGACCCGGCTGCTGAACTCAAATCCGAAATGTTTGTTAATCCGTTGCCTCCACCGGCGCGGGGCCGCCGGAGGGCTGCGTTTTTACCACCGCACATAGTGGCTAATCGTAGAACCTCCGGCACAGGGCCGCAGGAGACCCGGCGTACCGAAGAAAGGTCAACGTGGTTCACTGAATACTTACCCGAAAATCGCGGGTCCGCTTGTGGCCTTTTTCCTCCATCATACTCCGCACTTCACTGAATAAATGCCGTGAGTATCAGCACCCTCTTCTGACTCTTCCGACCCCGCCCGCTGTGAAATAACGTATAACCTGCGCTGTCGGACGATTCATTCAGCCCGCCGATCACCATTTGCTGGCCGTGTCGGACAATGACCTCGGTGGCCATGTCCGTGATTTCTACTTTCCGTCCCTTTTTGGTCGTAAAAACTGGTTGCAAAACAATCCGCAACCGATTTTGCGGCAAGACGTTCGGCCTTACACTCAGAGATGCCCCCACAAAAGCGCGTTCCAGCATGACAATATTTCGCTGTGGGGCGCGGAAACGCAAAGTCTCGACATAGGTCTGTTGCCCCACTTTTATGCGCGCGCTGTGACCGCTGAGGGTTACGATATGCGCCCGGCTCCTTTTTACATTCTGGCTTTTGCGGGCTATGGTCTGCAAAGCGGCTCTAAAATTGCCCGTGGAACCGCCAACATAAAGACCGTTGCGGCGGGCAATACGGCCACCTTTGACCACGATGTTATTATTGGCATAACGCCACAGAGTACTGAAGTTAATCTGGTCGGCCCCGCTAAAAACACGCCTCTCAACACTGATAACCACGTTTCCGGTTCGTCGCGCGGGTTCAGGCGGCACGGTATCTGGCCTCTTCCAGGACCTGTTTTCTCCTGCCCGATCGGCCGTCGAACGGATCGCACCGTATTCTACCGGCTCCCAATCAGGTGTTCCCAAACATCCCGCCGCAAAAACGACCGCCAACGCCAACAATACATATCGCATGGAAATCCCCACTTTCTATTCTGGCCTGAGGCCACGGCCGCACCGTTAGCACTTTAGAACGCCTGCACAAAAGCGTCAAGAGAAAATTTATGTGGCGCATATCCGAAACAATCCAGAGATATTTAGTTCTTGCCCATCTGACTCACTCAGTTGCACCCGGGACGGCTTGCCTCTATCCTGATTTTTCGCTCGCACCTTGAGATCGAGGGAACTGTGTCACAAAACAACGATCCAGCGGAAAAACAGCAACAGCAATCCCGTCTGCAACAGGACTGGCACTGCATGCCGGTCGAAGAGGTTTCAGAGCAACTCGGAAGCGATCTTTCCACAGGTCTGAGTTCCGAGGAGGCCGATGAGAGACAGCAGCGGTATGGTCGCAACGAACTGCGCAAAGTAGAATCGGTCCCCTGGCATGAAATTCTCTTTGATCAATTTAAGAATGTTGTGGTATTGCTTCTGGCCGCAGCTGCAATTGTCAGTTTTGCGCTCGGGCATATGCCGGAGGGTATTAGCATAGTTGTGGTCATACTGCTTAATTCGGGCATCGGCTTTATCACCGAACTCAGGGCCAATCGGGCCATGGAAGCCCTCCAGAAGCTCGGCCGAACAACAACTTCAGTGATTCGTGACGGTGACGCAAGAACTCTCCCCGCCGCTGAACTGGTGCCCGGTGACGTCATTTTGCTCGAAGAAGGACAGTCGGTGCCCGCCGATTCGCGTCTTTTTGAAGCGGTCAAACTTAAAATCGATGAATCGCCGCTGACCGGGGAATCTCTGCCTGTATCGAAATCCACCGCCCCATTGGAAGATCCGGAGACCCCTCTGGCAGACCGTGAAAATATGGTCTACCGCGGCACCAACCTCACGACCGGGAATGCCCGGGCAATTGTCGTGGCCACGGGCGAAGCGACAGAAATCGGACGCGTGGGCAAGATGCTGGAAGGCGTCGAAGAGGAAGAAACCCCACTGGAACAAAGGCTCGCACGGATGTCCCGCAGACTGATCTGGATCTGCCTCGGGGTAGCGATTGTCGTAGCAATCTCCGGGATCGTCCAGGGGGAACAAATCTGGCATATGATCGAAGCGGGCATTGCCCTGGCTGTCGCGGCAATTCCGGAAGGATTGCCTGCCGTAGCGACCATCACGCTTGCGGTCGGGATGAAGCAAATGGCCCGCCGCAATGCGCTTATCCGAAACCTTCCGGCCGTCGAAACCCTTGGCTCCGTCACCTCGGTATGCACCGACAAGACAGGGACTCTGACCCGTAGTGAGATGGCCCAGCGGTTGCTGGCGCTTCCCGGTGAAGATGTTGAAATTTCTGGCGTTGGTTACAGCCCTGAAGGAGAATTCAAGCGAGAAGGAGGTACCATTAATCCCCGTTCCGATCCTCGCATAAGTGCAGCCCTCAGCGCCGGGGCGCTCTGCAACAACGCCACGCTCCGCGAAAATGATGATGGCCACTGGGAGATCACAGGCGACCCCACCGAGGGAGCCCTTGTGGTCGCCGCAGAGAAAGCGGGGATCAGCCGCGCAGAACTCCATGAAAATCATCCCGAAAAACATGAATACCCCTTCACCAGCGAAACGATGATAATGGGGACCGTGAACGCGAACTTGGGGGAACTCTACGCGGAAGCTAAAGGCAAAATGCTCAGCGTCAAAGGCGCTCCGACGAATGTTCTTCCCCATTGCAACCGCGTCCTTGAACCCGAAGGTATCGGGGAAATGACGGAAGATAAAAGGCAGCAAATCGAGCGCAAAAACGAGAGTATGGCCGAAAAAGGCCTCCGCGTGCTGGGGCTTGCCTGCCGCACCGTGGATGAGCCCCCCGAAGATCGCGAGGAGGCCTTTACGGATCTGCTCTGGCTCGGCCTGGCCGGGATCATGGACCCACCGCGAAAAGAAGCCGCCGAAACCGTAAAAAGACTGACAGAAGCCGGCATCAAGACGGTGATGATAACGGGAGATCAACCTATGACGGCGCGCGCAATCGCCGCTGAACTCGGGGTCGCCCCGTCGGATGGTCCCGTCCTCTCAGGTCGCGAAATCGAGGCTCTCAATGAGGAAGAACTGGCAGAACATTTCGAAGGGACCGAAGTGTTCGCTCGGGTCTCCCCGGAACATAAAATGCGTATCCTCGATGGTCTGCAAAAACGCGGAGAAATCTGCGCGATGCTCGGAGACGGCGTCAATGATGCCGCCGCCCTCAAAAGCGCGGATATCGGCGTGGCAATGGGGATCCGGGGCACCGACGTTGCAAAAGAGACGTCCGATATGGTGCTGCTGGACGATCAGTTCAGCACGGTCGGTGAAGCCGTGCATCGCGGCCGAATCATCTATGACAATATTCAAAAATTCATTACCTATCTGTTCAGTTGCAACCTGGGTGAGATCCTCACGATGCTCGGGGCCTCGTTGATTGGTAAACCTCTCGCCCTCCTGCCCCTGCAAATCCTCTGGATGAACCTCATAACCGACGTCTTTCCGGCGCTGGCTCTCGCGGTCGAGCCCGGGGAACCGGATGTCATGGAAAGGCCACCAAAAGACCCGGATCAACCACTGCTCGAACGCAACATGCTCGGAAGTATCGGCGGATACGGCATTCTGATGACCCTCGCGACACTGCTCGCTTTTTTCTATGGTTTCCGCACTTATGGCTACGATCCGTCCCAAGGACATTACGATGCCGTGACCCTTAGTTTTCTTACCATCGCTTTCGCACAGCTTTTCCATGTCTTCAACTGTCGCAAACAGCACGAACCCATGCGGCTGGGAGACTGGTTCAGCAATATGTGGATGATCGGAGCTATTATCCTGAGCGCCGGCCTTATGCTCGCAGCTGTTTATGTCCCGTTTCTTAAAAACATCCTCAAAACAATGTCGCCCGATCTGCGCGACTGGGGTGTGATAATCGGCTGCGCCATACTACCTCTGATCATCGGCCAAACCTGGCGTTGGGTGCGTCTGGCTATCGCCGACAACAAATGACCCCCCCGCGTCAAAACCCTCGGACCGGCCTCCGAAAGGTCAAACGACTGCAGGCTGGCTCATCGGGCCCGCAGCAATAGATACCCCCGCATACACTGCCACCCGACAATGACGGAAAGTCCGCCCATGCCCAGGAATAAAATCAGCGCGCAATGAGCTTTGAGATACCATAGCGGCAGCAAACAACATACCAGAAAGAGCAGTCCAAAAAGCCCACAGAGAACAAGACTGATCGAGCGGCCCCAGCGGGCAGCGAAAGTGGAAATCCCGTTGATTTGATCGTCACGATAATCGCCCACCTGATGACCGAGCATCGCAATCAGTCCGCCGCTGAACAACCAGACGATAAGCAGAAGAACTGGGACGGTGTACAGCCCCAGGGTCAAACTAAATATCAAAAAAAGGAGGGGACGCTGCGCAAATCCCGCAATAACCACCCCGAGAATCCCCCGACCTTTCAAGCGACACGGTGGGGCGGAGTAGAAAAGAGACATGAGAAAGTAGCTGGCTCCCAGGAGCAACGCAGCAAAAATCGGGAAAAACACCACCAGAATGAGAGCACCCAGAGCACCCGAAAAACCGAGAACGATTCGCCTGTCCCGTTCAGAAATGTCAGCTGTATCGCGTCCAACTGCTGCATCGTACGGCGTATCACAGATATCATTAAAAATATAGGCATGAATCAATAGCAAACCGGTCAGGACAACAAAAGCTCCCCACAACGCCCAATCTCGGCCCGTCGGAGAAACCAGCATCAATAAAGCTGCGGCACCGCCGACCAAAAAAAGCTTGTCCCACCAGGAAGCGAGACGAATCAACCGGAAGAAATACGCCAGCTTCCGCCCGTCACAACGGCTTTCGCAGTCCGCTGACCCTCTCTCAAGGTTCAGGCTTCCCTCTGTGCGTTGCAGAGACAAAACGGTTGCACCCTCCCATCTCGCCAGTATCCAGCCATACACCGTGACCCCATACCGAGATCCATCGTGTCCCGGTCGGGCCAGACACGCAGACTGACGCGGTATTTATTGCGGGGGCCGACATAACGGTGCTTCCCCACCCGGTTCCAGGCCTGTCGCAAAGCATATTTCAAACCCCACGCCCGTATTGCATGTGAAAGGATAGCGAACCGCCCATCCCCATTTTCATTATGGTAACCAAAGCCATACTCGGAAGCAATTGGGCGCATCGAATGGTTCATGTCCACCTTCAGCGAACAAAGTCGCGGCCGCAAATAGTCTTTCTTCAGCGTTTTGCCCAGCCTGTCCATGAACAAAAGGTGGCGCATCGCCATTTCCCGGTCAATGCCAAATCCGTCGCAAACCATGGTGAGAAGTTCGCTCATAAAAATACGCTCGGTTTGCAGAAACGCCCCCAGAGAGGCCATCGCGCGGAAACGGATCTGCCGAATGAACGGTCTTTTCAGATAAAATTCGGCCAGATCAGCTATCTGCGCGTCATTCACTCCCCGCGCAATCGTTGTCGATAGAAAGACCTCCATGTCGAGTTCCCGCAGGTTCTCCAGGGCAGTCATTTTCTCCCGCAGAAGTGGGCGCCCGTTTATCGTCCTGTAGACATCATCGGTCAGGCCGTTAAAAGAGAGTATAACGTACTTCAGGCCGGCTTCTTTCAGGCGCAAGCAGTAACCTCGGTCCTTCAACTTTATACCATTTGTAATGATGTAGGGCGTATTTTCCCGGTCCACCAGCGAGATAATCTCCGGCAGTTCGTCCCGGCATGTAGGTTCGGCACCACAAAGGAGAACCTGCATTCGGCTCATCGACCCCAAAACCTTCCCCATGGACTCCAGAGAAGGCTCACCGACATTACGGTTTGCCTCGTAACAAACCGGGCAGGAAAGATTACATCTGGAAGTTACGTAAAAATAAAGGTTGCCAAGCGTCGACTCTCCCGCTGGCTCAGGATCCGCAAAAGCCCGGTAAAATTCCGGATCTTTTTCGATCTGCACCCGCCGCCTTTCCCCCCGTGGTAACATCTTTTCGAGAAAGACACCGTCCTCTGATTGCAGCACGAGTGCGGGGACGGGTTTACGCGTCCGCGGATCTATCGCGCGCGTTCGAGAAAGAACCCGGTATCTTTCATCATCAACAGTTGCAGTCATAGCTCATTCGTTCCGACTTAAAATAGGCCGCCGTATTTTACACCGGTTCTTTCTTTTTTCAAAATCGCCTGCGTCTTGACACTCTCCCGGCACCGTAAAGTATTTCTTCAGCCCCTGATTACGCCTCTTCCTTCATACGAGGTGATCCCGTCCCGGTGTGGAAAGCGACCCCAAGAAAATCCGCGAGTTCCTTGCCTACCGCCTCCACGCGTCGTCCATGTGATTCTTCAATCGCAAGGAGCCACCGATCCCCCGACGTCGATTGGATGACCAAACGGTTCCATGTTTTGGATTCTTCCCCCTGATCGCAGTACACCACCGATTCAATCTCGTCGAGATTGATACTTTTGGGAATCGCGATCGCGGACGGACCGAGCTTCATACGAGCCGTCCCGGCACTTCGGCTGAATCGCGTCCTTCGGATCATCGTGAACGCCCACAGCGGGTTCCAAAATCGTACGCCATACTGGTGCCATCCATGAAACCCAACGATAAAATATAACAGTACCGAAACACAAAAAAGCAGCAATCGTGCCGGCGGAGCGATCCCAATTCCAAAAAGGGTCACAGACGCCATCGCGCCCACATAGGCAATGGTCAAAGGCACTCCCAGGACCCACCCTGCCAGACATCGCGTTATATCCCGGTACTCCAGAACCGCCGTTTTATCGTCCAATCGGCGAAATTCAACCATCTGCGGTACTCCCCGATCTTGGTCAGCGGTTCTTCGGACTTCAATCCACCCAAATCGGACTGGACCATGCCAGATTGCTGTCCTCCTGCATCATACGAACGTAAAAATAGTGTCCTTTTATATCTTCAGCACTCAGAGCAAATTGGATGTCAGTCTCCGTTCCGTGCGGAGTCCACTCCCGCCACGGCTCGCTATCACGCAAAAGCATAACCTGTTTAATTCGCCCCGTCCCTTCGAAACGTATCCTCGCGTGGGCACAACCGCTCGCGCTGAATTCCTCGCCCATAAAAGCTTTCCCGAGCCAAAACTCGCAGATAATCCGGTCAGTCGCAGCGTATGCACGGCGGGCTCGCATCGCTTCGATAGACTTCGTTATCTTTGCCATGTCGCTGTCACAGAAAAATCCTGAGCGGAGAAAGATATCAGAATGCTAAAAACCTGGAAAGAAAATTTTCAGTGGGCTACGTCGAGACACTCTTCAACCACCTGGCGAGCCCTTTTGGGAGTTGTCCGGGTGAAAGTCTCTCGGCCAGCTATTAAAGCACTTATTAAACGGTGATTATCGTCAAGCCAAAAATATCCTATTTTGTCTTCTTTATCGGAATACAGAAACTGATGAAGCTTGATTTCCCGGTTACCCAGATCTACTTTTTTCTTCCCTTCGTATTCTATTTTCTGATTTTTCCCGATCTCGAGGCTCGTGGAACGAAGGCAGCTGAACTTGAATACTTTGTTTTTATCGAAAGGGAGATCTTCAACAATACGGAAAAGAGCCATAAACGGTGCCGTGTTCTCCGGCATTTCTATTTCTATCTTTTTTCGCCCGGCCCGCGCTTCGATTTTTCCGTCGTTCACTTCCGCGCTGAACGTACCACCCCCGCTTCCGCCCCCCTGGCACACAAATCGGGCCGGCGTCAGGTAGCGATTATCCTTTGCAAACAGAATGAGGTCAACAGGTACACTTTTCCCGCCTTTGCAGATTCTTTCTTCGACAATCACAACCCAAGGGGCTTTTTTATCCTCGCTCGGTTTCTGAATAATATGCACGTAGCCCACATCATCAGTCTTCGAATTTTGATAGACCAGCCAGCTCTCAAATTCTTTCGGCTTCTCTTTTTTTCCCGCCGCCCAGATTGAAAGACATGCCAGCAAGATCAGAATTGCTGCTGTGATTTCTCTTCGTACCATGGAATGTTTTCCTTTCTTATTATATCAATCCAGAATCGCGCCCTCGCTTAGGAGTTTACGCTGGAGTTCCGATACATCGAGTTCTCTGGGAGAAACTTCTTCGCGCGCGCTCAGCGCCGCGGCCATTCCCGCGGCCTGCCCCATAACCATACACTGTGTAATCCATCGTGTCGAACCGGCCGCCTCGTGAGTGCAGCTATGGCACCGGCCCGCAACCAGGAGATTGTCCACTTCCTGCGGCACAAGAGTTCTGTAAGGGATCGAATAGTATCCGCCTTCCGGCAGAGAAAAACCGGCTCGTTTGTCCATCCCCGGCCCGTCGACATTATGAATGTCCACATAGGCACTGCCGAGTCCAATGCTATCCTCAAAAATCTTCTGTTCGCGAATATCCTCTTCGGTCAGTATATAACTCCCCACGATTCTCCGCGTTTCCCGCACCCCCATCTGCACTGCCGTATCGATCAGATAGGCGTCTTCAAATCCGGGCAGCAAGGCTTTCATCGCCCGCACCGCCTCCTGCACCTGTCGTCGGCCGGTCATAGCAGCGGAGCTGAGTTCCGATGCCGAGGTACCATCAAAATGCATGTGGGTAAAATTCACGCCCACCTGATCCGGACGGCTCGGCACATACCAGAATCCCATCAGCCGGCTCTGCCAGGGTCGCATCAAATCTTCCTTTACTGCCCGTTGGCAGAAATCTTCCAGCAGCGGGTCATCCTCCCGGTATTCGCGCAATTTGTCCCAATCAACACCACCCAGACGGAACATGAGCGTTCCGGGTTGAGTCCGTTCGTCCTCGGGACGCCCAAAGTTCACCGGACACCCCGCGCGAAAAGCCACATCCGCATCGCCCGTGCAATCCACAATGCGATCCGCCTCCGCCAGGAAAAGGCCCGATTTGTTGCTCATTACCACGCCCGCGGCCCGGCCCTCTTCCAGAATCACATCCACGACCAGGCTGTAGAACAAAACATCAAGACCTGCTTCCCCGGCCATCTCGTCGAGAAGACACTTAAAACCCTCAATTTCCACGTCAAGATAACGCCCGCCGAAAGATGCCCCCCAGTTCTCTTCCGCTCGTTGCCCAATCTCCCGGGGTAATCCACCCACAATCTCCGGGCGTCCCCCCTCGCCCATAAAGACCCCTATATGCTGATGTAACCCGGTTGTTGCCATTCCGCCGAGACAGTTGAACTGTTCCACCACAAGCGTCTTCGCTCCACGACGCACCGAGGCCAGTCCGGCGCATAACCCAGCCGGTCCTCCCCCCGCCACTACCACATCATAGTCGCCGTACATCTCAATGTCCGGCAACAACTCCTCGTCGGCTCTTCTTCTGGTTTCCGGCATAGTTTTCTCATTCGCTGTGCTGAGCGCCATCGTATTCTCCCTGTTTTTCAATAGCTACCAGACGGAGGCATTTCTTACACGCCGATAGACCTTGCAAAATCCACTGCCCCTATTATAGAAACCCCACAAGGAGTTTTCACGAATGTATTTTGTGGTCCAGACATTTTTCAAAGCTGAATTTTCAAGGGAGAGACGCCAGGGGGGCTCGGGTAACCGCCACATCTTCTTCGGCGGGCGACATATCAGTTTCTCCTCCCTGAAAAACAGGAAGATATGACGCTTCGGAGCGTAAATCAAACGGAAAACTTGAGTATCGTGTGAGTTCCGGGCTATACTCGGGTTAATGCCGGTGGTGTTATATTTTCGAGGAACCGGAGGCTAAAATGGCTCAGTATCCGAAGAAAGTGATCGTCGTCGGTCTGGACGGTGTCACAACCCCGTTCGTCGAACGGCTCATTGAAGAGCACAAACTTCCCAATATCGAATCTTTTCTCAACGAAGGGACACTCGCACCGCAGACGTTCTCCTCGCTGCCAACCTCCACCCCGGAAAACTGGACTTCGATCGCGAACGGCGCCCATCAGGTCATGAGTTTTCAGACTTTCCAGCCCGAAGAACTCCACGGCCGCTGGATGTGCGGATATTCCTCGGAAGAGTCTGAGTCGGAATTCATCTGGGACGCCCTCGAACGGGCCGGTAAGCAATCGATCCTGCTCAAGTACCCCGCCTCCTGGCCCCCCACCGCCGAATCCGTCCTGCAGGTCTGCGGATGCCACGTTAGACCATGTGCCCACCAGCTGGATGGAGCCTATCTGTTTGCCACCGTCGAACGGAACGGAGCAACTCACCTGGATCTCAAAAATGCCGAAGGCTGGGACGATCTACCCGAGACGGGGCCGACTCCTCTTGAAACCATCATCACTTTCGGGCGCCGTAGCGAAGCCGACAAAGAACCCTCCGTCGGCCTCGGCGTCCCGGTCTGTAAAATTCCCCCCGACGGCAAACGCTACCACCTGCTGGTCTACGGCTCCGACGACAGATACGAACGGATAGCGGTCTGTCCTCAGAAAGACCGTCAGACCGCCGTCGCCGATATGGCCGCCGGCGAATGGAGCGAATGGCTCGTGGAGGATTTTGTGACCACCGACGGTCACCGCGACGGATCGTTTCGGTTCCGACTCGAAGAACTCTCCCCCGACGCCGAAAAATTGCGGCTATTCTCCACTCACATAGTCGATATCGACCACTATACCTCACCGGAAGAACTCGGGCGCGAGCTGCACCGTGAGGTCGGCCCCTACATCTGCGATATCGGATGGGATGGCCTGGGCCACAATCGCAACCGAGATTGGATCGAACCCGAAACGTTCGTCGAACTCGCCGACTACCAAAACCAGTGGATGAGCAACGCCCTCGCCCACCTTACTGAAACCCGGGACTGGGATCTGACCATGATGCAGGTCCATTGCATCGATTGTATCAATCACTACTGTCTGACCCTCGCCGATCCCGCCACGAATCCCCGCGAAAAAGAAGCCGCCTACTATCGCAGCATCATCGAAGAGCTGCACAAAAGCCTCGACCGAATGGTCGGACGGATCATGGAAATCGCCGGCGACGATACGACCATCGTGCTTGTCAGCGACCACGGCGGCATGCCCGACGGCCCGAAACCGGATCTGAAACGTATACTGGCGGAAGCCGATCTTGCAAAACTCGATGCCAACGGTAATATTGACCTGACTCGCTCCAGAGCGTACCCCAGCGGTAGCAATTTCGTCAACGTTAACCGCAAAGACCGCGATCCGCAGGGAACGGTCGATCCAGAAGACTATGAAAAGGTCCAGGAAGGAATCATGAGCGCGCTCGTGGGGGAAGTCCATCCCGAAACGGGCCGGCACCCGTTCAACCTGGTTCTGAGCAAACGCGATGCGCGGATCCTCGGCCTGTGGAACGATCCTACGGGAAAGAAAATCGGCGATGTCGTCTACGCCCTCCGTGAGGGTTTTGGTGGCACCCACGGCCAGCAACTTTCCAGCGCCCGGCACGGAATGGGCGCCAATCAGTCCCTGCTGGCCTTCAGCGGCCCCGGCATCCGGCACGGTCACCGACTCGAACGAACCACCTGGCTCGTCGACATCGTGCCGACGCTCTGCTATATGCTCGACGCTCCCGTCCCTGAAGATTGCCACGGTTCTGTCCTCCATCAGATCTTCGAGGACCACCCAGGTTCCGATCGCTATCGGTGAAAATCGTTTCGTGACAGCCGAATCGGTAACAGAAAGGGCTGATCTGATCGGATGATACTTCATGGATCAAATGCCCCTTGATGTATAGCATTTCATGGTGTTACCCTCAGATACCAAAAAGAGGGTTCTTTTCAGCGAAAGAACAGGCAGCCATTGCTTATCACAAATACCAGAAGTGTGGTATGACGGCGGCACGTCGGCTCTTTTATGCAGGCCCCCAATTGCCAGACAAAGCGGCCCGGGCTTTAACGGCAAACATAATGATCGTAAGCGACAGGAAGGCTCCCGAGGGCGTGCCTCTCGTCATTCACAACATAGGGAGCGGCACGAAGGAAGAAAATCGGCTCTTCGATTTCACCCTGACCGGACACTATCGAATCGCGAAGGGGCAACGATGAACCGGCAATTTCTTTCGGCGGTCCGTCGGATTCTCATGAGCCAGATCCTGTAACAAAACCACGCTACGGCTCGTCCGCATCCTCCTGCACGTGTTTGATCATAACCTCCAGCTCAGGGGCAATGTCGATATACTCAATCCTCACGTCT
Organism: Candidatus Brocadiia bacterium; assembly: GCA_046538485.1. Taxonomy (GTDB): domain Bacteria; phylum Planctomycetota; class Brocadiia; order SM23-32; family SM23-32; genus JBKHIT01. The sequence continues at coordinate 48,833 of JBKHIT010000027.1, read as the reverse complement.
GGATGCCGGTTACAAAACACCCGGAATATTTCGTCGGCAAAGCCCTGCCCGATTTGTCAACTTATTGTCAACCTTTTTCTCATCTTTTTTGTCAACCACCCTCTCGAAAAAACGGTCCTCCTGCAACGGCTTGAATCCGGAGTTGCCCTTTACCCCGAGCCCTGCAAAGTGCCGTTCCTGGCACGGATCGCCCTTCTTAGCTGGTCACCCGCCCTCAACAAACCGTATCTTGAACGCCACATCATGCCCTCTGGGAAGGCGTGATTCATCGGGGAAATGAGGGGCTTTCTGGCGGATTTTCTGTAGGATCGGCTGTGGATTCACGGTCAGACGGCCCTGCCCGTCCGTGGAAACAGTCATCTTCCCTTGATCTGCCACCGGCCTGCCGTCCCACGGATCATACCAGGTAACAACATACTTTCCCTGCTGAAGACCTTGAACCTGAAAACGTCCCTTCCCCCCGGGCGAAAATAACCACCCAATTGCCTTTAAACGCTTCTGCCGCAAAAATAGAGCGTAAACGTCCACGCTTCCGCCAGCTTTACAGCGAAGCTCACCGTCGCTCTCAGAGCCTCGGACGATATCATCCGGCGACAAACCCCGAAGAAACCGCCGAAGCGCCTTCACCTCCTCGACATGATCGATCGGATAGTGTGTCTCATCGAAGATCCCTTCCCGGTCCCGGGGACAGAGCTCGCCGAACTCCTTCCCGTCATCCCAGTCCATCGGAATGCCGGCCTGTCCGGAAAATATCGCCGACCAGGCCGCGAAATGGAACAACCCGGGGTACAATCTGGATGGCGTATCTTGTGGGTTCCGGCGATCGGGTGCGCCGAACTCGCTGATCAACCGCGCCGCATCGCCGATGGGAGCTTTGCTGTAACGAGCCACACCTCTGATGGTATATTGCCATATCTCATTCCATTTCGGAAAACCGGCCCAGTGTGGATACCAGTGCCAGCCAAACAAATCAGGGCGGGCATCCTTCGGGCCCCCCTGCCATTCGAGATTGCTCCCTTCGCCTGCCTGGCCGCCGAAACTCGTGGTCGCCGCGTGAAGCGGGTGGTCAAAGGGATCTCCCCCATAGCGCAATCCATCCGTGCGGGTCAGCTCACCACGAAATAGTCTCACAATATTCGCAAGCCAGGTGCGACACTGCGGATGGGCCCACCAGCCCTTTTTTTTGGACATCACACCGACCGTATCCCCCACCGCGTCCAGCTCATCCACAAGCACCCAGACGCCCACCGCCCGAGAGTAGCCCCATCGGGCAATCACATACCGGAAGAAATTCGCCTGATGATCGAAAAGGCGTGACCGCCAGTCAGTCAAAGGCCGCTTCGGATTCGCTTCGAAAAATTCCCAGATCGACATGTTTTTCTTGAATCCACTCAAACCGTTCAAACGACTCAGGGCTTGCCTGCTCGCATCGTTCTCAGGACTCCAGCCGCTCTCCTGACTCCCCCAGGGATGCTCTCTCACCTGCAGGCATTGATGCGGAAGAGGTGAGAGAAGCAGGTAGATAGTCTTTTTGTCGGCGTCACCCTCTGCCGATTTCACCAGTCGATCGAACGCGAGACATCTCCCCTGATCGTAATACTGGTAGGACGTCCATTTCTCGCCCTCCGGCAGCGGGGTTCGCTTCCACCGGCCGTCGGGCTGACGCCAGTGTTCGGCCCGGTCATGGTGAATGATAAGGTACTCCCAGGGGGCCATCCACTGATTGAGAAGGTTGAAACCTCCGTCGCGCATCGGGGCAAACAGTTCTTTCTCCCTGTCCAACCACTCATGGGGAGACCAGTCATTGTTGGGATCTTGAGATTTCACCACCCATGCACGACATGCCCCGAAAAGCCACGTGGCCTCCGAGGTGCCATCGGCACGAAGCATGCGCAGATACCCGGGAGGATGCTTCTTGCTCGTCGATACAAGCGGCCCTGCAACTCCCTCGAGGTCGGTTGCATTGACCGCGTTGGGCAGGGCTTGATCAAAAGTGACAATTTCATCGTCCCGCTCAGCTCGGCCATGGAACTGGACTTTGACCGACCACTCGCCCGGACGCCGCGGACTCCAGCGAACCAACCATTTCCACGGTTTCTGCGGGCCGGCTTTCATCGCAAAAGCCGGGACCACAACCGGCGGCCTGTCAGGCTGAGAAAACTCCGCCGTTATCCGAATAAATACACCGTCTCGATCGGCATCATAGGCATCGTGGATCTGTGTCTCCGGCAAAGAACAAAAGCAGTCCAAGCCTTCTGGAAAACTAATTCTCATCTCCCAGAGACCGAACACCTCCGCCGTCGGCTCAAAGTTGCAGATCAGGTGCTGCTCCCCTTCTTCGGGGAGAGCCGTCCCGCAAAAAACCAGTAACATCGCCAGACACCCCACGCAGGTGACCAGCGAAGTCACTTTTGACGCAGAACCGTTCTCGGTTATTTCGCTCCGCATCCTTTCCCGCTTTTTGGGATGAGGCAGATAAACGCCGCGCCGTCCTCTCCGGCACGGAATCGGTGGCGTTCTCCCCCCGGCATAAAGAAGACATCGCCGGGCTCAAAAGGACGTTCTCCGTCTTCCGTTACGGCGACGCCACTCCCTTCAAGAATGTAAACTTCGTGCTCCCAGTCGTGTTCGTGATGCGGCGTCATGCCACCCGGTTCCAGGTCGAACCGACGCATGTAGAAATTCGGCGCGCCATCGCTATCGTCGATCAGCCACCGCACTCTTACCCCGCTTGCACCTTCCAGATCAACATTCTGTGCTTCGACATCACTGTAATGGACATGTTTCATCCGTTTCTCCCCGAATTCTGGCCTTTGTTTCCCAAACTCAAGGGTAACCGGCCCAGGGAAAAAGGACAAGTACACTTCCAAACACGATGCCGGTGCCGACGGCCCTCGATTCTGCCCCCTGATGTCTCGCATAACTGGAACGCGGACAATCTTCTTCACCTGCCGGACAAGCCGGCAGGGGCGGGGGATATGTGGTATTCCCGTGGCCGGCCCGCTCAATCTCTGCCTCCTGTCACGCAAGGTGACAGGGGGGCGCTTCCCTTATTTTCGGGGACAGGATAAGAGGCGGGGAGCCCGGATGCCAACTGGTTTTTTCCGCACTGCAAGCATCTGACCTGGAGACGGTGCGTGTGGCGGAGTCCGGCGTTTTGAACCACGCAACACTTTCATCGCCGGGCATCTTCTGCACCTCACTCTGCTCGATTCCCCATTCTACTTCTTCTTTGTATCTCATCTTTCGTTTGCTCTTCGGCTCCTCTTTCCGCTCCCACATCTGCCAGGGGAACCAGTTCCAGAAAAGGTAGAGCCCCACGGAGCACAGAAGGACCAGGATGGCCGGGCGGAGCATCCCCCGGATCGCCCGGCTCACCTCGACTTTGAAGTGCTCACACGTCACAATCAGGCAGACGTGCACGGGCGAGAGCAGCATTCCCATGTATCCAAAACCGTACGCCAGGGCGACAACGGCCAGCAATTGATTTGATGCTGCATCAGGCCAGAGTTTGAGCACAATCGGGAAACTGGCGCCGACGAAACCGATCGATACCCCTGTCGCCAGACCGCTTATCATTGGCAAAAGCATAGTCATCGCCAGCAACGGGATCCCCCACTGATCCATTTCCGCCCGCATCTTCGCCACCAGGGGTGTGCCATCCGGCAGGTCGGCTTCAATGAAGGCCCCGTAGATCCGCACCGCCAGCACAATTACAACCATATTCAATGTGCGACGCGAAAAGACAATCTCCTTCCAATCTCGCGCCCCAAGCGGTTTCGCCACCTGAAGCAGGATCATCGCCAGAACCAGGCCGGCCATCATAGGGACATAACGGTTCAGTGGCGGAAGTCCCGCTGACCAGGATCTGATTCCGGTGTAGCCCGCCCGAACCATCACGTATGTGAGAACCACAACAATGATGGGCATCAGTGGTCCGGTCAGAGACGGACGCTCTCCCCCACGTTCTGGAGCACGAGCGGTTTCCTCGTGGTGTGAGATGGGACGCAGTATGAAGAAATAGCCCGCCCCTATTGCTGCCAGAGTCAGGGGAACTCCCATAATCATCATCTGCCAGACGTCAAACTCGATGATACTCATCGCCAGCAAAACGCCGGGATACAGCGGCCACCAGTACTCCCAGACGTGCCGGAACCAGTGGTTCGCCCGGGCTTTCAACGACCTGCTTACATCTTCCCCCTCATCACAGCTGTCGACCAATGGAGCGGAAAAAAGCGCCCCCCCGGGCATTGGCAGAAAGCCAATTACTGCTGGCAAAGCTGCCATCGCACCCTCCCGGGAGACGCGAGATCGAACGGAATCCACCAGATCTTCCATCAGTCCCGTTCGCGACATCTGGGAACTCAGCCAGATCACCTCGAAAATGATTACGATCAGCAACAGGTTATCGACCGAAAACGACCGTTCCGCGGCCACGCCCATCAGCCCCCCGCTGGAATGCCCCGTCCACAGACCCAGCAGGACGGCGCCGACGAAGACCGATACGGCCAGCTGTTTCGTGACGGTATTCAAAAGAAGTATCAGCCCGAGCGTGCAAAGCACTTTCAGAAGAACGGACGCTGACATGATGGCTTCAAACATTACGGTTTTCCGTGTCGAATCAGGATTGCCAGAATAATTTCAAGAAAGTTCTGAATCGCCCACTTTGTGAACTCCGACATTCTACACACACACTATTATTACCGAAAGAGAATCGGTAAAAAGCTTAACGCTGACTTCGTCCGTCCTCGTATGCGGGATTAGCATCTGTTCCGGACAAAATGGCCAGCGACAAACGGCAGGTCCGCCTCGGCGATGCGGACCTACAGCTCTCGGGCATTTTCCGAAATCGCTGCAGTTCTTGGTATTTGAAACTTCCCGGAATATACCCCGGCCTCACGTATCCGGGATGCGACGTAGATGTAGGGCGTGATCGCCGAGCGCGCCCTGCCGTCGCCGAGCTCTAAAAGGGCAGCATATAACAGTTCGCCGTACTGCGAACGAAGAGGACTGAAAGTCTTCGGAGCCCTGGGTGAGGGGCGCGGAGGAAAATATTGTGAGCTGAAGGCCCACCATAAAGCCGCTCCCAAAATACCGTATCGGGAGCGGACTGGACTTCAGAACCGCTCCCGTGGGGCTGGAGTTCAGAACGCGGTACAGTTTGGTCGGATTCCGGGTACACTGGCAGTTTCCAGACATTGGCCGCCTCAAGTCCCCCTTCGCCCGCCGGCGGTGGGCTCAGCTGAACTCGAGTCGCCATTTCGTTGAGAAAAAAAACACCCCGCCCTTGTGGGTAAGGCCCCTTATGCCTCAACCTACCAAATGGCTACGCCCCACACGCGGATCCGCACGAAACCGAACTCACAGCCTCTCAACAATTTCCCGAACAATCTCTTCGTGTCCCAATCCAAAGCACTGGACCGTCACTTCGGCGTAGCGCTCATAAAGGGGTTGGCGTTCCTCAAAGAGCTGCGACAGCGTCTCGGCCGGGTCCATAACCACTCCTCTGACTTCCAGATTGTCAATCCGTCTCTCGATCTCTTCAAGAGGCAAATCCAGGTGGACGATCACTCCTCGGCTGGATAAATGCGACATGGCATCGTCGCTGTAGACCACACTCCCACCGGTCGCAATCACCGTCCCCCGGCAATCAAGCGAAAGGATGTGGCGTCGCTCAAGTTTGCGGAACCCGTCCGGATCCAGATCTTCGAGAAGTTGTTGCAGCGTTCTCTCTTCCCGCGCCTGAATCACCACGTCGGTGTCGACGAAATCCAGTGAAAGGGCTTTGGCGAGGATCACACCGATGGTGCTTTTGCCCGCGGCGGGCATGCCGATTAAAACGACGTTATCCGCTGATTTGAGTGATTCCATTGCCTCTTGCGAAAAATCTATTTCAAGAAAAGTTCAACAACAGGAACTGTCACGTTCGGTTTGGGGACCGGGAGGTTCAAAACAACGGTATCCTCCATCGGCCCGGCCTTATGCGACTCCGGCTCTTCAAAAGGAATTTCCGAGGCATCATTGAGAAGTTGCGCGTATTCGACCTTCCCCGCGAATCCATCGAGGAACAGCTGTTTGAACGGCCAGGCGAAGATATGCACGTAAAGCCGGTTTGTTTCCGGATCGCAGGTCAGGCGGCAATCCTGAGGCGTTTCGAACTCTTCGGGCGCCTCGGTGCAGCCGTAGATCGAGCGGCTGTGCCGTTTCATCCATTCTCCCATGCTGGAGAGACGATCCAGAGCTCGATGATCAAACTCGCCGCGGCCGGTCGGGCCGACGTTGAGTAACAGATTGCCCCCCTTGCTGACGGTATCGACGAGCATGCGCACGAGCTGGCCGGTACTTTTCCAGCTCGCTTCTTCCCGGTGGTATCCCCACGATCCGCTGAAAGTCTGGCAGGCTTCCCATACCACAGGCTGACCGTCAACCTCTACCCAATCGCGCGGCTGGTACTGCTCCGGAGTTTTGATATCCCACCCTTCGTCCAGGTCGAGTCGATCATTCAGCACGATGTTGGGTTGAAGCTCGCGAATCATCTCGTAGAGTTTTTCGCTCTGCCAATCATCCCGGCCTTTGCCAGCAAAACCCGGTTTTTCGGCCCATTCGCTTCCCGCGTATGAAAAATCCAGCCACAGGATACTGACGTCGCCGAATTCGGTGAGCAATTCTTCAACTTGTCCGCGCAAATACTCCGCGTATTCCCTGACGTCGCGTTCTTTGTTGATCTGTCCGGCATCGGGATGGTTGCGCATCGGATGAATTCCGTCGATCGGAAACTCCGGATGGTGCCAATCGATCAGCGAATGATAAAATCCAACTTTCAGCCCCCGGTCCCGAAACGCATCAACCATCGGATGGAGCAAACCGCGTCCGTAGGGGGTGTTTGTGGCCTTATAATCGGTCAGTTTCGAGTCCCACAGACAGAACCCTTCGTGATGTTTGGTGGTGATGACGAAATATTTCATTCCCGCGTTTGCGGCCACATCGGCCCAGTGCTCCGGATCGTAAAGGTCCGGATTGAAATGGTCGAAGTATTTCTGGACATACGTCTCATCGTCGATTTCCTCGCGGTTTTTCACCCATTCATGACGGGCGGCAAGAGCATAGGTCCCCCAGTGAATAAAAAGGCCGAACCGATCATGCGTAAACCAGCTGGTGTCGCCGGGCGTCTCAATTGTCTTCCGAGTCATCTCCAATCTCCCTGTTGAGTTGAACCTTGCTGAACGGGTGGTGCTTATACCGAAACTACGGAGGGATTTCAATCACGGGATCGCGACAGGAAGCAAAAAGCCGGACGAAAAAACGACGGGATTGCCCGCGGGAGATCGGATAAACCAACCTGAGGCGGACAACCCACGCCCGAGGCGGATAAACTTCGCCCATCTTACGATCCGCTCGCGATGACCCACGCAGCCCGTATTTTACGGATAATCGGGAGCTATTGTTACCCGGCCAGGGTGGAATCTTTATTGAACACCGTTTTATATGGTTGCATCGGCAAACACCGCCGCTACAATGCCTTTGACACTTAAAGGAAATCTCGCTATGGTCGAAAGTGGTAACCAGGTGGAAAAGAAACAGATTTTCCTGCTCGCAGGCAGGTTGAGCTTATGTCAGGTGTAAAGATTCTATGTGCGCAAACGGGGCAATCTAACAGGAGGTAAGGACTATGAAACGCATCGCATGGATCTGGCTCGTACTCTTCGGCGTTGCCGGAATCGCAACCGCTGAACCGATCAGCGAGAAAGATTTTAACGCACTCAAGAAAAGAGTGGACGACCTTGAAAAACAGGTTCGGTATCAGAAGGCCCACATCAAACTGCTCAAAACTCGAGTTAAAAAACTCCAGAAACAGCTCGCCGAGAACGGAGCCGCTGGCGACTCAGCCTCAGACACCAGGCTCGGTAGAGAAGGTCCGTCCACCGACCCACTGCAAAAACCAGTTGCTCTTAACTTCCAGAACACCCCCTTAAGTCACGTTGTCAAAGCGCTTCGTGCCAAAACAGACGCAAACATCAGGCTCTATGAGCAGGATATCCCGGCAGGCGGGACCAGAATTTCCATCAATTTCCGTGGATCTGTCGAGAAAACCCTCGATAAAATCTGTTCTCTGAGTAATATGAGCTGGAAACGCGAGGACAAAACAGTCAAGATCGGCAAACCGGCGCGTTTTGGCAAACCAACCGAAGATAGGGGCGGGGGAAGCGAAATGGACCGCACCACCGAAAAACCGGACAGAGGTTCATCCGTCGGAAATCGTGCTCCTAATTTTAAACTCAAGACACTCGGGGGAACCGCAGTCTCACCCAAAAGCGCCAAAGGCCGCCCCCTCCTGCTCGATTTCTGGGCGACGTGGTGCGGGCCGTGTCGGCGCGAGATACCAAACCTGAAAAAAGTTTACAAAAAATACCACCGGAAAGGCCTCCTCGTCCTTGGTGTGAGCCTGGATCGAGATGAGGATGAGCTGGAAGACTTCATTAAAAAAAATAAAATGCCCTGGCCCCAGGTCCTTCTGGAAGGGAAAACCAAAGAAAAAATGCTGGGGCGCTACAACGTGCGTGGCATTCCGAACATGATATTGATCGACGGCAACGGAATCATACGGGGCCGAGGCTTGCGGGGGCAGGCTCTGGAAACTGCCATTGAAAAATTATTCGGGAAGCGGTCACGGTGAGATGTCCGACGAGGGCATTCGGGATCCCAAAAGCCGTCCGGTCGACCAGTACCCCCCGGTTCTTATCGGCCTCTCCTCCGGCCGGCGCGCGTCCTGCGTTCGCTGATGGAAACACTTTTTGTTTTTGCTTTTTCTCCCGGCTCCCTTATCTTCCACTCTGCAAGATTGCCGTGACGTTATGATCATTAACTGCCATTGCCATATCTTCGATCTGGAATGCGTCCCCGGAGATTTTCGGCGCCGGTTCATGCTGGATTTGAAGAGCCATCTCCAGCGTTTCGCATACGATCAGGTCAGCCGCATGATGCCCGGCGACACAAGATTGAAACAGTGGTGGCAACTCGCCGATCTCAGTATCGAACAGATTGCTCGCCGACTGCTTTCCGAAATGGACGAAGCCGGGGTAGACACGTGCGTCCCGCTTATGATGGATATGGCTTACTGCGAAGGGTACGGTGGGACAATCAAAGACTACGAAGACCAGATCGCCGAAACCGCCTCGGCCGTCAAAAAAATTAACGCCGAAAGCAATTCGCCGCGGATGCTGCCCTTCATCGCGGTCGACCCGCGGCGCCCGAACGCCATCGATCTCGCGTGCGAAGGCCTGGAAAAGGGACCGTTTCGGGGCGTGAAAATTTATCCTGTCATGGGATTCACCCCCGACGAGAAGCGGCTCCGCCCGCTCTGGAGTTATTGCGAGGAAAACCAAACTCCCATCACAACGCATTGTCAGAACGGCGGCGTGCCAGGCCTGCAGGGCTACTACGAGCTGGCCCATCCGAAATACTGGCGGCCTGTGCTGGAAGATTTCCCTGACCTCGTGCTCAACCTGGCGCACAATGATCGGCTGGGTTCTCCGTGGCAGAGCGTCATCAAGGAAATAATGCAGACCTATCCCCGCGTTTACATAGACGTCTCATACAATCTCGAGATGTGGTATATGCCCGGACGCTATTTTCAGTACATCAAACGCCTGCTTAACACGCCCGCTTTCCAGAACCGCCTGCTGTATGGGACGGATTGGTACATGGGCCGTTGTTTCTGGACCGAGGAGACGTACCTGAAATGGTTCCGCGAGTACGCCAGCGAGATCCCGTGGTGTTCCGTCACGTTTACCGAGTCGGAATGGCGCCTGTTGACGGAGACAAATCCCCGACGTTTTCTGAATTTCGGGCTTCATTAGCAACCGCCAGACGGTGGAAATGTTGAGAAAACTTATGCTCACCAAACCACGAAAAACCGCAGCGCAAATTCCCCGTCGGACCGCTTGAACTGGCGTATACCATGGGATACCATTGTCTTAGTGGCCTGTGGGAGCAGGTCACAAACCAGCGGTGAAGACAACAGGATTTCGGCAGATCAGGGGGGCTATGGATAAAGTGGTGAAAAATACAATATCGACGATCAGCCCAGTGATTTTTCGTTCTGGCAATCGAAATCATACCAAGAGCGTTTGGAAGCCCTGGAGAAAATCCGAAAAGAATACAATTCCTGGAGATATGATGATCGACAAGGATTTCAGAGAGTTTATCGAATTGTTAAACGCAAATAAGGTCCAATAGATGAAAAGTCGCAAACGCATACGGGCCATCATCGATGGCGAAGAAGCCGATCGTTGCGGATTCTGGCTGGGAAACCCTCACAGTGACAGCTGGCCCGGGCTCCACGCGTATTTCGGAACCGAAACCCAGGAGGAACTCCGGCGGAAACTGAAAGACGATTTTCGCTGGATTTGCCCGCAGTTTTTCGCCGATGCCTACCAGGACCCCGCCGGTCACGGCATGTTCGATGCGGGACTCAACAAAAAGCGACATGGCCAGGCCGGTCCTTTCGCTCAGTGCGAAGACCCCGCCGAAGTCGAAGATTACCCCTGGCCCAATCCAGATTACCTTACATTCGACTCATGTCTGGAAGCATTGAGCAACGCGGGAGACGTCTACCGGGCCAGCGGATTCTGGACCTGTTTTTACCACAATGTGATGGACCTTTTTGGGATGGAAGATTACATGGTGAAAATGTACACTCATCCGGAAGTTGTGACGGCCGTAACGAACCACGTCTGTGAATTCTACTACGAAGCCAACGAACGATTCTTCGCTGTGGCGGGAGACCTGGTTGACGGTTTCTTTTTCGGCAACGATTTTGGAACCCAGGTCGATCTAATTTGCGGTCCGGACCAGTTCGATCAGTTCATCATGCCCTGGTTTGCGCGTTTTACCGAGCAGGCCCACAATCACGGTTATCATGCGATATTGCATTCCTGTGGGGCGATACACAAAGTGATTGAACGTCTCATAGATGCCGGCGTGGATTGCCTCCATCCCCTCCAGGCGCGCGCTGCCAACATGTCAGCCCAGACTCTTGCTCGCGATTTCGGCGGGCGCATTGCGTTTATGGGGGGAATTGACACGCAGGAGCTGCTGGTCAATGCAACGCCTGAAGAGGTCAAAGAGGACGTGCGGCGGGTCAAAGATCTACTGGGACCGCGCCTGATCGTGAGTCCGAGCCACGAGGCCGTGCTGCCAAACGTTCCCCCGGCAAATCTGGAAGCCATGGCCGAGGCAGCCCGGGAATAGGGGCGGCCAGAGGAAACAGCGAGGGTCTTTCAGCCGAGAGGTGCTGGCGGGTCAAGTAGCCCCCCTATGGATTAGCAAAGACAACCTCGGCCATGCGGTATCGAGTGTCTTGCGGTCCGCCACAACAATGATATCGGAGGGGGCTTCCGGGGAGGAAATACGGGGGTACAGAAGCTGCATGATGGACCGCACAAAGCGGTTTTCAAACACGGTGGGGGAAATTGTCGACAATCGACAAGAAAGGCTACCACTGACCTTGCAGTGGGGCTGTACTTGTGCACTACCGGGGGACGCCCCTCAACCGAAGATTCACGGTTCGACCCGGCGGATCTTCTTTATGATGATCGGTTGTTTCGGGACATTCTCATGCGGACCTTTTGAGGCCGTCTCAGTCTGTGCGATCTCATCGACAACATCCATACCGTCAGTGACTTCACCGAATGCCGCATAACCGAACCCTTCCGGGGTCTCGTCGACGTGGTCCAGAAAATCATTATCGGCCAGGTTAATAAAAAACTGGGAGGTCGCGCTGTTGATCTCGCCTGTCCGGGCCATGGCAATGGTGCCTCTCTGATTTTTCTTATCGGAGCTGGCCTCATTGGCAATCGGATCGCGAGTCGGTTTTTTCTTAAGATCCTCCGCCATCCCGCCGCCCTGGATCATGAAACCCGGTATTACACGGTGAAAAACGGTCCCATCGTAAAAAGCGTCGTCCACATACTGTAGAAAATTATCAACGGTTTTCGGAGCTTCATCTGCCCAGAGTTGCACGGTGATACTGCCTTTTGTCGTTTCGATCTCAACTACTGAATTCTGATCGTTCACAGCCGTCTCCTTCCCGGTTGGAGTTTTCTGCGGGGAACCCCGCCCGGAATCATCGGTTGTCCCTTCTCCACCGCATCCAAATACAAACAGGGAAAAAGAGACCAACAACAACCAGTAAACTGATTCAACTTTCAGCATCCGAGCGCCTAATTAGGGTCCCGAATTTGCCTCACAAGAAAGGGTAAGCATAACTCGCTTGGGAACATTGGTCAAATTGTCATCACCGATTGCATTCCCGGATTCATATGATTTAACGTCCTGCAGATAGATGCGATTCCACTGTTGCGCCCGACCTGCCCCAACGTTAAACTATTTCCCTTTCGATATTGCGACAGTCCGAAATCCCCAAACCATTTCACACCGAGGAGGTCCCTGATGTTCAAAGGTATACTTGCTGGACTCGGAAGCCGCGGCCGGCATTGGCTGGGACAGGCCCGTGAACACGCAGATTGTGAACTTGTTGCCTACGTGGAACCCGACGCAGAAAACGCCGGTGAAGCCGTCGAACAACAAGACGTGCCAGAGGCGCAAATCTTCGAGAACCTCGAGGATGCTGTTGCTGAAACCGATGCCGATTTTGTGCTCGACGTCACTCCCCCCGGAATCCATCGCCAAATCGCCGAAATCAGTTTCGAAGCCGGTTTGCACCTGCTCGGTGAAAAGCCTCTGAGCGACAATGCGGAAAGTGCAAAAGAAATGGTCGAAATGGGGAACGAGGCTGGCCTACGCCACATGATTACGCAGAATTACAGATTCACGCCTCAGCCCCGAACAACCCGGAACTTAATTGCCGATGGCCTCATCGGTCAGCCGGGGCAGCTCGATATCCGATTTTACATGAGTTGGGCCGATGCCCCCGGAAGCCATTACGTCACTGAACCATATATGCTGATCAACGATATGATGGTTCATCATTTCGACATGATGCGCTACGTGCTCGCTGAAGATCCACTGCGCGTCCATGCCATTACCTGGAATCATCCTTGGGGCTGGCACGAAGGCGATGCGGCCCACGCCATTGTCTTCCAATTCCCGGAAGGCCTCTGGGCCACACATATCACCGTCGGATGCGCCGTCGGCGAACGCACGGACTGGAATGGAGACTGGCGCATTGAAGGCCCCGGCGGGTCTATCTCCTGGGAAGACGGCGGTATTCATTACGCCCACCTGCACCGGGTTGAAGAACCGGTTTCCAAATATATCGAGCTTATGGATGTCCCACCGGGCGGAAAAGCGATTCTCGACGAGTTCTTCGCATCGATCGAAGAGGAACGGGAACCGGAGTGTTCAGCAGCGGATAATATCAAGTCTCTCGCAATGACTCTTGCGGCCATTCAGAGCGCAAAAGAGGATGGATGGGTGGAAATGGACGAAATTCTCTGAAGCGACTGGGGCCCTGTGGAGGTACGAAACGCGGCCTGCGCCCCCGTCAACTTGTGACGGGGGCACAGACGGAACAGGTTAGTCCGGATTTTACGGATAATTTCGATCAATTGTTGTCAATTTAACGACATTCGTTTTCCGGATACCATTCACAGCTCTTCTCGAGGAAAAAATCCGGACGAAAAAAACGGCGCATAAAATCCGACATGGGTTTGGGAATGTTGCCAAGGCGCCTCCGGGCGCAACGCCCAAAACCGTACAGCGGTGAAACCTGTCTTCCCCCCTCATTCGCGGCCAAGCTGCCGGCTCTTTTCGCTCGCGGCTTCCACAGCATCAATGAGAGCCTTTCTCAGACCGGCTTTTTCGAGCGCGTGTACCGCCTCAATCGTCGTCCCGCCGGGGGTGGTCACCTGATCTTTCAGTTCTCCAGGATGCGTCCCGCTTTCAAGCACCATCCTTGCGGCCCCGAGAACCGTCTGAGCGGCGAGTCGTGTGGCCACTTTGCGCTGGAGGCCCATTTTGACGCCCCCGTCGCTGAGAGCCTCGATAATCATATAAACGTAGGCCGGCCCGCTTCCGCTGAGTCCGGTTACTGCATCCATGTATTTCTCATCAACTTCTTCACACAAACCGACCGCTGAGAGCATTTCTTCCACAACCTGACCATCGCCCTCATTGGCCCGGCTGCCCCGGCAAAAAGCGGCCGCCCCGTCTTTAACCAGAGCCGGAGTATTCGGCATCACACGCACAAGCCTGGCGGTTCCGACCTTTTCCTCGAGCCAGCGCAAGGTAACGCCCGGGGCGATGGAAACCAGCAATTGATCGGACGATATATCCGGGCTAATTTCCTCGGTGACAATCGACAGAACTTGAGGTTTTACCGACAGCACCACGACTTCGGCATTTGCCAGCACTTTCCCGTTTTTGCTGAACACATTTGGCCCGAGCAGACTTTCCATCAGTTCGCGGCGTTCTTCTGATGGATCGCTTGCGAATAAATTCCTGGCCACTGCCACTTCGGCCTCAAGCATACCCCTTATCAGGGACTCAGCCATCAGGCCTGCGCCGATAAAACCAATCTTTCGTTCTATCATCGGTTACTCCATATTTTAAGTTAAGGTGCGCGCGCTGGCTGAACTATCAGCTCACGGCATATTGGCAACGATGGCCTCGCCAAATTCGGAGCATTTAAGCAGTTCAGCGCCTTTCATCTGGCGCTCAAGGTCGTAGGTCACGGTCTTAGCAGCTACCGCTTTTTTCAATCCCTTCAGTATAAGATCGCCGGCTTCTTGCCAGCCCATGTATTCCAGCATCATGCGACCGCTCAAAATTAAGCTTGAAGGATTCACCTTGTCCTGGCCGGTGTATTTGGGCGCCGTTCCGTGCGTCGCTTCAAAAAGGGCAACACCATCACCGATATTGCCACCGGGCGCGATCCCCAACCCACCGACCTGCGCCGCAGCAGCGTCCGAGATGTAATCGCCGTTAAGATTTGGGCTTACCACGATGTCGTATTCATCCGGGCGGAGCAGTAATTGTTGAAACATCGCATCAGCAATGCGATCCTTGATAAGAATTTGGTCCTCCGGCAACTTGCCGTCATATTGTTTCCATAGAACGTCCTCACTGATCGTTTCTTGCCCAAATTCTTCCGCGGCAAGCTCATAGCACCAGCCTTTGAAAGCCCCCTCCGTATACTTCATGATATTGCCTTTGTGCATGATAGTGATGCTGAGGCGATCTCGGTCGAGCGCATAATTGATAGCTTTCCGCATCAACCGTTTGGTGCCGACCTCGCTGATCGGTTTGATTCCGACACCGGAATCCGGGCGAACTTCAGATTCCAACTCCCCTTCAAGAAACTGGATAAGTCGCCGCGCCTCAGGTGTACCGGCTTGAAATTCAATCCCAGCATACACATCCTCTGTGTTCTCGCGGAAAATCACGATATCGAGTTTCTCCGGGTTCTTCACAGGACATGGCACGGGAGGCACCCAGAAAACGGGGCGGACACACGCATAGAGGTCGAGAACCTGCCTGAGATAAACGTTTGCGCTCCTGTGCCCGCCGCCGACGGGAGTCGTGAGGGGGCCTTTTATTGCTACGCGGTAATTGCGAATAGCATCAACCGTTTCCTGAGGCACCCATTCATCGAACAGCTCGAGCGCACGATCCGCGGCATAGAGCTGCGCCCAGCAGATACGACGTTTCTCCCCGTATGCTTTCTCGACGGCACTATCAATTACCATTTTGGCCGCGCGCCAGATATCCGGACCTATACCATCTCCCTCAATGAACGGGATAATCGGCCGGTCTGGAACTTCAAGCTTGCCGTCCGCGTATTCGATCTTCTCTCCGTCGGCAGGAATTTCAGGGGACTTCGTCGGACTATCCATCGCATCTCTTTCGTGACAAAAAACAGAACGCTCTCCATCGACAAATCACCACATAGAAGTATAGTCGGGACCGCTATTTTCACAAAACGAATATTGGGCTCGTTACGCCGATATTATTGTTCAGAAAGGTGTTACCAGTTTACGCTTGACGTTTGTTTTCTCCGCGAATACCCTTTTGCTTTTCCGCACCGGAGTTCCGGTAGGAATAAGCTCCGATCTCAGAAACGGTATCCTGCAAGGGAGATTTTGATGGAAATTCCACTCAAATACGGTTTCAACCCGAACCAGTCGGTAGCCCGTGTTATCGTTGACGAACCCGTCTCGCCTCTGCGCCTCCTCAACGGGAATCCAGGGGCCATAAATATGCTGGACGCTCTCGGTGCATGGCAGCTCGTGCAAGAATTGAAAGACGCCACCGGCCTGCCCGCCGCTGCGTCCTTCAAACATGTCAGCCCCGCCGGAACTGCTGTCGCTGGTTCCCTCCCGGAATCTTTCCGGAAATCACAAATGATCCCGGAAACCGATCTGAGTCCGCTGGCAACGGCTTACGCAAGGGCCCGCGGGGCCGATCGCATGAGTTCATTCGGAGATTGCGCCGCTCTCAGCGACGAAGCGGACGTAGACGTGGCAAAATTGCTGGCACGGGAAGTTTCCGACGCCATTATCGCTCCAGGATACGATTCCGAGGCCCTCGATATATTGAAACAGAAAAAAGGCGGGAACTACGTCATCCTCGAGATCGATCCTTCCTATGAACCCCCGGATATGGAATCGCGGGATCTTTTCGGTTTCACGCTCGAACAGACCCGCAACAAAGCGAAAGTTACGCCGGAACTTCTTGAGAATATCGTCAGTGACAACACTGAACTCCCCGAAGAAGCAGCCCAGAGCTTGATTGTCGCTACAGTGGCCCTGAAATATACCCAGTCGAATTCGGTCTGTATAGCTTACCAGGGCCAGGTCATCGGGATGGGCGCCGGACAGCAGTCCCGCGTGCATTGCACCAGGCTTGCCTGTGATAAAGCCGATAAATGGATGCTTCAGCAACACCCACGTGTGCTGGCACTGCCATACGATGAAGGGGCTGGCCGTCCGGAAAAAACTAATGTCGTCGATTCATTTCTGCTCTGGGACAAATTGAGTGAGCCGGAAAAAGACGCTGCGCTCTCACATCTCATTGCCGAACCGAAACCGCTCAGCGAGCAAGAAAGATCCGATTGGATGAAAGAATTCGAAGGCACCGTCATGAGTTCGGATGCTTTTTTTCCCTTCCGCGATAGCATCGATCGGGCAGCCAGAAGCAATATCCAGTATGTAATGCAGCCCGGTGGGGCCACACGGGATGAGCTTGTCACCGAGGCCGCCAATGAATACGGAATGGTAATGATTCATTCCGGGATGCGCTGGTTCCTGCACTGAGGATGCCGAATTTTAAGGTGTTCACACCATTGTCATGCCCCGCGGAGCAGATTTGCCACCAGCCTAAGAAGCAATAGCAGCACTAACGGAGAGAAATCGATCCTCTGGCTGGTTGGCAAAATCCGACGGATAGGCCGCAGGACAGGTTCTGTGATGCTGCGCATGAATTCGTAAAATTCGTTCTGGCGGTGGCGTGGTGGCAGCCATGTGAATATGACGCGAACCAGCAACACCAGCGAGTAGAGATCAGTCACCGCAGCCAGAAAATCAAGCATTGAGTTCGTCTCCTCCAGTAATAAACCTGTCACCACCAGTGTAACATCCACGCGGGGCGGCATGCACGCAGTCGCTGTCCTCAAAGCTGAGCGCTCGTGAATGGTATTTCTCCGCGTGGATTCTTTTCCGCGGGCGGGTACCATCTCCTGGCAAAGTTACCTTAACTGTTTGACGCTGGTTTTTGATTCGGTATAATATGCAAGGGTGATTTCTGGTTTCCAGTTCTAAAAAGATGCACAGGAGGTGAGTGTTAGCGAATGGCGAAAGTCATCATCAAGCCAGACGAGCCTATCCAGCAAGCGCTTAAGCGTTTCAAGAAGATTTGTGATAAAGAAGGAATAATCAATCGCACAAAGCGTGCTTCGGTCTTCGAGAAACCAGCAGAAAAACGCAGGCGTGAGGAACGGGAACGTTTGAAGACAATACGAAAAGCACAAAATGCTGCCGGCGGCGTAGCGAAAGGCTGAGTCTGTTCGGCAATAGAAAAAGGCCCGTTTATCTCATTTCGAACGGGCCTGAAGTTTGTACGGGTGAATTCAGTCGACGATTTCTGGGCAGACAGCTTTGATCTTCTGAAGCTCTTTTTGAGCGGCTTCTCCAACCCGGCGATCTTCAACAACACTTTCGAGAGCTCTGACTGTCCGTTCCTTGAAGTATTTTCTTTGTTCTGCCCGGTTCAAATCCACACCTTTTATGTCGAACGGCTGTTTGCAGTAATCCCTGACGATTCTTCCCACAACGGCAATACAGGCGAGACGGCGGCGGTAATTCTCCCGGCGCAATAGTGCTTCATGTTCGTCCTGAGTCATACGGGCGGTCTCCACAGCCATCACCGGGTTGATTGAATCTTTTCGAATAAATTGCTTGAGGTAGATCAAAATATACTTATGCTTCCGCAGTCGAAACACTGCATCACGCAGTTGTTCTCGCGCACCGGGATATGGTTCATCCAGAAGCTGGACCATATCCCACATTTCGGGATGGTCGAGGGATTCTCCTGTGAGAATCATAATCCCCTGGACCGGCTCATGTTCTTCGATATAACGCACGAACTTCAGTTCAAGAGCGCAAAGCCGTCGCCGACCCTTTTGATACAAGTTTTCCCATTCTTGAGCGGCCTGCTCGCACTGTTTTTCTTGCTCCCGGGTCAGGACGGCAGGCTCGTCATTCAGTATTCGCTTAAAATTGGCAGCTATATCCCGTTTCAGCGTTTCCTTACTATTACCCCATTTCTCCGAAAGCTCCAGCAGCACTTCTTTTTCTGAATCGCGGAACAAGTGTTTTTCGTATGTTGAAAGGAGTGCATGGATCCTCCTCTTTTCCGGACCTTCCGGCCGCGTTTTATGCCCTCTTGCGATCCATTGAAAAACTTCTGTGATTTTCTGGCCTTCGTAGCTCTTCGTATAACGTGCGGCATTTTCTTTCTGCACAGCCGCGAGGGTATCTTTCAATTCTTCAGGCACTTCGTAACCTTCGACAAAGTCCCCATCGAGATCCAGATTTTCCACCAGACTTTTGAATAGCTTCATTCGCGGCCTGGAAAAGCCCCACTCTTTCGTCGGCTCATAGAGCAGCTTATGGGCCAGATCCACATCTTTAAGAAACGCCCCCAGCACACGTTCTTTCACGAGACGCTGGAGAATCTTTTTATTTTCATCGCTCAATTCATAATTCGGTGGGAATTCGCCTTCATCGGAAATGTTCTCCAACAGGACTTTGAACAAAGCGCGACGTTTGGACTCCCCCCCCCAATCAATTGCTTTCCGCAGAACGATGGCCCGTTCCATTCGTGGGTCCTTATGTTTTTCCCGGAGCAATTCCTGTATCACGTATAATAGACTTTGCCGCGGCTTTTGCATCATAAAATTAACGCCTTTTTCGATAACCTCGGAGTCCATCTCCGGGATCTCATCTTCCCACGGCCCCCGCACCAAGCTAAGGAAATGCAGGGTATTTCGCTGTATATAAATCGAGTACCCCATCCAAGAAAGCGCGAATATAGACCAACCCCCGAACACAATCCAGATTGTGACAAACAGCCACTTCGGGAGAAGTGCCCCTGTTTCAATCTCCACCTCTCGGCGCAGCGTCTCTGGATCCTCGGCATCCGGCATATCCATGGATTGCTGATCCGAAGGCTGTTCTGTTGGTTTTTCGTTCATCCTTCAGGCCTTAACACATTAGCACAAAAACAAATTCCTCGGAAATTTAGAACGGCAGCATCGTCACCGCACTGGAAATAAGGCGCATTCCCATCGAGACCATTCCCACCAGACCGATACCACATCCAAAACCAGCCGCGAGAACAGGCGTGAAATTGTTCCACCGTCGCTTCCCAAAAATTCGAGCCATATAGAAACGCCCAATGAGCGCCGCGGTCAGTTCGGGGACAGCATCGATCGGGTCGCCGGCCAATCCGCGAATAGTTCCATAAAGCAACAGCGTCGGTGCTCCCAATATGCGCAATATGGGATACGCCACCACACCGTAGGCCAATCCCATGCCGACGAATCGCAGCTTAAAGGCTTCCAGGAAAAAAGCATTCCCGCTTGTCGTCGCAGTCATCCAGAACGCCCGCATGACCGCATCCCGTGGCCAAAATCGCATTGCGTAGGGGTAATCCTCGGGGACATCGCTCATCCTGTAAATGAACGACCAGAATAACAAACTAACAACAATCGACACGGGGATCACAAAGAACTGGGCTTTATAAATACTGGTAAACTTCGTCCCCGTCAGTTCAATCTGGCGGAACTGTTGCGCACCTCCACCGGACCCACCGCTGATTGGAATCGGCGCGCGCCATATATCCACTCCTTTGTAACCACTGAGGATAAAAGTTGCTTGTCGCGCATAAGGAATCCCCACCCGATGTCCGGTGAGTCCAAGCAGGCGCGCGTGGACGTAGGACATAATCGGAGTATAGCCGAATCCGAAAACCATCATGATCCAGACGGGAAATTTGGGCACCAACCAATGGGCCAGCAGAATGGTCCAGGAAGTCTGAGCGACGTAGAACAGAAGCGAAATTGAAATCGGAATGTCACCACGGCCCTTGGGGGGCGCCAGCAGCCTTACCCCCTTATCTTTCCCTTCCTTTCTGGCATTAAGCATCCCGCGGAACGCCTGATAGAACCCGAGTATAGCGATCGCCAGGGCTGTCCCGATTTGGAAACTGAGCCAGAAGTCAAACCGGTTCGCCACGCCTGTCTCGATGTAGTCCATCCCCGGTTCCCACCGTTGGAGAACCCCCGCACGAAACAGGATCGGGTTGAGGACAAGACGCCCGAGCACGCCAGCCACGAAACTGGCCACAACCATCCAGAAAGGAAGCACGAATCCGATGAAAATCTGGTGGAGGTTGGTGTTCAGAGCAAGAGGCACGGCTCTGAGCCATTTCACCTCCTGCATTTTGGTTGTAAAGTCGTAAAATGGGACGGGGAGCAGGTACAGTGGTTTCTTCAGAAACACCCCCGTCAAAGTTGGTATCGCCACGTATATCAAGCCGAACGCGATACCCACCGTGGAACCGATAGAGAAACATCGCCAGCGCCAGCTTTCCTCTTCGCTCTCGGCCAGAGCCGTGATTCCTTTTGCGGCGATCGGGGCGAGGGGAAAAGGAAGCTTTTCGGCGTCGCTGGTGATGCGGAAAAGAGCATATCCGAGAGAGAAAAAGCTGATCCGACTCCACAGGATCCCGATGGCCATCAGTGCAATCATCGGCCACCAGTCGGGGTGAAGCAAATTTCTCTGCAGATACGCAGCACTATCGGGCGGCGGAGCGACCCAGAAAGGAAGCCGGTCAACCACCCCGAACTGGATAGCAGCATCACTTCGGACAAAATACTGCATCCAGATAAAATTATAGAAACGGCCGATCCCTGCGGCCAGCATTCCGGCGGTCACGCTATGGATAACGAACATTTCCTGGCGGGTGAGCGTGGACCGACAGCGTTTCGTGATTTCCAGCATAATAATCAGCGTGACCCAGATGGCGGCCTGGGTCAGCCGCTGGCCGAGCATCAAAAACATGAACATTGAGCCCGGCACAACCAGAAATGCGACGAACAAGCCGCCCAGAATGGCTTTCAGGCCGAACCCATCTTTGTACTCCGTGGGTTCTTCCTGATCGGCTCTGATTTCCAGATATTCTTCAGTCGCCATCGCTCGTCGTTTTTCCTCCTGAGAACCGGGAGACCGGTCCTTTCAACGGGAAATTCCACCCGCCATCACGCGGTCTTTCCTTCATCTGACCCGAGCAGAGCTTCACCTTCTTGGGTCAGACGTTTTTTCTCCTCCGGCGTCACAAGCCGCCAGATCAGCAGTTGTTTACGCAGATCTTTCAAGAAGCCAATGTTCATCCGGTGCCAGGTCGCAAATTCGCCGCTCTTTCGCGTAATCGTAAAGAACAGGTAAGTAATATCCGGCTCTTCCTCATCGGGCACCGAAGCAATTCGCACATGCTGGCTGATCCCCATATCGAGGGGAGCCACCCAGACATCGGCTTCCATAACAATGACACGCAGGTCTTGCTGCAACTCCTCGTGCAAATCGATATTGTCGGCAGTAAACGCGCCGACTGAATCCTCGTCGTTACTGGCGAAGTATTCTCTGAGATATGACATCACCCCCATGGCCTCGCGGGAACTGACGGTGAACGGAAACCGGATCTCCCACACGTCACTGGTCGGTTTGGGAATCTGCATTTTTCGGGTCTCATCAGGCACACTCAACTTCCCTGCCATTCGGGCCGGGTAAGCGGTGGAGCCAATGACCACCAGCATCACGAGCAATGCCGACCAGACGGCGCTGATACTGCTATAATTCAAAGAAATCCCCTCGGTAAGCCATTCAAAATTCATCAGACCGAAACTAACGACCTGTCCGAGCAAGTAACCCATCATCGCTCCTACCACGGCAAAAACGCAGCTTTCCGCGAAGAATAACGCCGCAATATGAATCGGCGCGAGCCCGACGGCCGCGTAAACCTTAATCTCCGTCACACGTTCGTAAACTGCGCCGAGCATCGTGTTGAACACGATCAAAGCGGCAATCATAATCGGTACAATCAATCCCTGCAAGCCGCCCATACTCAAGCTCGGGCGGGTTGCTAACCGTTGAATCCGCCCATCAATCCCGACATAAAGAGGCATATTTGTCCGGCTCGCAAACTGCTTTATCGCGGGAGAAAAATCACGCATGATGATTTTTTCTTCATCCGCCACAGGTCCCATTGCGATGCTGCGGATGGTACCGCCGAGCTTCAGGCAAAGCTCATGGGGGACAAAAAGCACGCGATCGGGATCCATATGCACATACATACTTTCTTCATCTTGTTTCTGACTGCGGGAGATAAACTCCTGGGCTTCCATCTCCCCTGTTGCGGAAAATGCCGGTCCGACCCCGCCCTTGCCGCCGCCTCCCATCTGGCGAAAACTACTTTCGACAAAATCCACAGGGGTGAGCGGTTCTTCGTCCAGATCTTCCTGCTGGAAGAAAGTCTTTCCATCCACTTTTCCCCTGGTTCCGATAATGCCAATAACACGAAGCTGGCGTCCCAGAACACTCACTTTCACCGTTCCTTTTTCTATCTCACCAGGTTCAATACGGAGGTTTTCGCGTATCCCGGAAGGTAATAAGCAAACGAACGGCCAATCGACATCTTCTGTCCGTTCTTCAAACCCGGGGAACCACCGGCCATACCTTACATACTTATCAACTCCGGAAAAAAGCCTTTCCTGCGGAGCCATACCCACCATAGCTGAAGCAACCGCGACTTCTGCACGCTTTTGCGATCCTCCACCGGAATCTTTTTCAACACGCGTTATCTCAAGTTTCAATTCCTCCGTTTTTTTCCGGCTTGTGAACCAGGACCGCGGGGAAACGATATACCCTTCCGTCAGGAAATGGTTCATCGCATCGTAGGCGCCAAACTCTGAAAAAGGTGACCACGAAAGCTGCCGCAGTAGCAATCCCGTATAAGGAGCTTCCTTCCCGATGTCATGTTGGAGCAGACGATCCGGCATCGTTTCAAAACTGGTAAAGGACAGGATTGTAAATGTAAGAAGAATGAGAGTCAGCGCGGTCAGCATCGTTCTTATCTTGCGCTTGCGCATATTCGAAATGCCGAGGATAAAAGCCGCCATAGCCGCGCTTGCCCGAGCCACATCTGCGCGGTGAATAGTATCAATGTGCTGCCGAATATGCTCCATAACCGTCTGAAACTTCATAATCAAATATGCAATCGTCCAGATCGAAGCCACCAACATAAAGAACCCATCAAGGATAATAATCGGCGTTTTGGAAAGCCGAAACGCCGGATGCACCAGACGCAGGACGAGATACGATATGGCAAACAAGCCTGCGATTGCCACGAGTTTCTTGCGGATATCGACGTAATTGATCAGTAATCGCTCAATAAAAATGACAAACGGCAAGAGAAGCGCGAAATAAAAGACGACCCCCCTCACAACGTCGTGCGCAGTATCTTTAACATCGGGATAAACGCGCAACTCCAGCGACTGTGCCAGTCGAGTATGTCGGTAAGCCTTATCGTAAAGACCTTTTTCTTTCGCCTTGAGTGCTTCATTCAGATGCTTCTGACTCTCCGCGTGGAGATCTTTGAGATTCTTTTTGCTGATCGCCGTCTGCTCAAGATTATAGAGGCGAAAGTAATCCAGCAGATGCATATCCAGAGCACTTTGTAGCGCTGAATAGTAGATGTAATTTTCGGGTTGGTCCGCTTTGAACCCCTGCCCTTCAAACAAATCTTCCGGAGTAATCTCCTCGTTTTCCTTGCTGGTATACCTGCTCTCACCCGTTCCCCCCTCACCTTCTCCGAGCCCAGATCCCAGCACGCTGCTCAGCCCCCGCCCTCTGACAACAGACTGCTTCTTATCAAGCGGAACAGGCACGTTCAAAAGGACACCCTTGCCCGAAAGCAAAAACTTGAATTTCTTCTTCCTATCCAGATTCGTAAATACCACCGCAATCGGCTGCGTATATGAACTGCTTTGGGCGGGTTTCCCCGTGTAGACGACGAGTTTTTCACTCCGGACTTCACTATCAGCTTCGGCCCGCAGAGCAGAAGCACCATCTATCATCTGGAATCTTAAGGGTTCTACAAGATCGAAAATGGTCGTGCTCGCGCATTCGAAAAAGTTCAATCGCAGGTCCGTCTTCCGCAGCTCCCATTCGTCTCGCACTCGCGCGGAAGGTTTAACTAAACCACGCTTGGCAATCGCCTGGATCGAACCTTCGCTGGGCAAAACTTTAAATCCGTCAACCGGGATATTCGCCGTCGTTTTTGCGCCAAAGACCTCAAACAGCCCCTGGACATCACTGCGTGCGTACGTTTGGCCACTGACCCCTAACATACTGCGATTGTCACTGAGAGGGACCCCGATAACGGCATCCGGCACATTTACGGTGGGCACATAGGCCGTCAAAGTTTGCTCAATAGCACGCCCAAAGATGCTCCCGACCCTGCCGAGTTTCAATGTATCATTAAGCGGAATGGAAGCAATATCGGCGGTTTTCTTAATAATAAAAGCACTTGCCTGAGCCTGATCTTTTACATTATTGAGAAACGGTGAAATATTCTCGAACGTGTCGGCCGGAGTATTAACAGCATTCCGGGGATCTCCGGTTGTAGCCAATGTGATAGAAGGGCGACCGCACAGAGACAAGACCTCAGCGTCGAACGCAACAAGTCCCGGCAGAAGAGCACGCCAGCGTCGGCCATGTTGCGGGACAATTCCACTCTGAAAAACAAGGTTCGGCGCAAGCCGCCCCGGCCCGGCAATCTTGCCCGCCCAATCCAGGAGAAGATCACTGTAATCAGAATAGAGGCGTTGAAGTTTAATTTCATTGTCTTCCCCGTTCTGATCGTAAAAATGCCCCTTATAGAAACCCGCCATGGAATTATGCCGGCTGGAAATATCGAGTCCAATAAAGAAATGCGGCTCTCCTGCACGTGCCTCTTCTTCAGTTTTTGCTATTCCTTTTCGATGCGAATACACTTCCTCAAAAGCGTACTGACGGACTCCTGCAAGAGCCTGGAAATGACCCGGAGTGGCGAGAAACTTCACTGTCCGGCGCGGGGGATGTTTCGTGAGGAAACGTGCAATTTCAATTTGAGATGCAATTCCGCACGCGCTCTCCGCACCCGGACTCAAAGCGGGCACGACAGAAGTACTATCGTAGTAAGAGTGACACACAAGTGTCTGCCGAGCCAATTCGGGATCGGTTCCGGGGATCTCGCCCGAAACCATGTAAACGGTTTTCTCTTCCCACACCATGTCCGCAAAAACTCTTGCCCTTGCCCTCAAACCCTCTTTGGCGCCCGGCTCTCCAAGCCGCGCCAATTCCTTCAACGCCTCCGCCGACCCAAGCTCACTGTTTTCTTGCTTGAGCAGAGCCCCGGCAATCTTTGGCAGATGTTCACGCTGAATGTAGTAACGAGGAATCGGTATAGGAATCGAGCTGTATTTCTGTTCAGCGTCATTCCGAAAAGCATGACGAGGTTCAACAAAGACAATCGCCTTCGCACCAAGCTTGGCCGCATTGAGCCAGCGGCTGGCCGTGTTGAACTCCATCAGGACAATGCTGCCCATCACGTCCTTATGGTTAAAATTGCGCAAATATCCCTGCCCCCCCCAGATTAGTTGTCCCCTAATACCGCTCTCAGGCGTTTTAGGAGATCGAACCGAATTTGGGCGAAAACAATAGACAGGCGCTTCGACCTCTTCGCCCCCAAGGCTCTGCACCCTGATCTTCCCCACTCCCTTATCGACAGGAATGATTATCTGAAAGGGCTCCCGACGAATATTAGCAAGCCCGAGCGATTCATACCTGTCATGAACGTATTTCTCCGCCTCGCTGCATCCCGCATACCCCGTAAAACGACTTGGTAGCGATGATAACCGTTCTATATGGCGGGTCGGATTAATGTCCCGAAAATCGCGTAGAACCTGCTCCTCCATGCCGCCGGCGCCCAGGGCCGATACGCACGGCACCAATAGCGCCAACGCAGTGGACAGAATCGCAACAAAAACGGGGTCAAATTTGCGCTTCATCGCCTCTTTTTCTCAAATCGACCGGTATATTTATCGGTTCCAGCGCGGCCGGATAAAAACCGCTACGCCATACTCACACAGTTCCAAATCAAACAACCACTTACCGCATTTGCCTGACCCGTCGGGCATCAGGTTGCAGGGACCGTAATTATAGGCACATCCTGTTCCTTGTCAAAAGGAAAACTTTTCTGACCCCTTGACGCTTTGAACAGACAACATTACTATTCAGACTCTGGACGCTGGATTTTTCTGCACTTTTTGTACCCTTTTCGCCAGGCCGTGGAGACTATCCCGGATATTTCATGAATCCAACGGCATAATTGTTATAACGACACGGATGAAAGCGACTTAGATGCAGTTTTTCGACATTTCTCATTGGCACAGGGTGTACTTCGGCTCAAAAGAAAGGATTCACCCTCCGGGAGCGTCGCCAGCACCGTCTCTGCTCTGTCAGGCTGTTTTTGAAGTGTAAGAACACTCCTGCGTTTGCCTTCCGCGCATCTCCGGCACTGGCGACGCTTGAAATATCCGGGCTATCCGCTTTCAAACTCGCCTCATCCCTCCGGAAAGGAGATTGATCCATGCATTGCCCCTGGTTTCGTGATCACATGCGTCAGGTCCATATGGACTTCCATATGCCTGAATTCCCTGAAGGCGCCATCGTCAACTACGACCCAGAAAAATTCGTCGATTATCTGGAGCGCGGCCGCGTAAATATGGTGGCCCTGTTTTCGAAATGCCATTTCGGAAATTCTTTCTATGACACGAAAGTGGGACATAAACACGCCGGGCTCGAACAGGATTTTCTTAAAAGCGCGGCCGCTGAATGCCGCCGAAGAGACATTAAAACACTCGCATACTACTCCCTCTGTGTGGACAAAAGAGCCTGGGACGCTAATCCCGATTGGCGCTTCAAGGACGGCGAAGGCAACACATATGGAGACGGCACTTTCTGGGCCTGCATGTGCATGAATAGCCCGTATAAAGACGAACTGGTTATGCCGCAACTGGCGGAAATCGCCCAATACCCTGTCGACGGTTTCTGGCTCGATATACCGCTCCCGCTGGGTGGGGAAAAACCGTGCTTCTGTTCCCATTGCCAGCGCAAATGGAAGCAAGAACTGGGGAAAGAAATCAGCCCGAATATGCCGACCGATTTGCTCAACCGTCTCACGATGCGCACCGTCGAAGATTATCTCAAAGAGGTCCGCGCTATCATCGACAAACACAATCCGGAACTTGTTGTCGCCATGAACCGTGTTGGCAGTTCTGCGATGTCCCTCAATATCAAAAATCTCTGTGAAATCGGATGCTGGGAATCCCAACCTCGCCCGGGCGATTACCTCGGACACAGTTTCGCGGCGCACACCGCTCGCAACGATACCGTTGATGTCCAGGTTATGTCCGTACGATTTTACCAGGGCTGGGGCGACCTCACGCTGAAACCAGCAGCGCAGATGACGACTGAATTCGCTGCGATGATCGGCAATGGCGCGCCCGCCGTCTCAGGAGATCAGGTTAATGTCGATGGCACGCTGCAGCCACCGGTCTACGAAATGTTCGACAAAGCGTTCGGTTTTGTCGAAAAACGAGAAGACCTGTTCAAAGACGCTGAATCCCTGCCCCATACCGCCGTGCTGCTCCCAACCCCTGATCCGGAACTTCCGATGCACGCAGCCGCCTGCGACAATTGTCGTGGAGACTGGCACCATTATGGCCCCTGGCGCGGTGCCCACAAAATGCTCATTGAAAGCCACATCCAGTGCGATATCGTCTACAGCCTCCTGGCAGATGATCTGTCTCGATTCCAGACCATTATTTTGCCCGAGCCGACAGGATACCGCCGCGAAACGATCGAAAAACTGAACGACTTTATCAAACAGGGCGGCACGGTGATCGCAATCGGAAAGGCGCTCATTAATGGCAAAACTTTCGAACTCGAAAAGACCTTCGGCCTCCAGTACATCGAGCCCCTCAGTTTCAGCACCTGCCATTTTTCTCCCGCCGCAGAAGTAAAAGGCAAAACGGCCGATATCCCCCTTCAGGTCCGCGGTCAGGCGTTCAAAACACGGCTCACCACCGCACGCGAACTGGCAGCTCTTTTCTACCCGATGGCCGAACGACAGGGGGGGATAAAAGAATTCCGCTCGCGTTATTCGCCAGCTTCCCGGCAACGCAGTCCGTTCCCCTTCGCGAGCGTTAATGAAGACGGAGGCGGGAAAGCAGTATATGTCGCCGCATCAATATTCGACATTTACTGGCAGACAAACCACCACTGGCTGCGCCAGTTTATGGAAGCGCTCATCCGATATGTCGATCCCGAGACTCCCGTTGATATCGATGGAACCGCATTGGTCGAAACCAATCTCATGCAAAAAGAAAACGATCTTCTTCTGAACCTCATTCACTACGCTCTCGGCCACCAGGGCGGTCAATCGGCCATCGCTGCTGTCGAAAAACCCGATCCAGCCACGGATATCACCTGCCGGGTCCGCTGCGAGAATGTCGAAAAAGTCGTGCTCGAACCTAAAGGCGAAGAGATACCGTTCGACTACGACAGCGGGGTGTGCGAATTCAGCGTTACTGAGATTGAATACCTGAGTTGCGCGAGGCTGGTGGGAGCTGCGTCCGCAGGTTAACCCGAATCTCCCGGGCGCCTTCAGCACTGGACATGCGAGGAAGGCAAAAGCACAATTGATCTCAGCTGCACAGTCCATGGGCTCGTGCCGAATCTTGACGTGTTGCGCCCGTGAAAACGGGCTTTTAATTGCCCGCGCCTCTGCCGACAAAATTGTTTTTGCGGGCACAGTTAGTGTTGCAGTGCTGAGGATGGTTCTGGTAAACTATAAATATCCGTTCTTTGAGCATGCAGTATGTGCCTTATTGATAACGGGGTTCAGGAAGAGTAAGTACCTCACGTCCTAATAGACTGCAGCTCATAAAAAATGCGGACGGCAAAACGGGGGAATATCATAGGCTTCGGGATGTTCTTACAAAAAACCATCCGCGCGGCTTTAATGCTGAAAAGGAGAACAAGATGGCAGGCCCATCCTCAACAATCCATCAAAACTTTGGTCGCTGGGTTGACAGAATGAGGACTCTCAATCGTCGCCCAGGATCGAATATTGATCGAAGCATATCGGCTCACGTGCAGAATGGCGCTTTCACTCTCATCGAACTGCTGGTGGTCATCGCCATTATAGCTCTCCTTGCGGCGCTCTTGATGCCGGCGCTACGCGCTGCTCGCGAGGCGGCAAAGCGTGGCAAATGCCGAAGCAATCTACATCAGACGGCTCTGGCCCTCCAGCAATACAATATGCATGGACGGCCTCGTCCGGCTTACCTGTCGGCTATGGTCCCGGACTACCTGGACAATCCTGAATTGTTGATTTGCCCTTCCGATACAACAGAAGGTGCTGAAGGAAGCAAACCCGAATGGGACCCTGTCCAGTACCCCGAAACCGACGAACTTCCATCCAACCAGTGCGGCACCGCCGCGTGGGAATCAGCTAACTACCCCAGTGGAGACGGCGCGTATCAGGTCACATTCGGAGGCGTCACCCAGGAACCGTACCTTTTTCGCAATGACAGCGTTACGGCCTGCTCCTACATCTACGAGTTCACCGTCGCACGGTGCCCTTTCGCCGGCGCCCAGGCGGGCGATATCGATGACAAAGGCAATGGCGACGGCGTGGCCAGCTGGCGGGAATACAAGGAGGCCGTCGACATGGATGGGATGGGAGGGGCGGATGGGTACGGATCCTGCGTTCCCGTCATCCGCTGTTTCCATCACACAACACGTGACTTCGAACGGAATGATTTTGTCCTGAATGTCGGCGCGCATCACGGAATATATGATAGCGGCACCGGTGGCAACCTTGGTGAAAACAGCTGGAAAGATCACTGCGTGGGCAATGACTGATCGTGGCCCGTTCCACATACACCGCATCCCTGCAAATCTCCCCGATTCTTCAGACAAAGCCAAAATGATATGGAAACCCCTCTCGACGAACTCACAGCCCTCGAAATCAGAGACGCTTTTATAGACGGACGCCACAGTGCAAGCGCAATCGTCGAGGAACAACTAGATATCATCCACGCCCGCGACGAAGACGTCGGCGCGTTCCTGACAGTGCTCGAAAAGGAAGCTCGCTTCCGCGCGCGGGAGCTTGATGACAAACGCAAAGCCGGTGAAAACCTGGGGCAGCTCGCCGCAGTTCCCGTCGCCGTCAAAGACAACATGTGCACCCGGGATGTCCCCACCACCTGCGCATCACGGATTCTCGAAGACTTTGTCCCCCCATACAACGCACACGTCGTGAAACGTCTTATGGATGAGGATGCCATTATCATCGGGAAGACCAATATGGACGAATTTGCGATGGGGTCTTCCACAGAGAACAGCGGATTTAAAATCACGCATAATCCCTGGGATCCCGATCGCATACCCGGCGGCTCAAGCGGAGGAAGCGCCGCCGCGGTCGCCGCGGGCATGGCTCCCATGGCACTGGGAAGCGATACCGGCGGTTCCGTCCGACAACCGGCCGCGCTCTGCGGCACATTGGGTATGAAATCGACATACGGGCGAGTCAGTCGGTATGGACTGGTCGCATTCGCCAGTTCGCTCGATCAGATCGGGCCATTCGCCCGCACGGCACAAGACCTCGCCGCGCTGCTTCAGGTAATCGCGCAGCCGGACAACCGCGATTCAACCTGCACGGATGCTCCGGTCCCCGATTACCAAAAACTAATCGACGCGCCCGTCACGGGCATGACGTTCGGTATCCCGAAGGAATTCTTCCCGGTGAATGGTCTCGACCCAGATGTAAGAGACCGCGTGGAAAAAGCACAGAAACTTTTTGAAACTCTCGGGGTCCAGTTTAAAGACGTCTCGTTGCCACACAGCCGCCTTGATATCGAGAATGAACAAATTTCAAGCTTTGCGGTAGCCTGCTATTACATCCTCTGCACGGCCGAGGCCAGCAGCAATCTGGCCCGATACGACGGTGTTCGCTACGGACATCGCGCGGAAAATGCCGAGGATATGATTGACATGTACCGCCAGAGCCGTGCCGAAGGATTCGGCGATGAAGTTAAACGCCGCATCATGCTCGGAACTCACGCATTGAGCAGCGGTTTCTACGACGACTACTACCTCAAAGCGGGCCGGGTCCGCCGCCTTATCAAGCAGGATTTCGACCGGGTCTGGGAAGAAGTCGATCTGCTTCTCGCCCCAACAACGCCAACCGCAGCCTTCAAGATCGACGAAAAAACTGAGGATCCGCTTGAAATGTACTTGAGCGACGTGTTCACCATATCGTGTAATCTGGCGGGTATCTGCGGAATCTCGGTTCCATGCGGATTCACCGAGGGGGGATTGCCCGTTGGGATGCAACTTATGGGGCCCTCCTGGGCGGAGGAAGATCTCCTCGTTGCAACAAAATCTTATCAGGAAGCGACCGACTGGCACACTGAGCGTCCGGCCATCACGATCAAGCGGTGAATCCTCTGCCACAAATCGGGGCAGCATTGCGCCAAAGACAAAAAAACGTTCAAACCACCAGCGCGAACCTGACACAAGCGTACCAATCCCGGGTTAGAGCGATACCAGGGCATCCCTGTCGCCACAGGCAACTGTCTTGACAGTCTCATACCCGGCTAATATACTTTGGTTCTGGACTGTCGCAGCCGGTTTTTTCCTGTCACAACCCGGTTATCTGATTGGATTCCAGCATTTTAGGAAGGTTCCATGGAAACACCTGACATCGTTCAAAGCCTTGTGAAAGATTGCAGTGCGTGGCCGCACGAAGATATGTCACTGATACTCCTCATAATGGACGGCGTTGGGGACGTTCGCCACCCCGATTTTGGGATGCAAACTCCCCTTGAAGAAGCGGAAACTCCCGTCATGGATGAGCTGGCCGGGCGCAGCAGTCTCGGACGGATTATTCCGGTCGACTATGGAATCACTCCGGGCAGCGGCCCCGCGCACCTGGGATTGTTCGGTTTTGATCCCCGAGAAATCATGATTGGCCGCGGTGTGATGGAAGCCCTCGGAATCGATATGAAGGTCAAAATTGGAGACATTGCGGCCCGCTGCAATTTCTGCACACGCCAGGACGGTGTTATCATCGACAGGCGCGCGGGACGTCCTGAGACCGAAGTCAGCGCCGAGCGTTGCCGCTTGTTGCAGGAAGAAATCCCCGAAATTGAAGATGTTAAGGTCATTATAAAAGCTGCCAAAGGACACCGTTTTGCTGTTGTATTTCGCGGCCCTGGGCTTGCCGAAGGGGTGCATGACACCGACCCACACCAGAATGGAGAGCCACTTCATGAAGCCGAGGCTCTTCGCCCGGAGGCCGAAAAAGCTGCGCGGATCGTGAGTAAGTTCCAGGAACGCGCCCTCGAAATTCTCGACGGTGGGGATCCGATCAACGCGATTCTTGTTCGGGGCATTGCAGAACTACCGGATCTCGCCTCCATGAAAGATCGGTTCGGCCTGCGCTCCGGCGCTATCGCCACCTACCCCATGTACCGGGGGCTGGCAAAACTCGCGGGGATGGATCTCATCGAAACGGGCCAAAGCGTCGAAGACGAATTCCAGACCTATCTCGATACGCGGGAGGATTACGACTACCACTTTATTCACGTAAAAAAAACCGATGAGGGCGGCGAAGACGGGGATTTCGACAAGAAAGTTCGAGTCATTGAAGAAGTCGATCAATCTCTTGATATGCTGCTGGATGCCGAACCTGATGCAGTTGCGATCACCGGCGACCATTCAACCCCTTGTTGCATGGAACTGCATAGCTGGCATCCTGTGCCGCTTCTTATTCATTCCGCACAATGTGATCCTTCCGGTCTGGAAGAATTTACTGAACATTCCTGCAATAATGGCCCTCTCGGCATTTTCCATGCGACACATTTGATGTCGTTGCTGCTGGCAAATGCCGCTCTACTCGACAAATACGGGGCCTGAGTTCTCTTGTTCTAACAATGACAGGGGGAGCTAATGCCACAAGAAACAATCCGATGGATCGGCGGTATCGATGGTTACGTCGAGCTAATCGATCAAACCTTGCTGCCGGTTGAGTTCAAGTACGTAAAGTGCGAGCACCTGGATCAAGTCTGGGAAGCCATTAAAACTCTGCGTGTCCGCGGGGCACCGGCTATCGGTGTAGCCGCTGCGATGGGGTTGGTACTGGGAATCCGGGATTCAGACGCAGAGAACTTCGAGGTGTTCATAGAGGATCTTCGGAGAGCAAAAAAATATCTCAAGGGCAGTCGGCCAACGGCCGTTAATTTGTTCTGGGCACTGGACCGAATGGAAAAAGCCGCCCTTGAGCACGAAACCCTCCCCTTAGATAAGCTCAAACCTCGACTCCTTGCTGAGGCACTCAGTATCCAGGAAGAAGATAAGGAAATTTGTCGCGCAATCGGGCGTAACGGCGCAAAATTGATTGACGATGGGGATAAATTATTAACGCACTGCAACGCCGGGGGACTCGCCACTGCCGATTACGGAACCGCCCTCGCCGTGATGTTCGCCGCCCACGAATCAGGGGAAGAAATCTCCGTATTCGCCGACGAAACGCGACCACTTCTGCAGGGCGCGCGGCTGACAACCTGGGAATTGAAACAGGCCGGCATTCCAGTCACACTGATTTGCGACAGCATGGCAGCACAGGTCATGAAAGAAGGCCGAATCGACGCCATCATCGTAGGAGCCGATCGAATCGCTGCTAACGGCGATACTGCGAATAAAATCGGCACATACAGTCTCAGCGTGAATGCCCGTGAACACGGCGTGCCATTCTACGTGGCAGCGCCCATAAGCACTTTCGATATGAGCCTTTTCGATGGTTCGGAGATCCCCATCGAAGAACGTGACGCTGAAGAGATAACTCGCTGGGGCGGACGCCAGATTGCCCCGGAGGGTATTGAAGTCTACAACCCCGCTTTCGACGTTACGCCGGCCGGGCATATCGCTACAATTATCACTGAAAAAGGTCTGATCAAAAACCCCACCAGCGAAAAAGTCGCCAAGATTGTCGAGTAATAACATATTAGTGCAGGCGCCGCTTGTAACTGTTTTTGATCCGTCCCTTGAATGCCTTCAATCGGGCAAATCCCAGATGGTTCGCTGCAAATGCCGGATCTGGTCCTCTTCGTGCCAGTAATACACCGTGAGCATACTGCCGTCTTCGCGCTGGGCCGTGCTTGGATAGCCCACATCCCGGTCGAGTCCGTCATCCCGAAGCACAATGGGATTGTCCACACTCCAGCTCTCGCCCTCGTCGTCACTGAGATACGCCCGGACGCCGAAAGGTTCCCGTCGGTAACCACGCGTCAAGAGCAACCGCCCATCATCAAGAAGGCGTAGATCAGGCGGACTGCTGCCTCCACACCATATCGGCGTTTCCATGCTCTCGCTCCAGGAATGACCGCCGTCGGTCGAAACATTTTGCCAGTAATTCCCGTCCGGTGTTCGATGCATCCCGACGATTTTCCCACTGGGGCAAAGCACGAGGCGGGTTTCGTGAAAATTCACATCGTCGGGCGCGTCATCTGTCATACAGACCGGATCGC
Organism: Candidatus Brocadiia bacterium; assembly: GCA_046538485.1. GTDB lineage: Bacteria > Planctomycetota > Brocadiia > SM23-32 > SM23-32 > JBKHIT01. The sequence continues at coordinate 13,618 of JBKHIT010000027.1, read as the reverse complement.
CCCACGTAAGAGCCTCATCTTCCGAACGCAAAATCATACCGTGTGATTGCCCCTCAGGTCCTTTACGTCCCGTGACAGGCAGCAGCAAATCGCCGTCCGGGAGCTCAATCGGCTGTGCGTGGCAGGCGATATCTGGCCATCCGGGAGGTTCCTCAATATGGACGCTATCCTCCCAGGTGTAACCGTCCGTATGGGAAAATGTGCGAAAAACACCGGCTCCCGCATACGGCAATCCAAAAGCTCCGTCTTCACCCTGCCGCGGCATTCCTTCCAATTCCCTGGCATCATCCGAAAGCGCGTAGCGCCAGTGATAAGCCGTCACAATAACAATCCCGTTTGAAAGCCGCGTGAGCCCGACACCGTTACCTCCCGCCGCGTCCGGAGTGACGTGACTGAACCACGTCAGCCCTCCGTCCCGAGATCGCAAGAGGGAAACCCTGGTTGTAGGATCCCGGTGTGTGACGCGTTCGCGCCATTTCGCTTCCCGGAAAGCCAGCAGCAATTCACCACCGGGGAGTTTGGTAAGCATAGATATGGGCCCGCAATATGAATCTTCATTCCTGTAAACAACTCCGGCTTCGAACATGATTCTCCCTCCGAGCAGTTTTACCAGGTCTCTGACAATGGTACTGGCAACAGGTCTCTTATTAACAGACACGCAGGATATACGCAAATGATCCGCGCAGACTGAACCTGAAGGTCAAGAACTGATTTCAGGAGGTAATCTTGAGGTAGAGGCGAGAGAGCACCGCGGGCAATTTGCGAATATCTTCAAGAATCAAGTACCGCCCCTGAGGAAACATCAGTTCCATATCCGCCGGGCGGTTTTCGCTGGTAGAGACGCAGAAAGTATGAATACTTTCCCGGCGGTTTTCCTGGCAAGCTTTCCGAATATCGTGTTGGGCGTAGTGTGATTCGGTATCGTAGCCCTGGTCACACGGTTTGCCGTCGGTAATTAACAAAAGCAGACGCGTTTTGGCCTCGCGGTGGCTGAGTTTCCATCCCGCATGACGCAACGCGGCTCCTATTCGGGTGGCGGAGCCCGGCAGGGAACACAGCAATTCCCTCAGAGTTTCCTGATCCCAATCCTCTTCGAAATCTTTAAAATTATAAAAAAGGCAATTCTCACGCCCGTTCCCTGTGAAACCGTAGACCGCAAAATTGTCCCCCAGCTTTCGCAGGCCTGTCCCCAGGACAAAAGCCGCTTCCTTTTCCACCTCAAGAACCGTCTGGGCTCCGCGGTCATCCGAGAGTTCGGGAACTTCTGCGCCCGAGCGACTCTCGGATTCTTCCCCGCCTTTTTCGCCCGTCTCTTCTGCCGTGGAACCACTGACATCGAGCAGAATGACGACAGCAAGATCTCTCTGTTTGACCAGCGGTTTCGTGTAAAATCGTGTCTCTGCGTTTTTCCGTTCCTGCCCCTCTGCGATGAATTCGATCAGATCGTCGATTTCTATGGCATCTCCATCTATCAAACGCTTTTCTTTGCTAATTTCTTCGGGTTTCAAGCGTTCAAAAACCTTACGCACCTGGTCGGCGTATCGCTGGATCGAATCAGAAAGCTCCGTTTCTCGGCTGCGTTGCGGTGGTTCCACCTCCTGCACGCAACACCAATCCCGCATATAATCCCCGACCTGGACGTTCCACTCATCGTAATAATATCCCACGGGCCGTGCCCCTTTTCCCTCCGGCTTTTCTTCTTCCCCTTCGTCCGAACCGCCTTCTTCGGCTTCCGGAGCCGTTTCTTCTTTCTCGGCTTCTTCTTCCCGCGCTTCCTCTTCGTCGGGAGGCTCACTTTCGCTGGCCTGGTGCAGATCCGCCGTGAGCTGATCGGCCCCGGCAGTCGTAATCGTCATGGGAAATATCGGGTCGGGGAAGAAACACACGGCCCGAGGCAGATTCAATCGAGGTATATCCCGATGCTGGCGGTGGTAACTCTCGGCCAGAAGATCCCTTGTCGTCTCAAAATTGTCGCTTTCGGAAGCAACCTCCTTTACGAGGCCGGCAAGTTCCCGCAGCTCAACTGGCGCTTCGAGTTCCCGACCGAGCAACAAAGCCATCAGCGTATCAGAAGCAGAAATGGGGGGCGACCCTTGAAACTCAAGATCGACCAACTGCTGGAGCCCGTGCTCCATTCCGGGGAAATGCTGGTGACAAAACCGCATGGTTCTATAGAGTTCGGCAACATAGAAAAGCGAGCAAACGGGCGTCGTCGGCATTTGCATGCTGTCAAAAAGGTTGCAGCAAGTCTCAAGCCCATCCTGGCCATGCCTTGTGGAGAAACTATCCGCCAATTGGGAAGCGCAGGCGGTAGAGACCATGGTCTTGTAGACCTGTTCATTGAGTTCTCGCTCCGGGAATTCACTGATCTTTTGAGGGAGGTACATTGCGTGTCCGCACGCAACCAGCACGCTTCCTCGTTCCTGCAGATCGTCGGAGTCGAGGCGTCCGAGGTCGTCGACCTCCATTTTGTGCCCGGAAACCGCCTGACCCAGGCGCTCCATACCCGACTTGCAATCTGAGAGGGCGGCTTGAGAACTCAGTTTTTCAATATAAATCCGCGAAGTATCCAGTTCTCCTGCCAGAAAACGCCGGGCCGATTCGGGGTTCCGACGCTGCAGTGTGAGCGCATTGGCGATGTACTGGCGCATAGCATCGTGATCGAGCTCTCGCGCAAGCTCTTCGTACCCCTCAAGCAAGGGACCGATTAATTCCGGCTCTTCTTGCTCAAGATACACAATCAAATCCAGCGCGAATTCGACATCTTTCGGTTTTGTCCCGAGACGCCCTTCGCCGCTGAACTCGAAGAATCGCGCTCCAAGAAAATACCGTTCCCTCGCCAATTGTAGCCCCGTCCGACTCCAGCGTTCAAAGAGGCGCGGGAGTCTCATAATCCATCGGTATTGCCCCTTCAAAGCGGCTAAATAGCTTTTCAGAACCATGTCGAAACCGGATTTGTCGCTGTGACTGAGGATCTCAAAAAAATCCTCGGTTACCTCCTGGTTCGCCTCTCCCAGAAGGTCGGCTTCGAAAAGTTCAACGATGATCTCGCGAAAAAGTTCCTGGTACCCCCAGGTGACGTCACGCAGGTCGAATTTCATGCGTTCCATCAATTCAGCAACCGGGGAAGAACTTTCTTGACTGTTATTTTGAGAGGACATCTAATGGGGAGAGAGTTCTATTCATCAGGGATTGATGGCTCGACCGTCGACTTTTCAGCGTGTGGCGAGTCATTTTCTTGTTCACTTTCCGCCGGGAAATACAAATTTAAGATGTCCTCGACCGACGCCATAATTTCGTTGTCATCGGTGAGAACGCGAGATATCGCTCCAGCGCACGCATCACGCGGCGCAACACCCCCGACAATCAGCTTCGCCGCGTAAACAAGAAGCCTTGTGCTGGCCCCCTCTTCCAAACCGTATCCTTTGAGATTTCTGATCTTTTCCCCCATCTCGGCAAGGGTGCGGGCCAACCTTTCTTTGATTCCTGCTTCTTCCATCACTATGCGGGTTTCCAGATCGACCGGGGGATAATCAAAACTAATGACAGAAAAACGCTGTTTGGTGCTTTCTTTTAAATCTTTTCTGACATTCTGGTAACCCGGGTTGTAGGAGAGAACCATCATAAAATCGGGGTGGGCGCGGATCACTTCCTGAATCTTATCGATATACAGTAACCGGCGGTGGTCTGTTAGAGAATGGACAATAACGGTCGTATCGTTCCGGGCCTCGACAATTTCATCCAGATAACAAATCCCCCCATAACGAACCGCAAGGGTAAGGGGGCCGTCTTCCCAAACCGTTTCATTTTGTTTAAAAAGGAAACGACCCACTAAATCCGCCGCAGAGAGATCCTCGTGGCACGAAACGGTAATCAGAGGCAGTTCCATCTCGTATGCCATGCGTTCGACAAAACGGGTTTTCCCACAACCGGTCGGCCCTTTGAGAAGAAGCGGAATTTTCTGCTCAAAAGCACTTTTAAAAAAGTCGGTTTCACCTCCCACGGTTACGTAGTGGGGCTCTTCTTCAACGAGAAACTGATGTATTATCTCTGGATGTTCTTGATCCTGCGGGGCACTATCGCTCATTTGCATTCACCTTCTGCTGTAGGGGTGCTATTCCTGCTCCGTCCGCTCCCCTTATCGACAAAAGCAGGATCTTCAGTACTATTTTGCAGCATTCCGAGGCATCTTTCCAGCCAATATGTACTGAGGCGAGATGTCAGCATTGCGCAACCAGACGAGGGATATTATAGTAAACTCTCGGTTTTGCAAATCCGTGCCGGTTTTTACGCCCGAACCCCTTGTCTCCGCGAGGTGCATACGTGAACAGCCCGGAACTCAACTTCGGATTGAAAATCCCGCTTGGGGCCAGCTATTCGCAACAGTGGCTGGAAAGGTTATGGGGTGCTGGTTTTTCGGGCAGGGTAACCCTCGAGTACGAACCGGAGGCCATCAAGAAAGGTGGGGGAATCAGAAAAGTACTCCAGCACTCTGTAAAACGACTAAGGGACTGGAAAAACTCCTGGCTTTCTCAAAAGGGGAGCAGACAGAATGAAGCACCGGTTTTAGAACGCAAGCGAAGGCGGACTCGGTTGACTTTCGGGTTTCTTCTCGATGGAGAAACGCCACGGATAAATATGGTTTTTAAGGCGAACCGCAGCGGTCTCCCAGGGGGTATCTTTATGGCGTTCGATGACCAGATCAATGTGCTGAAGGGCTTCACTGTATTCGCGCTTGGCCTGTCGCGGACCGACATAATCACTGGGAATCTTGCCGTGATGCATTACGCCCCTGTGTTTCTCCGGGATCACTTTATCGGATGATTCCCAGCCCGCTTTAAGTGCCTCGTGATACTGACCCAGCATAAACCTCAATCGGTACAATTCGGCGAGCGTCAGCTCGGCATGGGCTCTCCACCGGTCGGCGTTGTGAATCTCTCCGGCACGGTATTCTCGCAGGGCTGTTTTGAGAGTCCTTATTCGCGTCGCGCAATAATCACGTCCATGTCGACTCATGGAAAGTTGCTTTTGGATTTCTTTCGGATTGTGCAGATAATGTCGCAGATAAAAATGCCCGATTTCGCTCCATATCGTTTTGAGGTGATTGCGAAGCCGCCGATTTGTAATACGCTTTTTGTAATCATATCGATTACAAATATCGGGTTTATATTTGGCGTATAGCTTCTGTTCATCGTAATCGGATTCCGATTTAATGAGGAAATAAATTCCTCCGCTCCCAAGAACCAGCCGATTCAACCCATACATCCCGAATCCGGAAGAGATTTTGTTCAGGCTTCCGCCCCAATAGCTCCACCGCCACCAATTAGAGCCCCACCAAAGTTCCGGACGTGGGCACTCGGGCCCTCCATCAGCCCAGCCCCACGTTGTTTTCCCTTCGAATCCACGCATGGCAGCGCGATCTTCACCGCGCAACAATTCCATATCAATTTTCATTGTGACGAATTTTTTCTGGGCGCAGAAGGTTGCCTCGTAACCGAACACATAAAATCGTGCGTGCGCTCTCCGTAGCCTGGTAAGCGTTCGCTCAAGGACTTTCGTGTCCTTTGTGTCATCTCCCGATTCGTCGGTTAGAGACGCAATAAGCAGATTATCATAATCCTGCCCTTCGAATCGATTCAGGACGGATTGAATTGCCGCGCAAACGTTCTCCTGACCGGAAACATCTACACTCACGTTGCGAAGGGCTGATTTCACATATTCCAGATTATTACTGGGATGACAGTTAAACTTGGGTTCACGGCCATATTGCACCACCACCCATCGCCCATTTTTTTTCAGGCTGCTCGGCAAATTCTTATCGATGGAATCGAAATACGCGTCCATTCGCTGGATCAATCGCGGGAGATCACCGTAGATAACGCTCCGGGATTGGTCGATTAATAATGCCACAAGGGTTTTTCCACGCGAAACGCTATTGATCGTTATCACAGCGAATTGGTCAACGGCTTCATCCATATTTCTTTCGCCACCCATACCAGGCGCTAGGCTAAAAGAATCTCCCATGTTATCGCCGCCCAAATCTCCGGCTCCAGCTCCCCTTATAGCTGACCTGAGCCCGAGGATGTCCAGATTGTTTATTGCCACATCTGAAGCCTGACTGGCAGCTCCCTGATGCCCTTCCCCGGCCATGCCCTGCCCGCTGCCGCCCATCGAAGTGCTCGCTGTCGTAGGAAGTTCCTGTTCTTTCTTCAACGTCTGGTGCTTGATTTCCCTCTCTTCTATGTCCTCTACATTCAACACAATCTTGCGGGTCACGTTTCCTGGTTTTTCAACCGTGAAAAACGCCAGCAGAGCGATAATCAAAACATGAAATAGCAAACTGATAGCCAGAAATGGACTATCGTCGATAAACCGTAATATCGGATTCTTGGCAGATTCCCGTTTTACGCTTTCGGAATGGATTTGGGCGGACTGCCCGGGCTCATGTGAATAAGACATATAACAACCCCTTTGCTCTGAAATTCAGTTGTTTACACTGCAACAAAGTGAGTTTGAACGATATACTCCCACAACTAATATACCCCTTACGGCCTTCAATATCAAGGCTTGGATTCCAAAAAATCTTCGTTATCACTTGACTTTTCCCCGGCCGCTTAGACAATACCTACAAATCCCGCAATTCACGATTCTCTTACCTGCAGAGGCCCCTTTCACCATGGTAGAATCATTAGCAGGACCGGCAGCTATCTGGAAAATAATGATCATTCTGATCCTGGGTTCTCAACCAGCCGCCGAACCCGAGCAACACATAAGCCTCCGCCAATTGTCATCGCCCGAAAATCCCATTTATGCGGAGCTCGAACTCAACGCCCTGCGTACCAACCTCCAGAACCACCCGAAACTCCAGCAAAAAATCTACGGGAATGAGGATCCGCGGCGGGCTTACGAACAAGCCATACAAAACGCATCGACACTATTGAGATTGAAACCGGCACTGATTCACGAAATGGTTGGTTCCATTCATCAAGTAGCTTTCTGCTTGCACGGATTCGGGGAAGATGAAGAAACGTTCCGTTTCCTGTTCTTGTTTCGATGTTCCAACGAAAAGCATCTCCTCGACGCTTTTCTCAAAGCCATTCCGTTCCCACGAACGGCATTGCAATACCAGGGAAAAACAGTTTATCAATTTGGAGACGACCCGGACGAAAGCCTATGGGTCTCTCACGCCAAGGGCGTTATTGCCATCGCGCGTGATCACTTGCTCATACAAAAGTTCCTGATGGATGCTCAAAACGCGCGACCCGTTCCATCAAAACAAGCCGTCCTGTTTCAGGCAGATATCAATTGCCAGCAGCTCTTCAACGAAGCTCTCACCGTTGAATCCATGGAACTCGAAGAGTTGCTCGTCATGTTGTCGCTCGTCGATGCGGCTTCCTGGCGCTACCTCAGAGCAAGTTTTGACGGCAGGATTCTGGAACTCCGAGCCGAACTCGAACCCGGCGGCCGCGCGTTGAACACCCTCAAGGGCGACAAATCCATGCCGAATCTCGCACGAATTATTCCGCAAAAAGCCTTGCTGGCTGCCGCGACCAACCTGCCAGACCGAAAGGCAGCGTCCCGTGCCACGCGTCAGACCACGAATCAAATCCTGGCCGTCGTGGGAGACGGCGACGAAATTCAGGAACTCTGGGAAAAATTCCGAGAAGAGACAGGGCTCGATCTGGAAAAAGACATTTTTGACAACCTGGCGGAAATCGGATTCGTCATGACTCAACTCGACGCCGATGCCTTCTTGCTCCTGGGACGGGTCGTCAATCCCGATAGCGCGCGCAGCACTATTCAGTCCTTTATGAATCAAATATCGAGAAGCGAAGGCGTCCGCCCCACAACACTCCACGGCGCAAATGTCTGGGAAGATTCAGGCGGACGTATCGCCCTGAAAGGCCATACGGTCATGGTCGGTTCCAGCCGCTGCGAAATTTTCGAAACGCTCCTTAAACGTCCTGCCGGCCAGACCTCTTCCATTGCCACCGCCATATCAAAACAACATCCAAAAGCGACAAAAATGTTCATGTTCAATATGGCCCCACTCGTCCAGCAAACTGATGTAGATCCTATCCTTGTAGGGTTCCATTTCGAGAAAAATGAACTCGTCGCCCGCGCCCGCTTTGATCCAGAGTCGCTGGTCCGTGCTTTTGAAGCGCCCATCCGAAAAGCACGCAAAACAGCTAAAAGAGTTGAATGCATGAACCACCTGCGGCAGATCAGCATGTGCTGCATGATGTACGCCAACGATCACGCTGGCGAACTGCCCCCCGACCTCAAGCCAGAAACCGTCAAAGAGTACCTTGGAAACAATGCCGAAATTCTTCTCTGCCCGGCTTCAAACAAAAAGTACGTCTACCGCAAGGGACTCGGCGGACAAAAAATACATGAAATTGCTAATCCTTCAAGTGTGGTGCTTGTGCATGACGCACCGGAAAGCCACAAGGGAGGCGGCAACGCGGCATACGTTGACGGACATGTCCGGTGGCTCAGCACGGAAGCTTTCAAAAGAGCGATCAACAAACCCATAAAATTCAAGTGAGCGCCCCCGGCGAGGACTTTGCGCTGTGGGTCATTTTCCTGTTTGACAACGCTGGACTGGCTTGAGATTGCCACCGATTCCCGAACAGAGCCGGGCGCAAATCCCTCACGTTTCCTTCGGAAAAGCCTTTAAAGGTTGTTGTAACATAAACTTCATGTCTGGTGTCAATCATTCTGTAAGCTTGCAACTCCGCTTCTCGACCGCGTATCCTGCAGACTCGAGTTCAGCTGAGTCCGCTCAGGCGGACGAAGGGGGACTTGAGGCGGACAAATGCCGTGAAATGCCAGGTAGCTGTCGGTCCGCATTCTGGACTCCAGCCTCCGGCTGGTATGCGTTTAGCGTTGGTGCTGTCGGTAAGCCCGCGGAGCGGGCGTGGCAGAGGTAGCCCGGGGCTATGTCTGCTCCGGCCCTACGGGCCTTTTCTGGAACGGCACTCGACACGCTAAACGCGTACTCCGGCTGAAGTCCAGTCGGCCGCGGGACCTGGAGAGTGGGTAGCATTGCTCAGCAAACGCTCACCGGCTTACCGGAGATGTAACTCACCAGTCGACGCAGCAAATTGTCCTTTTCGCGGCGTCGGGGCCATCCGAGATCTTCCAGCATGTGCAGAGCTTTCCGTATTTGACCGTATTCTCCATGGTCGAGCCAGACGCCACCGCATTTTTTGCAGATATCGATAATGACCCCCGTATGCGGATAGCCCACAACATAAAGGGGGTCATCGCATTCCGGACACATCTTACTTCCTGATGTGGCTCCGGAAGGCACGTGAAAGTCCACGGAAAGTTCCCCGAGCAGATCTTCGAGTTCTCCCCCCTCAAGCCATATACCATGGCATTCCTTGCACCGATCAATCTCGATCCCCGACCGTTTCAAAACCGCCGGAATAAGAGATTCGGTGCCGCATTTCGGGCAGGTTTTGCGCTGTCCCTTGTCCCGATCTTCGCGGACCCCTCTTTTTCCCGTCCTATTCTTTCTCGAATCGTTTAACATCGTTCGCTCAGTCCCTTAATACTACCAGCCAAAAAAGTATGAACGTTTCTCACATTGACACTACTTCGGGTTCATTTTCCCAGTTTCTTTGCAGCGAAAGAATCTGTGCTTCGGGGTCGATCTCGGTTTCGAAGCGTGGGTCCACATACGTCGCAGGGGCAGGAGGTTCCCCCTTCCTCTGCAGGTCGATCTGAAGGATACATTCTTTTAAAACTTCACGCGCGTCGATGCCCAGACGCGTCACTGGAGTATGACTCGTCGGCGGCGAAGGATAATTCGTATAGGCAATTAATTGGACGTCTTCGGCAACCCGCAAACCACTCGCACGCAATCCCGTCGTCGCCTGAGGAACCAGATTGTCGTCCGCAATTATAATACCATCCGGCCTGTCCTTATCGTTGCTCATAAGCAGTTGGACGAACGTAATGACCGCCTCTGTGGACCAGGGATCAATTGAAAGAACCCAATAAGGACGTACAGCAATTTGATGTTTTTGCGTGCACTGATGCAGATGTTCTCTTGTGCCGCGCGAGCCGCGGGCCGTTAAAAGCGCAAGTTTCTGACAACCATTATCCGCCAGATGGTCGACGGCCCGATTCATAAAACCGCGCATGTCAAGATGCACCACCGGCATCTCAGTGGACGTCGACTCGGCCACAACGGCCACCGTTGGCAGAGACGCTTTGCGAAAAACGCTCATTCCCTCGGCATGCGGTGCATCAGCGAAAATTAAACCCGCGAGACGATCGTTCCTCAGATCGCGATCCAACTTGCCCTCAGACGAAAGGTCTTGTGTATCAAAAATCGGGAATTCGCATTCCGTCGCAGCCGCCAGTTCTCGCGCGGCCACACAGATGGCTTCCCAGAACTGTGAATAACGTCTCTTCTCCCCGCGTTCCCCGCCCGGGACAACAACCCCATAGCGAGACACGTGAGGCCCTCTATCGGCCACAAACGTTCCCTGGCCCCGAACCGCCCGTAGAAAGCCGTCTTCGATAAGTTCATCCATTACAGACTGGATCGTTACATTGCTTGTTCCAAGCATCTCGGCCAAATCGACCCGCCGCGGCAAGAGCTCGCCAGGACGCAGCTCGCCCCTGACGATTTTTCGTCGGAGCAAAACCTTAATCGCCTCCTGTTTTCTGCCCTTCCCCCCTTTCTTCTCAATATTTCTCCGGGCGATTGAACTGTTGTGCTCATTATCCAGCGGCGAAGCCGCGCCCTTAGATTCCTGATTGTTGCGCTCTATTTTCTGGCCGCTTTCTGCGCGGCCTCCTGGCTCGCCCTCAACTCCCAACAGTTCACGCAGTTCCCGCGCCCATCTACGCGGACCGTCAAATCCCGCCGCCTCCTCGTGTTTGCGTTTCATTTCCCTGTCCACTTCATCTATTTGCTGGCTCTCGTTCCCACTTTTGTGTGGACTGCCTTCGCTTTCAAAAACCATCAATATTAATTCCTTGCCCCCGAACCTTTTATTCCAGTTCTACAACCTTGCATTTAGCTTATTGAGGGAAAGTACAAACCTGAGCAGTAAATACAGTATTAGCTGAACGGTCCTATTTTCAAGCTTCTCCTGACCCGTTCCTGATTCTATTCCCCGCCTAATGCCGTATCATACGCCAGAACCCCACCACCAATCAAGCGGAACGCCTCCCCCTCAGCAAGGCGGGCATGCTGCCATACTATCAAGTTTGATAAGCAGCACAACTTCCCGACGGGGTTTATCCGCTGACTCTCAAAGCGCTTTCGGGTGCATTTTTCGTTCGATTATAATTCCCTTCAGAATATCAATGGCCCTTTGAAGCTGCGTATCGCGGAACTCTTCCTCTTTTTCTCCGCTGTCTTCACCCTCCTGTTCCTTATCGTTCTCTGTGTCCGACTCAGAGGGATTCTCCTGCTCCGGCTGTTTCTCATCCTCGGGATAGCCACTCTCTTCGGCCAAATTCTGAATGAGCCTGCGATTTTGCTCGTCAGTAAAAGACACCTCGATATGCGGTTTTATTCCCTTTTCCTCGATACAGACACCGCTGGGCGTATAGTACTTCGAGGTGGTCAACTTCAACGCGCTTTTTTTGTTTCTCAGCGGCAGGATGGTCTGCACACTTCCCTTTCCGAAAGTCGTTTCGCCGACAAGCAGGCCCCGACCGTTATCTTTTATGGCGCCCGCAACGATCTCCGAGGCGCTGGCGCTATAGCTGTTCATCAAAACAATGATCGGTGCATCCCCCAGGGTGTCCTTAGAATGTGTCCTGTAAATGCGTTCCGGATCGGCACGGCCGTGCGTGCTCACAACCACGGCATCTCCCAGGAAAAGATCCGACACATCAATAGCGCTTTTCAGCAACCCCCCCGGATTGAACCGCAGATCGATGACAAGCCCTCTCATCCCCTGTTCGTGGAGTTCTTTGAGTTTCTTTTTAAGATCCGAAGCGGTGTCTTCGTGAAAATTGGCTACATACACATAACCGATCTTGTACCCTTCATCCACAATCCGTGACGCTTTGACTCCCGGGATCTTGATAACGGCCCGGGGTATCGTGATTTTTTCCTGTTCGCGGCTTTCCTTGTGCACAACGGTAATAGTCACTTTTGAGTTGGGCTTGCCACGAAGAATCCGCACAGCGTCATGCACGTCTTCGAAATCGCTCGGGTTATGTTCCTTTCCCGTGGACTCCTCTTTGATATGGACAATAATATCTCCAGCAAGAACCCCTTTTCGAAAAGCAGGGGTCCCGGGAATCGGTTGTTCAACCTTCAGCACTTTTTCGAGAGGCAGAAAGCGAATTTGAATCCCGAGCCCGCCAAATTTGCCTTTGGTATCACCCTGAAATTCTTCAAGCCGGTCGGGCGGAATGTAATTGCTATAACGATCCAACCGGCTCAGGACACCATGATAAGCACCGATAAGCAGGTCTTCAGGTTTTACCTCCTCGACATAGCGGCCTTCAATTTGGCCAATCGCAAACTGGAGCGGATCGAAAAACTCATTCTTCCATTTCTCCCAGCTATTGGTCCCGGGACGCGCCAGAACGGGTGCAAACAACAGTCCGCCCAGTAAACCAACAACAAAACCGATGAGCAAGCCTTTTTTCCGTTGCATATTAGTAGCCTTTTTGTCTCAGAATTACGGGATTGGAGTTTCGCGGCTTTCCCCGTCAACTCAGAAAACCGCGACGGGGCCATACCCAGGTTCCTGGCGAATCCGGCCCCATGTTCCGAATATATCAGAGGGATCGTAGAGGTTCAAGCGAGGTAAGGGTCGGATCGGGGGCCTTTTTTTGTTCCAGCATTCTCCCCGGCGCCCCCCGGGCCTGCTTGAGCTCTGTCGGATGTTCAATCTTCGCAACTGCGGGGCAACCATTAGCTGGAGAACGGAAACATGAAAGTAAAACGGACTATCCCCGCGTGTGCGGGGCAACCGTATTCCACTTTTAGAGGACTTTGCGCTGTGGATCATTTCCCTGTTTGACAGCGCTGGACTACCTTGAGATTGCCACCGACTCCCGAACAGAGCCGGGCGCAAATCCCTCAAGTTTCCTTCGGAAAAGTCTTTACAGGTTGTTGTAACATAAACCTCATGTCTGGTGTCAATCATTCTGTGAGCTTGCAACTCCGCTTCTCGACCGCGTATCCTGCAGACTCGAGTTCAGCTGAGTCCGCTCAGGCGGACGAAGGGGGACTTGAGGCGGACAAATGCCGTGAAATGCCAGGTAGCTGTCGGTCCGCATCGCTGAGGCGGAGCTGCCGTTGGTCGTTCTGCTGTTTTTCTCCGAGACCTGCCGGTTTATTGTCCGCGTTCTGAACTCCAGTCTCCGGCTGAAGTCCAGTCCGCTCGCGGGAGGGCCATGGGGTGAAAAACCGCTTCTTACGGCTAAACCATTTTCTCAACGGCTATCAGAGCCGAATTTTGGGGTAAAACATTTTTTCTGGCTATGCTAAGTCCCAGCTGTGCCAATATTTCTGATCAACGCAAATGGCTCACTTTTAGTTTTTGCTCTGTAGGAGGGGACTATCCCCGCGTGTGCAGCCATTTTAAAGGGGGAGTTAATCAGAGACAATCAACGAAATCGGAAATCG
>JBKHIT010000084.1:0-14746 GCA_046538485.1 Candidatus Brocadiia bacterium | reverse complement strand
TAAAGCATTGCTTACGCCAGATAACGGCAGGATATCCGTAAAGTTCAGGCTAGGAGGTCTACGCCTCGGGAAACAAAAGCAGCGTCGATGTCCTCCTTACATTTGGAGTAGCATTTGGCCACATGAGGCTTGCTTGCAGTTGTCGGTGCTCCGAACGGGGGATTCATAAGCGCTACGTCATAATTTTGTCGGCAGACATCTACGAAGGCGAAAGCATGCGCAGCTTCTTCCGCAAACAACCGGCGGCGGTAGGATCGATCATTTCTTGCCCGCTCGGCATACTGCTCCAGTGCGGCCAAAACCAACATCTCGGCCTTTGACCAGAAGTCGTCCTCCGCCCCCGGCGCCGTACGGGGATAGTGTTCCTTTTCCTCCCCTTCGATGTTGAGTTCCGTCACGCGAAACAGCGGGAGTTTCTGCTCCCACTCGTTGCGGCTTTCGGCAATCGCCTCGTCCAGTTCCTCCTCGATCTTCAGCAGGCTCCCCGCCTCCCCGGCCAGCTCCATCTTCTCCCACACCGTCTCCACCAGTTCGCACAGGCTGTCGGCCATGGCACGAGTGGCCCGCAATCGGCCGCCCTCCGGCACGTCGAACACCTGCTCCATGAGCCCCTCCAGCCGGTCCTCACGCAGCTCACGGAGGAACTCCTCCAACATGTCCTTTTCGCCCGGCATGGGTTCGGCGACCACCACGTTCGTCCGTGTGATGGGCGGGCGATCTGCTCGTGGGATCTCCTGCTCGTTATAGGCGCGCTGAGCCCGCATCCAGAGGGCCAGAGAGGCGATTTGGGCCGCCCGGTGATCGATCTCGATGCCGTGGAGGTTGTGACGGAGGATGAGGCCCGGAAGATCTCTCTGCAGTTCCTGCCAGGTGGAATAATCTTCGTGAAGGGAGCTCCCCGTCGCCTCCGATTCCGGGCCACTCCCGGATTCCCAGGCCTCCCGATAAATCGTCAGGAGAAGCACAAACGCGTAGAGCAGGAAATGACCTGAGCCGCAGGCGGGATCGAGAACCCGGATGTCGCGGGGATCCTTCAGGGCTCTGAACGGAATGTAGGCCGGTTTCTGAAGAAGTTCTTCCTGGCTGAGATCCTCATCTTCCTGATCAGCATCCTCGGGCGGTTCCTCGCCCTCGTCGAGAAACACTTCGTTGGGACGGCGCACCATGTAGTCGCACTGTTCGGTCAGGTCGGTCTCCCCCCGGCGCATCTCATACCAGATCCTCCCCAGCGTGTTGTCCGTCAAAAACTCCACCACATAGCGGGGCGTGAAAAATTGGTTGCGCACCGCCAGCTCGTGGCTGTTCCGGGGAGCCGATGATTCCGACCGCATCTGGCTGCGCTCATCGCCGCTGTTGAAATACTGGTAGACCCACCCGATGGTCTCGTCCTCGTCCCAGACCCCTTCCAGTTCATCGGCATTGAGGATGTCCAGCAGGTCCTCCAGGACCTGTCGCCGGGGCCAGAGCAACGAGGCGGGGTCGCGTCGGTCGAAGAGCACGCCGACCTCCCGGCCAATCTCATCAAAGAGACTCTCGATGTAGAGCCGGTAGCCGTGATCGGGGAGCTCGTTCAGCCCCTCGGCCAGGCCGGTGAATTCCCGGAACCCTGCAGACTGCTCGCCACGGGAGACGCATTCCTGAACCAGATCGCGGGACTCCAGCATCTTGAGGGCCACGAACCGGTTGAGGGTGGTGAACGCCGCCTCGCGTCGGTAGGCAGCGACGGCCTGATCGGCGTCCATGCCCCCCGATATTTTATGCTCAATGGCCTCCACCAGCTTCTCTCGCGTGATGCGTCCCCGACCATCGAGATGTTCGCCGGGTTTCTCCGGAATGGTGCCATCGGGCAGTATGTCGTAGGTGCCCTCAAGCTGGGCGGCGTATTCTTCCTCCAGAAGCTCCCGGGCGTCCTGCGTGGCGTTCTGTATCTGGTTCCGCGTATCCTGGTCCATGATCCCTTTACTGCAAAAGTATCTTCTTACCGGCGCCAATCAACTTCTCACATTTCTCCCGCAGGCCTTTCAGAGCCTCGTCCAGCTGCTCCTCGGTCTCGATGCCGCCCTGAAAGTAACTGCCCACGCTCACCCGTTCCACCCGTTTCCCGTCGATCAGTCGCATGGCGTTCTCTCGGGCCTGGGCCAGTTCACGCTCACATGCGTCACGCTCCGTCCGCAGGAGGGCAAGGGATTCCCCCTCCGCATTGTAATCCGTCGCCCGTTCTTTGATCCTGGATGCCACTCTTTCACGTTTCTCCTCCTCCAGTTTGGTCCACTCTGGCATGCCATGCAGCTCCTCCAGTGCCTCCTCATACGCCTCCGTGCGGTCCTCCAGGGCCTGCTGATGGCGCCGGTCGTATTCTTCTTTCAGAGCATTTGCATGCCGATCAATGGCGGCGAGATCGTCAAAAAAAGATTCGCGCTGCATCAGGTCCTGAAGTTTCTCGGCATGTTCACGATACGTCTCATCGAGATCCTCTTCTTTCTTCAACACGGGCCATTTATTGTCCAGAACGTCCCTCGCCCGCTTCAGCTCCTGCAACCGTGGTTCCGTCAGATTTTTGTGGATCTCCGTGGTCCGCTGAATGGCCGCCTCCAGTTCCCGGTATGCCCCGTTGAACGTCAGGATGGCGTTACTCTCATCGCCGGTGCGGATGGAACTGATCTGGTCAATCGCCTCGTCCAAGACCTCGGCTCCGGGAAGCGAATGGGAGGTGAGCAGACGCTGTGCTTCTCGTATCTGATCCTCTTTCCGTGCCAGCTGCTCCTGGATGTCACGCACCACCGCGGTCTGTTCCAGTTCGGCCACCTCCTGGCCAAAGATCTCCTCGAACGCATCGGCCGCATCCACGACATCCGGAAAGTCGATATCGGACACTTTCGGCCGGAAGGACGCGCTGCGAAATCGGTTGTTGTTGGGGAACGTGTTCTGGGCCTCCACCGACAGGGCGGAGTCAATCGTCTTGCCCTTACTGACCGCTTCCACCTGTCCGGCTCGCAAAAGGGAGATCACCAGCAGGCGCACCACGTCGAAATCCCACCCAAACGGTTCATCGGCAAACTGGTTTGCCAGGTAACGTCCACTCGCCGTCTCACCGTAATCAGTTCTGTTTTTGATGGTATTGAACACCTCGTTGAGAGGATCTTCATCGGTGCTGAAGACCACTCGGCCGTTTTCGTCACGGAGCAAACCAAGATCGGTAAACACCGATGGCAGTCCTTTCAGGTTATCGGCCGTGAGCAATGCCTTCAGGTCCTTCTTTTTGACTTTCGCGGCCGCTTCCTCGAACCGGTCATACACATCGGGCAGGGCCTCCTTCAGCACCCCTTCGGCCACTTTCCCCACATCATCCTTCCCACCGGATGGGCTTCGGTCGTTACCCCGAAAATAGAGCGTTCCTCCCAGGCATGCCCGTTTGAGCAGCCGTTTCAGCTCTTTCTGATGGCGGGACTGACGGCTCTTCTCCTCGGTGATGAGATCGCGTTCCTCCTCGGTGTGGGATCCCCGTTCTTTCTTCTGAATAATCTTTTTGGACCGGTACAGTTCCACGGTTTCCCGGCGAATGGCATCGCCGACGGGAGTGATCCAGAAGACCTTATCATCTTCGGTCTGACTCCGGCTCCGCATGTCGGACACCTGCTGATCGTATTCTTCGCCCACTTCCGCCAGGGTCATGTCGAACGGGATGTCGCCCTCCTTGATGGGACGACCGTTGAAATACAATCCGGCCGTGAATTTCTTGGTCTTCATAAAATTGTGCGACGGTTGAGGCTGCCATAGTTGTTCCAATGCTTCCCGGTAGAGGCGGACCATGTCTCCGTGAGTCGGGTCCACCGCATCCCGCTGTTTATCCCAGTCGTCTTCGGCTGGTGTGGGTATTCGGTACCCCTCGTCATCGTGACGGATGAGGGTTCGGTCTTCCAGCTCAGCCAACGCCTCCTTGACTTTGGGCAGGACACTATCGGCATCGACGGCCGGGTGAAGGGCTGCCGCAATGTTGTCTTCCGTGCGATGAATGCTTTTGACGTATTGCAGCAGACAGATGGCTTTGGCCACCGGCTGGGCCATCTCATGGTCGGCCTGTTCCTCAATCCGGTCGATCTTGCCACGTATTTCGCTCGGGATATTGCCCGAAACCAGGTCGTACATCTGATCGATACGGGTCAGGGTGCCCACTTCCTCGTCGGCCAGGTTGACGTCGGGGTGGATGAGCAGCTGCTGGGCGAGTTTGATGATGGTCCGGTTGGCACCGCCCACGTGTTTGCTGGCGCCGCCCTGGGTTCGCAATCCCGACACCACGCTGATCATCAGGTCCACCTGGTAGGGCATAAGCGGATACAGATCGATAAAACTGTCGGCGTTGAGTTCGGGCAGGCGAATATCGGCGCTGAGCTGCGTGTTTTTACTGAGTCGCCCCCGGTGGCGTGAATACACATCTCGCAGCAGCTCCTCCGCCTCGGCATTTTTCGACAGAACTCGTTTGCTGGTGACTTCGGAGATATCAGAGGGTTCCAGATGTACCTGCAGTTCCTGCGGGAACCGGTCCATGAGCCGGGCAAGCTCGACCCGTTTATCATCCAGACCATCCACCAGTTCCGTCAGTTTCTCCTGGGATGTGACCACCAGCCACATCTTTCCCCGGCCCACGCGTCCAAGGCTCTGGATGACGCCCTGGAGATCGAGCATTTTCTGTACGTTTCGCGAGACGAACTGGCCGACCTCATCAATCACAAACATGAGCGTGTGATCCGGTTTGCGTCGTTCCATCAGCTTCTGGCACCGAGTGGCCAGTTTGTCGGCCGTGATATCCGCGCGGTCCTGTGCCCCCGTGGACCAGCTGTCGGCGGTTTCGTATGTCTCCGGGTCCATCTCATGCATCACGCGGCTTGCTTCCCCGATGGCGAAGGCAACCTTCCCTTTCTCCCGGTCCCAGCTTTTGTCATAGATGTCGGCGTAGGTTTCCTTGAACTCGTTGAGTCGGCCGGCCTCTTCAAGAGAAATCTCCAGTTCCGCCAGGTCGAGATCACGGGCGTAACCCAGGCTTTCGAGAAACATCCGGTACATTATCTCGTAAATCGTCTGATTGCCCGACCGTATTCCTCGTTCACTGGATACATCAAAGATGACCGAGTGGGTGGGGATGTTCTCCGTAATGTTACTGAGGTGGACCTTCATGCGTTCATTGTCAATATGCTGACTGAACAGTTCGGCGGCCGGGACGCCCATCACCTCCTGATTTTGCAGAGCCAATCCCAGCATCTTCGCAAAGCTCGATTTACCGGATCCGAAAAAACCGGACACCCAGACTCCCACGCCTTCATGCGGGTTGTTGGGGGTTTCCTGGTATCGATTCAGGATATCAACATAATACTCCCCGATGGCGTCGGTGACGACGTATTCCTCAATTTCATCGTGGATGATCTTCTCATCGGTCTGATCGACCTTGATAACCTCTTCAATACGCCGATCAATGTCGCGGGCAAAGAGATCTCTGTTCAGTTTTTCTGTCATCGGTTCACATCCTGAGTGTTAGAAGATTTTGGGGCGATAGTTGTGTTCGGCGTCGGTGATGCCCATAAACTTGAGTCCAGCAGCACCCTCCAGACGCCCGGGATAGAACAACACCGCCGGCAGCTCCACCGTCCCCATAAGCTGTTCCAGAAGAGCGGATGTTCTGTATGCGGGGAAAAGCGCCCCCGCCCGCGTGATGAAAATAAGGTCTTCGGTGGGATCTCCGTCGGAGGGGAAATGCTCCGCCACGAGTTCATCCAGAGGACAGTAGTCGCTGAGGACTTTATGGATCTGGTCAATAATCTTGCCGACTCCCGCGCTGCGTTCAGCCATCGCCATCCGATCCGCCGACATACCTTCCCTCTCCAGAGCCTCGGTGAGGCATTTGGCCAGTGAAATGCGGGTGACCGTCTTTCCGGCCGCACTGAGGCGGGTTTGAAGAAGGGAAAGCTCCTCCCGAAACGGAAACTCATCCTCCGGGTTATAACGGAAAATGGCACAGGGCATATCGTGATACGCACTGATATCGGTGCGGGGGTCCGTCTGTTTCAGAAGGCGTTCCAGACGTTTGAGTCTTTCTCTCCAGTCATTCACGATATCATTCCTCGTGCATATTCCAGGGTCGATTCAGCGGGCAGGGAAAGCTGCGCAAGCGTCCCTGCCACGTGATAGTCAAGTTTGTTGTACTGATGCAACTGCAGAACCCGGCGTTCCACCTGTCGGGGCGTGATAAGATACATTCGCCACTCGTCGGACTGCACAATATGATTGGCATTGGACTGTTGTTCGGCAAGCGCGTGCAGAAGATACATGAAGCTGTCATCGGGCAGGTGATAGGAGGCAAACTCCCGTTTTACCCGGCCGGTCATGAGCCCGAAGTCAACGGCGATGCGGAGAAGCCCGGAAGCCACCCTTTTGAGAGTGGAGTCCGCCCATGAATCGGTGGATGTAACGCCTTTCTCGGGCAGTGTTTTGAGATACGGGATCACCTCATTGGCCTGGACGGCCAACGCTCCGTCCTCGTATCGGGGGAAAAGCCAGTTCAGCAGGAAATCGCGGACCAGAAACTCATCGCGGGTCATATGCCACAGCAGAAGTGGTTCCCACACTTCCCGTTCACAACCGGCTTTGGCCAGCTCGACCAGAGGGCGATCGCGCGTGTTGGGTTCAAATCGTCGGCTCAGGCCCATAGCCACCTCATCCAGCATGTTGGCACTGGTGGCACCGATAGGATCTTCCTCACGGAACTTCTGCAGATTCTCGCGTTTGGACAGATCGAAATCCCAGTTCTGGAACGCCAGATAGGTTTCCTCAATAAGTCCACCTTTGACGATGGTGAAGGAGGAGACTTCCTGGGACCGTGTGGTTGTCATGAATGGGTTACCCTTCCATGCGGACATAGGGGATGGCCGGTTTCTGGGGTTCCCCCCGGCAAAAGCCGGCCGCCAGCAAAGCCACGGACTCATCATTCACGTTGGAATAATCCGACAGAAGCACGGCTTGTCCCTGCGCAGACCGTCGCAGGTTCTGGGCTTGAGTGGCCAGCTGGTCCGTGAGCAGATCGTTCCGGGTGAGAAAACCGACAAGATCGTCCCCATCCCACTGTTTAATTTGGCGGAAGAACGGCTCCCACTGTTCGTTCTCGTCCATCCACTGGTGCCACTTTTCCTCAAAATCCCGTTCAATATCCGCCGGCATGTCCCACAGCGTAACCCCATTGGGAGGGGTGAATACCTGCTTGCTGCGGTGAGTGGCCACCTTGAAGACGGTGCGTGCCTGAGCGAAGAAATGGGTTCGGGGTAAACCACGGCTCAGCGCCTTCTCCCCATAACGCCCCAGCATCCCATTGGTATTCCACCACTTCATGTTATCCATTTCGCCAAAACGTCCGACGGCCAGACGAAGTTGGAAAAGATTACGAAGCAGTTCACCGTTCATTGTCAATTCACTCCTCCAAAAGCTGCTGATCCCCATTTACACACAAGCAAAGCATATAAAATATACCCGATTTTAAGACTCTATCCAGATAGGGCAACACTCCATCTTTAAGAATATGTAGGATATCCGCTTCTGCCTTTTTGTCAAACATCCGAAGGCTTCGCCATAATGGACTTTCATCTCCAAGACCAGATTCTTACTCCCCAATAAGGGATACCCAATCCCGTCTGAAGCAGAACACCCATTTCTTATGAGGTATCTCGCACCTTTAGCCTCAACGCGGGGGGAGAGGGATTCAGTCCCCAGCAGGTTTACCACCCCGGTTATCCGCATCTTCTGGAGATCGATCCTCAGAAATATAACCACGAAGGGAGTATATCCGGGAATCCGGCGAGCTGGTCTCTTCCGACCCATTTCCCGGCCCTGCGTTCTCTTCACTGGTGGCGTCTTCAGTGGCTGGATCACTTCTGAGCTCCAGCAGTGTTTCTCTGTTCTCCCCTCTGTGGCTTGTGTTTCCGGTCTCCCAGTTCCCAACCGTAGTTGCGGTGACTCCCAGTCTCTCGGCAAACTGTTTCTGGGTCAGGTCCATCTCATCCCGGAGGGTCCGTATATCGTCGCCGGTAAGCTCCTCACCTGTTTTTTCTTCGCAAGATTCGCTCCACTCTCTCAGGGCCTCAAGCGCCTTTCCCGTCGGGCTGGTGCTGCCGGTCTCCCAGTTCGATACAGTTCTCGATGAAATCTCAAGCTCCGCGGCCATCTCTTTCTGGGACAGGCCCGCCTCCTTGCGCATTGCTCTTATATTCTCGGCATCAAACTGCTTGTCCGTCCCCGTTTTAGAACCGATCTCCTCCTCGGCTTCCTCCGGCTGCTCTGGTTTCCGCCGGGCAAGGTCCCGAAGTGTCTTCTGCGCCGCTCGGCCGGGATTAGTTTTTCCAGATTCCCAGTGCCCCACGGCGGCGGAGGACACTCCCAGCTGCTCGCCCATCTGTTCCTGCGTGAGCCCGAGTTTATCCCGCAGTTGCTTTACATCCTTCTGCCCGAATCTCTTTTCTTCTGCGCTTTTCCGGCCCAGGGCTTCCTCCACCTCGGACCTGTTCATTTCCCGGAGAGTTATTATACGGGCCTTGTTCCCGCCCCGGGGCCTGCTCTTGCCGGTCTCCCAGGCCGACACTGTTCTCGGTGATACGTCCAACAGATCGGCGAGCTCTTGCTGGTCTAAACTGAACTTCTTGCGGACGCTGCTGATGGTGTGAGAAGTAACCCTGGAGTCCTCAACCTTATCTTCGGGGGCAGGAGGCACATCCATGTTGTCCCGCCGCCATTCCTTGAGTTCGGATAGCTCATCGGCCATCTTCTCCATGGAGCGTTTCATCTCACGCATCGAGGTATTATCAAATGTTGTGGATGAGAAAGAAAGAGCGTATCCTCTGGAGAAGTATTTCACTTTTTCCCAGTTTGCCCTCAGGCGAGGGCACAGAAAGGATACGCTCATGCAAGATGATAACGTTGTAGATCTGGAAAAGCGAATCGAAGAAGACTCACGTAGCGAACTCGATAACATTTTGCGAGAAGGAGCCAGGCAAATGCTTCAGGCCGCGGTGGAAGCGGAGGTCAGCGCGTATGTGGAAAATCACAAACACGTGGTAGGTCCCGATAGTGGCCACCGCCTGGTAGTGAGAAACGGTTATGCACCACCGCGCAACATTCAGTCCGGACTGGGAGATATAGAGGTGCAAAAACCCCGTGCCAGGGACCGGCGAGAGGGAGAGGAATTCAGCAGCAGCAGCATTCTACCTCCCTACATGCGTAAGGCCCCCAGCATCGAGGCCCTGCTGCCGGTTCTACGATTTCCCGGCCAGGCACTGGGTTCACATTCGCACCACCAACCCCATCGAATCCACCTTCGCGACCGTCCGTCACCGCAGCCGTCAGACCAAAGGTTGCGGATACCGGAAGGCCACCCTCACGATGGTGTTCAAGCTCGGGGGGGAGGGGGAGAAGCACTGGCGCAGGATAAACGGCTATAAACTGATCCCGAAAGTGATCTCCGGGGTCAAATTCAAGGACGGCATCGAACTTAAAGAGGCGGCATAAATGATCTTCCAGAGGACAAACTCAAATCCCTCATCCACAACATTTGAAAATACCTCTGGGCACGGGCCACGGTCCCCAACTAAGCGGCAAGAAATAAGTACCTTCCGGTTTTTGTTTCTTGGAGCCCGCGAAGCGGGCGTTTGAACGTTGGCGCAGATGCGAAACGTCTTACCCACTCTGAGGGGGAGGTAAAATTGGATTCCAAGATACCACCGTTGATCCACAGATTACATAGATTATCGCCGATTAGAGCAACAAAAAAACGAGAAACAGACATGGAGTGTCCAGGAAAACGCCTGTACACAGGGAAATCAGCCCCTCGAAGGCCTGTAAAGCTGGTTCCGGTCGATCCAAAAACAAATCTGTGCAAATCTGCGTAATCTGTGGATAAAAGCCGATCCGGTTGTCGCTCCCGTCAGTCGTTAATGTCGGCGGGTTAGAAATTCTCCGCGATGGTGCGTGCCCTGTCAATGGCCAAATCCCGTTTCTCTTCGGCCACTTCCTGGCCTTCGTGGAGGGTGGGTTCTACGGTTACACTCTCCACATCCGTTATGCCCATGAATCCAAGAATCTGGGGCATATAGGTGGTCTGGTGGTCCAGTTCTCGCATGGCAGCATCATCGCTGTAGTTCCCGCCCCGCGCGTAGGCAATAAAGGCCTTTCTGTCCGTAACAAGCCCTGAATAACCTTCATCCGGGTCGAAGGAGGGTTTGGTTATCCGGGTCGGACCAACCGAAGTTGTTGGTGGAGCTTGGGATAGGACAAAAAGATCCCTCATATATGGCTTAGACGGGGCATTTTGTGGGGGAAATGGGGGGGCTAAGCGGAAGGGAACGGCAGTTGAGAGTTAGTGGCGCGATAGAGATGCGTGATACGGGATACGAGATGGAGATGAACTGATTGAGGCGCTGGAGCGAGTTGAGTATCGTCGAGAAACGAGAAAATCGAGGAACGAGAAAGGAAACAACGTGGCGCCAGCTTGCTGGACACGCGACTGCGGGGAGAAAGCCGAGAAACAATAAAATCCCGGAATAAGCGTTCAAGGGAGTTGCGAGTTAAGAACGGCAGGAAAGAAGCTTGCCGCACATATCTATCTCGCAGGGACGAACCGAGTTGAATCCGACTGAGCGACGCCTGAAAAGTTGTAAAATGAGTGTCATCAACGATATGTTATGGTCCGCATCCTATAGGCGGCCCCAGGCTTGGGATCGATCCCTATATACTCCCTATCTTTTGTCTCTGAAATCGAGCTCAATCCGCTCGACGCAAGTACCCATCATGTTGGATCGAATGCTGGGAAGTTTCTTGACAACTCATCAGGAGGATGAGAATGGAATTTGAAGAAGTAAAGCAACTGGTTAGGGAAGCCATCGAAGAATTTTGGGCACGCGACCCTGAGCTGTTTACCTGGGACACGGCCGAGTGGTCTATGGCACACCGTTTAGCCGTGTATCTTGAGCAACAATTTCCTGACTGCTGGGATGTGGACTGTGAGTACAATCGACAGGGGAAAGACGGTACATCAAAACCTAACTCTGACGGACAGAATATTCGTCCCGACATAATTTTGCATAAACGCGGCAAGACTCAACCAGAGGACAACCTGCTTGTAGTTGAGCTGAAAAAGGAGGAGAGTGGCGATGCGGAAAAAGCAAAGGATTATACAAAGCCTCCCCACGGCGCACGAGAATATCAATATAAGTACGGATTGTTGCTGGAGTTGACGGACCAAGAGAAACACCAAGAGAGATGGTTTAGGAACGGAAAGCCAGTGGATAGTTGTGAGATACGAACGTAAGTGGTAAGCGGCAACAGGCTAAAGGGTGTCGGACCATAACAAATGCAGTTTTGGAAATTAGATACGACAAAACATGGGATCGTATATGGCGTTAGACGCGTTTTTTACCCCCTGAAAAACGGCGCTAACGGAACTCAAGTTGCTGGTTGATGGTTGCTGGATAACGGCGGAACGACGGGCGAGGGACGGTCCAGGAGAGGAGAGCTGGCGCGTCAGAAAAACCCCGCCCTCTTACAGTTGATCACGCCCGAGGCGGACAAGTTTTGAGGGGAGCGCTTCTAAGCCCTCTGAGCGGGCCCTGGAAAGTTGCAAAGTGAGTATCAGTAACGATATGTTATGGTCCGACCCCTATAACTCGCCCTGGCAGGACAGGTCCATCCAGCCCATGTCGTCCACAAGAATAAAAATAATGTTCGGACGGTGGGACGTCTGACGTGATTGCATGTAACGGTCTCCTCTCATTTGGGATGCGAAGAGTTCGCTCTGCCGGAAACGTCTGCTCGCTACAGGTTGGGCGAACGTTCCGATCGCGTTCCGCGCGGGCGGCGACCGTCAAGTGTCGGTTTCCTGCAGCGCCGCCAGTGCCACCGGCGCCACGAGCAGGATTTGCGCCAGTCTACAGGCGAATTTATTGCGGCGAACACACTCAACGGGCGCCATGTGGATAGGCTCCTCCTGCAAACCATCGCCGCCGGTGGTGTGCAGATCCTGGCCCGCCTCCTCAAGAGATCCTCGCACGCGCTTGCGGAATTCCGGATCGCCGGTGATCCGGTAGGCGAGGGCGCAGGCTGGCAAGGGGCCAGTGCCGGGCTGCCGGCCGTCCCGACCAGGCTCGGCCCGGAAACGGGCATAGCGCGTCAGAGCGTCGGCCAGCTCCTTGTGCTCGAGCAGCAATGCCAGTTCGCAGAGCGTGTGTTGGGCGCCGAAAGTTTCGAAGAAGAAGTAGGCCCCGGCCTCCTTGCCTTCGATGGGGTGCCCCTCGCCGGTGGCGATATTCACGTGCATCTCGTTAAGAAAAGTGCCACTTTCCATGAACGCCCGGGCGTAGACGTCGGCCATCTTGCGGACCACCTCGCCGTCCTCCTCGCGACCGCTCATTTCCCACTTGGTGAGCACACCGGAAAGGGCCGCCGACATGGACGGCGCCAGCGTGCAGGTACGTTCGTAGGATTGGTACATCTCCACGGTGGTGCCGATGACCTCGGCGGTCCATGGATCGGCGGTGGTGTAGAAGTGAAGCCGGCGGGAGATGGGGTTGGATACGCGCCATTCTTTGTCGGCGCAGCCCCAGTGGTTGACGTTGTGCCGCGTGCCCGAGCCGATGAAATTGCCGGCGTGGTAGGTGTCCAGGTCGCGGTTGTGCCGAGACATCTCGATGGCCAGTTTCAGCCAGTCGTCACGCCTGGAAGCCAAAGCGCACAGCCACAATCCGTAGTCCGGGAGGTGCTCGGTGTTGATCCATCCGTAGCCGCCGTCGTCGAAGGCCCAACGCTCGAGGGCGGTATAGTAGCCCATCAGGATATCGCCGAAATCGACCATACCGTACCAGCCGCGTCGGTCCCGTTCGCTGGCGAGCAGGTGTATGACTTCGCTGATCCGTTTCGCCACGTCCTCGCCGCTCCGACTGTCAATGGCACCCACCTGGCCCACGACTTCGGTAGCCGCGAAGTGGGCGCCAGTGGCCATCGGGCGCAATGGCCGCGTGAAGCTCAACGCCCGGCGGGCCACCGCCCAGCGTTGTTCCCGGGAGTCGGCCGGCCCATCGTGAAACTGTAAGACCAATTCCCGCGCTTTGGCCACACCGTGGGCCCCATGTGTCTCCTCGGGGAAAAAACCGGTGCCATACTCATAGGCGTCCGGGCCGTAGCGCATGGGCGAGTAGCGACGCAGGTCCAGCGGCTCAGCGGCGGCGGGCCAAAACCCGAAGGTGAGCGTGCCCTGCTCGGCGTCCACCGCCAGGGAACTGGGGTATTCCTGCCAGTAGTAGCGCATGGCGGCAGTCAACCCGGTACCGTCCTGATTGAGGTGACACCAGCCCTGAGCGCGTCGTCCCTCATTGGCTTTCACCCAGCTACAGCCGTCGGGCAACACGCGCTTCTCAGTGCGGTAAAAGCTGGAGCCGATTTGCACCTGCCGAGCCTGTGGAAAACGCGCCAGGTGGACATACGGCCGCACACGGTCCCAGTAGCCGCGGCCCTGTTCGGCACCGAAGCCGTAAGTGATCCTGTCAATGGGGCGCGGGTCGGCCGGACCGTCGCCAGTGAGGTATGTTTTCGTATCCGTGAGTGGCGCGATGTCCTCCATCGAAGACAGCGTCGCCCCCATGCCGCTTCGCACCACGAGTTCAAAGCGGCGCAGCAAGTCCCTTTGGGCTTGGCCGAGATAGATCAGAGCGGGTTGCAACCGGACCTCTGCCATATCAGCGCGGACCTCGACGAAAAGCCGCAGTTCCGCCATCGGTTCGCCGGCCTCGTCGAGCCAATGGCCGTTGCTGCGAAGCACCACTCGGTTGGGGCTCCGCGATACGACCCGCGTCGGGCCGTCGGCAATCACGAAGCAGCCGGCTCGCGGAGGCGTCTCCGGCTCCGGTCCGACGAAGTCCAGCTCCGGCGAAAGCCCCGTCACGCTGGCTCCCGGAGCACCAGCCGCTGGACGGGCGTTCAGCCAGCCGTCGATCTCCGGACCAAGCGTGACCTCGATTGGCCCTCCGGTGACGACGACCCCGTCATCCCGTTCCTCGACCTTAAGGGACGGCGTATCCGCATGGTCAATCCCCACCGTGTCCAACGAAAGATCGTGACTGGCCCCTTCATCAAGCGACAGCCGCCCACATACGTGCAGCCACTTGACCGAGCCGTCGGGCCAGTAGGCGGCGGGGGACGTGTGGACCGGCCAACGGTCGCCATTCGCATGATGCAGAAACATCCAGCCGGTCTCCGTCAGCTCGCCTCGTGGCACGGGGACCCCGCAGAGGACCGGTTCATCGGGACGGCTGATACCAAGCGACTGTTCGACGTGCATGGGGATGCGCATGAAACTTCTCCAAGTAGAGCCATTTCGATTGCTGTTCTTCCGACCATCATGAGAAAGTCACCAATATATCCCGGTGCCTGGGTGGCGACAACCACCCGCTGTGAGGATAGGATATCGCTTTTAGGGTCACTATGGCTTATATAGCGTCTCCCCCCAAAATTATGCAAGTCAGGTCGCATCGTCTAGCCTCGATTTTACGGCTATTTCAAAACAAGTGACGTAACAAATGTATTGTAGCAGATGTCAGCGATAATCTTATCCAAACGGCGCTAATAATCCCCCGCAGTCAGCTGGGAGAGCTCCAGTGCGAACCGGTGAGTGCGGGCAAGGGCTCGGGGCTGTGGAACGAGCTGATCGAGCGTTATCACTATCTCG